>JALTZJ010000026.1 GCA_027046245.1 Acidilobaceae archaeon
AGTAGGGGTAGAGAAGGTGGTGCTAGTCCACGGGCAATACGAGGTCCAGCAAGCACTAGCCGCAAGGATAAAGACGGAACTAGGGATCGATGACATAGCTATACCCGAAAACGGAGAGACGGTAGCGATTTAGCCCCTTTATCCACCGCCTCCCCTCTCCTCAACCTTACCCTCATTTACATATACTATCTTCTTGCAGTCAAGCTGGCCTAGAACCTCCTGCAGTTTAGCCTCCTCCACTTTAAAGGTGTACAGGTACCGCTTAGTCCTAGCCTTGATCTTGACAGGTTCGCCACCCTTTCTAGGCTTCTTCACACGGCACTCCTCAGCCCTCTTGACTATCTCCTTAAACCTCTCTAGATCCTTGACCTCCACAGGCATCACTAATTCACCCCAGCCGCTGAGCCGTAGAGTAGCCGAGGCTATAAGCTGTACCCAGGATCGGAGGAGGGGCCAAGGGCCGCTTGGGTGAGGACCACTTCTTCACTCCCCGGCAACGATGCAGCCCCCGGGGATCCGCTCCCAGGGTAGGGGCTTCCCCACAGCGGCCCTTCCAGCCACCTCCTCCGAGTAGTATTCTCTTGTCTCTCTCGGCGGCTTCTTTAAGACGCCGCCGGGATAGCCTCTATCTACTTATGGCATACGGGGCTCGGGGGATGAAGAGTAGTCTTGGCTGAGCAGGTGAGGAGGCTGAGCTACGCGGATCCCCGGGCTAGGCTCGGCCTATTACTCTACCTTGCAGGGCTTCTACTGGCAGTTTCCTCGTCCCTCTGGGTTCTTCACGACGCCTACACGGCTGCATCCTTTTACTCGGAGGAGGGCTCTGACTATGTGAGTGACGAGGTTTACTATGTTGATGTTGCCAGGAAGTATCTGAGGGAGCTTGCAGGAGTCGAGATGGATTACTGGAGGGATAGCGGTAAGGTTAAGGAGGATTACTGGAACTTCGAGCACCCGCCGCTAGCAAAGTATATAATAGCGTTGTCTATGGTTATTTGCGGCGACGAGCCTCTGTGCTGGAGAGTTCCTAGCATGGCTATGGGATCGTTGATTCCCCTAGTGATTTATGCTGGCTTCGTGGCAGCATTCCGTAGCCCGGCCGCCAGTATAGCTGGCGGTCTAGCTGCGGCGGCTGCTGCTAGTGATGGCGTGTTGAGGGCCGCCTCCTCCGTGGCGATGCTAGACGTATACCAGGCGTTCTTCACGGCTGTGAGTATAGCGTTGGCTCTTAACGGTAGATACGCTCTGGCCAGTATAGCTGGCGGTCTAGCTGCGGCTAGCAAGATGAGTGGCGCCGCGGCTGTAACAGCTGCAGGACTACTCTGGGCCGCCTCGGAGTATAGGCTGTCTAGGAAGTTTGCTGCTTTGGCTGCAGCAGCCTCTCTAGGCCTACTGGTTTACGTAGCTACTCATATTCCATTAGTCCTCGCGTTTGGCGTCGATAAACTTTTAGAGGAGACCATCAATGCGCTTCAGTGGCACACTACTAGTAGGCCAAGCGGGCCCCCCACCAGCACGCCTCTAGGATGGATACTTAACTCTAACACCTTCTACTATAGCTATGGGCCTCTACCATTGAGGGCTGCAACAAACACGCCCCTACACTTGGCAGCCCTAGCGGCGTCGATAACAGCTATTCTAGCCGAGATTGCAGCTGGCAGAAGACTATGGCCCGGCGCCGGCCACATATACTACTTCTCGCTCCTAGCCCTCTACGCCGCAGTAATGGCCATGGGTAATCAAACGCTATACAGCTTCTACGCCGTACAGCTGACCCCAGCAATGGCCGCTGTGGCGGGCGAGCTATTCCTGGCCGCCTCAGGTGTAAGGCCTTGGAGGAGATGAGGATAGCCATCCTGCAAGCTCCTGCAGGGGCTGGACTAGAAGGAGCCCTGAAGTCGTCGAACCTGCTTGCAAGGATCGAGCCCGGACTAGTGTTGCTACCGGAGAACTGGCTATCAAACAAACCGGTCTCCCTGGAGGATTATGCAGCCGCCGCGGAGAGGCTTGCCTTGGAGGCCGCCGCGCCTGTAGCCGCTGGGGCTCAGTACGTGGTTGAAGCCTCAGGGAGGAGGGTTAGCCTGGGAGTGGCTGCCCTGCCGGGCTCCGGAGTCTTCAGGACCTGCGAAAAAGTTTACCCCAGTAAGGCTGTGGGGGAACGAGGCTTCATCGAGTCCGGACGCCTCTACAAGCCTCTATCCATCTCAGGCTGGAATGTCTCATGCATAGTATGCGTGGACGTGTTCTACCCTGAGATAGCTAGGATACATGCATTGGCCGGCGCGCGCCTACTACTAAACCCTGCAAAGATAACGGTGGATAGGATACCACTCTGGCGCTCCGCCCTGCTAGCAAGGGCAGCTGAGAACATAGTATACACAGCGGGGTCTATACCGGCTAGGGGTAGCTACAGGGACGGGAGAAGCGTCGAGGGCGGCGGGGCAGTCTACTCGCCTGACGGGAAGCCGCTACTAGAGGTAGGCGGGCAGCCGGGGCCTCACCTAGCAGTCCTAGAACCCGAGAGACTAGAAGCGGCGGCAACTAGATGGGCGTTCCGCGAAGACATGGAAGCCATGAGGCGCGTCTATGCTGTGATGCTGGACTCGATGGAGTATCCGAGCAAGATCTAGGTACTAGAAGAGGACGACGGCAGCTATCTGGAGAGCGAGGGCCACCGCTAGCAACGCCTCCCAGCGGCCAGGCCTACGTAGACCCCGCCTGAGTGAGCGCCTGAGCCTGAACCCCCTGAGCTCCGCGGAGACGCCCACCCAGACGGCCCTCTGAACAGAGACACTCAGGAGGGGAAGCATTATCGTTTCGTAGTCGCCGGGCGTCAGGGGAACACGCCTATAGCCTCTCTGCCTCCTCATAGCCATTACCTCGCCTAGCTCCGAGAAGAGGAGGGGCAAGAGCCTGAGGGCGTATGCAAGGCTGAACACGAGTCCCTTAGGGGCTCCTAAGGCTTCGAGACTCCTTATCACGTCGCGGGGATTTGCCAAGCCGCTAAGGAGGAGGCCCGCTCCGGCGATCGAGGCTATCCTCAGCCCTATTACTATGGTGGCGTTAACAGCGTACCAGGGGATGACTAAGGGGCCGACGCTAGCCGCTGCAGGACTATCCTTTCCAGCGACGCCTAGATAATATAGTATCATGGCGTTTATGAAGGCGCCTATCACGGTGAGGGGGAGCAGGACTAGCATGCGGCCGAAGCGTAGGAAGCCCAGTGTAAGGCCGGGCACGCCAGTGACTAGGAACAGGACTAGCAGGGCCCGGGGCGACTCCTCGACAACGGCCAGCAAGGTAATGGAGAAGCTGTAAAGTAACAGGTAGGCTGGGTCAGGGCCTCCACGCGGACTCCAGTAGCTTGAGAGCTTCAACCTTCCCCACCTCCACGAGATCTCCCTCGAGGGCTGCGTATACCCTGTCAGCGGCCTCCGCTACGAGCCTAGCATCATGTGTGGCCACAACGACGGCAGCCTCCCGGGATAGGCTCCTCAGGAGGGCTACAAGCCGCGAGTAAAGGGAGATATCGAGCCCCGTGGTAGGCTCGTCTAGGAGCAGCAGGCTAGGCCTGTAGGCGTATGCCACTGCTATACTCAGCCACCTCCTCTGACCATGGCTAAGCTTGAAGGGGGGCATGGACTCGAGGGAACCCCCAGAGCCTGCTAGGGCCCTGAAGAGGGGTCTCGGGTCTCTGCCCCCCAGACGTCTGGCTTCTTCAAGCTCCCTCTCAACGCTCGGGAAGAGGAAGGAGTAGTCAGGGTTCTGGGGTACGTAGAAGGCCCTCCCTTGCACATTGACTACCCCGTTTAGGGGTTTCCTCTGCCCGGCTAGGGCCCTGAGGAGCGTGGTCTTCCCGGAGCCGTTGGGGCCCACCACAGCCACTATCTCGCCTCGGCACGCAGTAAAGTCGTCAACTGAGAGTACTGGGGCGTCGTAGCCTAGCCGGGCCCCCGCTATTTTGGCTACTGTGGAGAGACACTCGCCCCGGGGCTCAGAGGCTTTCAGCTCGATCCTAGCATCTACACCGAGCTCCTCCATCCTGTTTATATCATTCTCAGTGAAGGGCCTTTTGAACCTGGCAGCCACATGGCCCCCGCTAAGAACTACCACCTCGTCGACTACATCAAGGAAGTAGCGGGCCTTGTGCTCAACTATAATCTCGGGCCCGGAGAAGCCCCGCACGAACTTAATAGTCTCTCCGACGATCCAGGGGTCGAGGTTTGCAGTAGGCTCATCGAGCAGTAGCGCCTCTGGATCGTGTACAGTGCCCGCGGCGAGTGTCAGCCTCCTCTTCTCGCCCCCGCTTAGTGTTTCAACCCACCAGAGGGCCTTCCCCGCGAGGCCGAAGGCCTCCAGGCTCCTCCAGGCCCTCTCCTCGGCATCCTTGAACCCCAGGTTCTCAAGGGTAAACAGTACCTCGTCGAGGGGTGTAGGCATCGCTATCTGCCTCTCGGGGTCCTGGAGTATAACGCCAACTAGCCTGGGCACCTCGCGAAAGCCCCGAGCCTCTAGAGGGTTTACTCCGGCCAGGTTGATGAAGCCCTTAACACTTCCACCAAGCAAGTTAACCATGACGCCAGTGACTGCTAGGAGGAGTGTCGTCTTCCCGCTACCGCTAGGCCCTGCCACGAGTACTCTGTGGCCCTCGGAGGCTGTGATTGCAACGTCCTCCAGTGTCTTGTAGCCTGTAGAGTATCTCGCCTCCCCTATTTTCGCCTCTATCTCTGCCACTTCCCCGGGCACCCTTCCTCTTAGCTATGGCTTGGCATCCCATTATGGAGCCGGTTATCTTACTACGTGTCAACATTAATAGGTCTTACTACTGCCAGTGGTAAGCGTGGAGGCTGAAGGGTAATGGAGGCCCTAGCGGGCGGCACCGGGAAGCCCGGTAGGGGCTACACAACCATAGACTTCGCACTGCTAGGAGCGGTCGCCGCGGTAGTATCAATAATATTCTGGGCTGCTTGGTTTGTCTACGATATAGGCACAAGCCTGCTAGGCCCCTTCGGCGGCGTCCTAATAAGCTATGGCCTATGGTACGTCGGCGCCATACTAGCAATGAGTATAATAAGGAAGCCGGGGGCGGCTCTTGTAGGCGAGACCCTGGCAGCAGCGATAGAGGTGATACTCCCAGCTCCTGGAGGCTTATACAATCTAGCCTATGGCTTCCTCCAAGGCGTATTCGCCGAGATAGCGTACTTCCTGACAGGCTACAGGCTAACCCCCCTAGCTCACGCTGTAGCAGGCGCCGCCAGCGCTATAGGAACGATGATAGCTAACCTCCTACTATTCAAGACGCTCATATACGAAGCCGACCCTACGCAGGGATTCATAGTGTTCGCTGCCGTGGCGGTCGGCTACGCTGTTAGCGGAGCTATATGGGGCGTGATAGCAGGCTCCATAGGAGCAGTGGTGAGGAGGCTACTACCCTAGCCCCCTCTAATCCTTAAATTTCTTAATCCGAGACATCTCCTTTTCCTGCGGGGCCATGGGTCTTGGCGAGATTATTCCTCAACCGCTATGTGGGTAGCCGTGTGAAGAGGCTAGAGGACCTCCGCATACTACGGGGAGAGGCCACCTACGTCGACGACATAATGCTTTCGGGCATGCTACACGCGGTCTTCGTTAGAAGCCCCTACCCCCATGCAGTAATAAATGAGATAGATACGAGTGACGCCGCGAAAGCGAGAGGAGTGGTTGGCGTCTACACGTGGCGGGACCTAGAGAAAGGGTTGAAGCCGTTCAGCTTCAACTCTAGCGACCCCTTCTACCCCCTAGCCAAGGACAAGGTACGCTTTGTAGGCGAGCCCGTGGCTGTAGTGCTAGCGGAGGACCCGTATAAGGCGATGGACGCTGCCGAGCTAGTAGTAGTCGACTATGAACCTCTTGAACCCGTCTCAAGCGTAGACGCTGCCTTGAAAGACGAAGCGCCCAGGATACACGACTCAGCCCCCAGCAATATAGGGTTCGACAGGACCTATGGCTGCGGGGATGCAGATAAGGTATTCAAGGAGGCCCCGATAGTCCTGGAGAACACCCTATACAATGATAGGGTCTACGCTGCGAGCCTTGAACCCCGCGGCGTGGTAGCTCATTACGACGGGGAAACGCTGACTGTATGGTCATCTACTCAGACACCCTTCGATCTTAGGGACGAAATCCTGGACAAGTTCGTGGCGCCACCTAGGAGTGTGAGGGTGATCCAGCCTGACGTGGGAGGAGCCTTCGGTGCTAAGATACCAACGTATCCAGAGGATCTAGTAGTGCCGTACCTTGCCTACACTACTGGGAGGCCCGTGAAGTGGTATGCGTATCGCAGGGAAGACGTGGTATCCACTACTCACGGGCGCGACATAAGGGCCACCCTAGAGGTAGCCGTCGACAGGAGAGGCAGGATACTAGGTCTAAGGGGCGAGGTAGTCGCGGACCTGGGAGCGTACCCCCTAGGTGCGGCCTTGCCAGCGATAGCAACTAGAATAATAAGTGGAGCCTACGACATAAGAGCGGGTAGCGTCAGGGCGCTGGGCGTCTACACTAACAAGACTCCTCTAGGAGCCTACAGGGGCGCGGGCAGACCCGAGGGAATATTCTTCATAGAGAGGATGATAGACCTCGTCGCGGATGAGCTAGGAATGAACCCCGCCGAGGTCAGGCTACTCAATATGATAAGCAAGGAGCAGATGCCGTACAAGAACTGCTTCGGCTTCGAATATGACAGTGGAGACTACCCGGTAACCCTGAAGAGAGCCCTCGAGGCTCTAGGCATAAGAGAGCTTGAAAGGTGGGCCGAGGAGGAAAGGAGGAAAGGCCGCCTCGTGGGAGTAGGCTACGCATTCTACGTGGAGATAACCAGTGGTGGCCCATTCGAGAGCGCATATGTAAGGCTAGAGCCGAATGGCAGGGTCGAGATAGTAGTGGGCAGCACTCCCACCGGTCAGGGCGACGCTACGGCCTTCGCCCAGCTAGCTGCAGACATATTCGGGGTCGAGCTTGAGAAGGTCAGGGTGCGCTGGGGCGACACGGGCCTAATAGGGGAGGGCGTGGGCACCTTCGGTAGTCGCACCCTAGCAGTCGGCGGCGGAGCAGTGATAGAGGCTTCAAAGCAGATAGTGGAGAAGGCCAAGAGGGCCGCTGCCGAGTTGTTGGGGGTAGACGAGGCGCAGGTCGAGTACGAGCCCGGCTACTACTATGTAAAGAGCGACCCCGCCAGGAGGGTAACACTTCTTGAGGCCGCCGAGAGGGTCTACAGGGGAGAGTCGAGCGTGGAGCCACCGCTAGAAGCTAAAGTACTCTACGACCCCAAGCATCCAGTCTATCCCTTCGGCCTCCATGCAGCAGTAGTAGAGATCGACGGTGAGACTGGCAGGGTCAAGGTGCTCAAGTACCTATCATACGATGACGTAGGCAAAGCAGTAAACCCGATGCTCGTCGAGGGACAGCTACACGGTGGAGTAATGCAGGGCATAGGACAAGTTCTGTACGAGCATATGGCCTATGACGAGTCCAGCTACCCGTTAACCCTCAGCTTAGGAGACTACGGCGTGCCCACAGCACACGAAGCCCCGATAGAGTTCAAGATAGTAATGCAGGAGACGCAGACTCATCACCCACATGGGGTCAGAGGCGTCGGCGAGATAGGCACGATAGCAGCTCCACCAGCCCTAGTAAGAGCCATAGAGAATGCTTTCAAGCCGCGGCGAGTGAGAATAACCAGGACACCAGTGAAGCCCGAGGACATCTACAAGCTCGTCAAGGAGGTAACTGACAAGATCTAACCCGGAAGGCCTAGGATCGAGGGGAGGTGGAAGCTCCATGGCTACGGGTAACGGGGGAGCGGAGAAGACTAGGGTGCGAGTCACAGTTAATGGCCGCCTCGTAGAGGCAGAGGTACCGGTTAACATGCTATTCGTGCACTTCCTGCGGGAAGTGGCCGACGTCAAGAGTGTCCATGTAGGGTGCGACACTAGTCATTGCGGGGCATGCACGGTAGTGCTAAACGGGAGAGCGGTGAAGAGCTGCACCTTATTCGCCTTCATGGCTGACGGAGGAGAAGTGCTTACCCTCGAAGGACTGAGGGGCAGTGATGGAGGCCTGCACCCGCTACAAGAAGCCTTCCACGAGGAGCACGCACTTCAATGTGGCTTCTGCACACCAGGCATTATAATGACCCTATACGACTATTTCGGCCGTGGAGGCGACGCGAGCGAGGAGGGCCTTAGAAGGGCGCTTGAGGGTAACCTCTGCCGGTGCACCGGCTACGTAAACATACTAAGAGCTGCTAGGAGAGCGGCAGCCCGCCTCAGGATACCAAGGAAGGGCTTAGGGGTGTAGCCTGCCATGTACCCGGCCGGCTTTAAGCTATACAGGCCTGCCAGCCTAGAGGAGGCTTTGAAGCTATTGGACGGGTTCGGAGAAGAAGCAAAGATTCTAGCCGGGGGCCAGAGCCTGATCCCCCTAATGAGGCTACGCCTCGTAAAGCCAAGCTACATAATATACTTAGGCGGCATAGACGAGCTGAGGACAATCGCTGTAGATGATGGCATGGTATCTCTGGGGGCTTTGACCACGCACAGGGAAATAGCCGAGTCAAGAGTAGTAGCGGAGGAGGCTCCTCTGCTTAGAGAAGCCGCAAGCGTGATAGGAGACGTCCAGATTAGGAGTATGGGTACTATAGGGGGTAGCGTTGCCCACGCAGACCCCGCCATGGACTATGGAGCCGTGCTAGCAGCTATGGATGGAGAAGTAGTAGTTGCAAGCGTGAAGGGCGTGAGGATCGTTAGATTCGAGGACTTCATCCTAGGCCCCTTCACCACCAGGCTAGAACCCAGCGAGATGATAGTGAAGATCAGAATCCCGAGACACGGCAACTGGCTGACAGCATACGAGAAGTTCGCGGTCAGACCGGGAGACCTAGCAGTTGCCGGGATTGCAGTAGCTATCAGGCTAGAGGATGGCATTATAGCGGAGGCCCGTATAGGGGTCACTGGAGCCGGAGAGAAGCCATTCAGGGCCTACAACGCAGAGGAAGCACTAGTTGGAGCAGAGCCTGGAGATGCAGAGGCCTATAAGAGGGCGGCAGACGAGGTTTACAAGGAGTGCAGAGACGCTCCTAGCGATGAAAGGGCGTCATCCTGGTACAGGCGAGAGATAGCGAAAAGCCTGACTGTGAAGGCGTTAAGGAGGGCACTAGACGGTGCCTAGGACTTTCAAAACCCTAGGGGTTGTCCTTGCAGCGGGCGAGTCGAGGAGATTCGGCTCCCACAAGCTTTTGGCGGTGCTCCACGGGAAACCGTTAATTCAACATCCCGTCTTAAGGCTCCTCTCCTCACAGGCAGTTGACGAAGTACTAGTAATACTCGGTTATAACGCTGTGAGGGTTGTTGAAACACTGAAAGGCCTAGCGGTAAGGACTTTCTTTAATCCAGGCTACAGGGAGGGCATGGCTAGCAGCGTCAGGGTAGCTGCAGCCCTGGCATTAGCCTCAGGCTACGATGCAGTAGTTCTCACGCCAGGCGATGTCCCCTACCCGTACAGCAATATAGAGGAGCTGCTGAAGCCTCTCAGGGGCTGCTACGAGGCTAGCCGTCCAATATGCAGGGGCAAGCCGGGCTTCCCGGTGGCTCTCTCGCGTAGCGCCCTCCGAGAGGCTCTATCCCTTACAGGCGACGTGGGGCTCCGCAGAAAGCTAGCTTCCATGAGGCTCTACCTAGTAACCGCTACGGAGCCATGCAATGTTGATATAGACACTCCTAGGGACTTGGAGAACGCCAGAATTGCAGGCATGGATCAGCACCAGAAACCGTCATCATCGCCCCCAGATAGTTGAAAGGAGAGAGGGGCTCAGCATATCTAGCCCTCATCACACACCCCCCGAAGTGCAAGTCTGCTAGTCTTTATTATTCTGTGGCGGGGGATAGAAAAGGTCTGGGTGTAATGTTTGTGTTTGTACTAGAGTGGGTGGACCGTGGCCTTGTGGGGGCGAGAAGCTAGGAGGGGGATAGCTACATCTATAGTGATTCTGCTGCTGGTGGCTATTGCGGTTGCCATGGCCGCCGGGTTCGCTGCCTACGTCCTAGGCCTCTGGGGCGGCATAGGAGGCTCTATGGAGAGGCTAGTCGTATACGGTGACTCAAAATTAGTAGTAGACAATACCAACGGGCAGGTCTACGCCCTGGTAAGGCTCTACGCAGACATAAGGCCCTCGGTCACAGTCCTCTTCATGGACATAGGGAAGTACCGCAGCACTAATATCCAGATAGTTGAGGTTATACAGGGTGACCCACAGGTTATCGACGGCAAGCTATACCTACCAGCAGGTAGCTATGCAGTAGTGAGATTCGACTTCCCCTCCGAGCTCACTGATGGCCTGCTGCCACAGTACTGGGGCATAGTAGAGGGCAGGATGGTCACAGAGAACGGCTACCTCTATAAGGTGGAGCTTAAGGTAGAGTATCGCTAGCGCTGGGCTTAGGCTAAGGGAGGCTTAAGGGAGGAGGGGCTCCTAGGGCTCCTCCTCCTCACAGCCCCTTCCTCTTCCGAGATAGGCCTGAGCAGGGAAGGGGCTCAGTGCCAACCACACCAGTCACAGCCCCCTCTCCAGCTTATAGTAGGCGAGAGTAGAGGCTAGAAGACTTAATGAAAACCCGGGAGTCCTCCTTCCCACTCAATGGGAGAATACGACTTTAACCAGTGTTTGACCCTCCCAGTAGAAGGTGTAGGGCGTGGATTACCCGTGTTACCATTAAACCCAGCATTCTAGGGCTTGACTAGGGTGCCTACCTCCTCTCCCATTAACGCCCTATAGAGATTCTCGCCACCCACTATTACTACTCTGGGTACGGCTATGCTGGCCCTTAACGCCGCCTCTACCTTAGCCTTCATGCCTCCAGTAACATTGTAGCCCTCCATTGCTAGCCCCGCTATCGCGGCTGTGTTTACTACCTTCACTACCCTACCATCATTGTCTAGGACTCCGGGCACGCGGGTAGCATATACCAGGCACTCAGCCTTCAGCGCCTCGGCTATGTTAGCTGCTAGCACGTCACCACTAACCACTACAAGCTTTAGACCGTCAGGGACCACGTCGCCATACGTTACAGGTGTTAGCCCCAGAGCATAGTCCCTCGCTAGAACATCATACCAGCACTTACCAGGCCTCAAACAGAACGTGTGAGGAGCATGTATCGACGGCTTTAATCCCGAGTCAAGCAGGGCATCAGCTACTCTAAGTGAGAGCAGCTGCATACTATACTGTATAGCAGGCGCGTCACTCGGAACAAGGGAATCACGGCCTCTCAGAGCCTCCGCCACCCTATAATGGCCAAAGCTTCCACCGCCGTGAACGACGGCCACGATCCTGCCCCCCGAGGATACGTACTCTGCTAGCTGCCTAGCGGCAAGCCGGAGCATATTCTCATCAACAGTCTCAGGCCTACTCCTATCGGTAATCAAGCCGCCTCCAAGCTTGACCACAGCACTCTTACACGGGGCACCCAAGCCAAGACCCACCTCCTTAAAGGGACCATGTAGCGGAGTCGGAGAGATGCACACCCCTGTAATGGGGTTTACGTATAGAGCCCTTGGGTAGAGGGGATGAAGCGGGGGGTTTCCCCCCCCATCACCGTATCTTTAAATTCATTAGTTAGAGGGTCTTGTATGTGTAGTTTTCCTCTGCATTTCTACTGGGGGCAGGCTAGCTCGAATTCTCCTGGTAGTCCTGGGCTCCAGATGCAGACTCCACGGGGTTCTAGCCCCCATGCTGTTAGGGCTACGCCCTCGTGTATAGCTTTTAGTGTGGCTACCGCTGTTAGGGTGTCTCCAGCTTCCTTTGCTCTGATAGCGGCCTCCAGGACTGTGACGCCCATTAGGTGGACTAGTGCATTGTATGGGTCGCTGCCTATAGAGTCTCTAGCTACCCTGGCCTTCGGCGCTACCCTCTCTTGGAACACGGCCTTCCATGGGGTACCTGGTAGTGTTGAGTGCTCTTCCTCGTTCCTGTATACTGCGGGGGCTCCTTCTAGCGCTGAGTATCTTAGGGAGTCTAGTACAGGGGCCCATCCTCTTTCGGCCGCGAAGGGGTCGGCTAGCCTGGCTAGATCTACTATCTCCAGGCTGTCTAGCTTCTCGCCGAACCACTTAGCGGTAGCGTAGACTATTGCTGCCGAGGCGGCTGCGTAGACGCCGCCTCGCGGGGCTTCTTCAGGTGCTTTGACGGCCGCTTCAGGGCACTCGTCTATCTCGAGCCCCCGGGCTAGGTTGAAGGAGAACTCCCGTAGTGGGTCCCCTTCTCTGCTCGCGCAGCCGCCGCCGACTAGCTTCACCTCTACTACTATCTTGGCTGTTGGCACTGCTATGAAGGGGTTCTCGCTGTCTGGCAGGGGAACGCCAAGGGCTATAGCTGGCGCCGCGATCTCTATCTTCACCGCTCACGCCACCCTCACTGCTGGATAGCCCACTACCCAGCTCTTCTCTCCCGTCACGTCCCCGCTGTTGGCGTACTTCAGCACCACAGGTTTCCTTCCCGCCAGTTTACCTACATGGGTGGCCGCTGCCAGCGCTGCAGGCCCGCAGGCGCTGACCCTCTTCTCCTCTATAACCCTGTAAACCTTCTCTGCGTCGCCCTCCTCAACCGCCCTTAGAACAGCTAGATCCTTTTCCAGGCTTACATCGTAGGGCTCGTAGTGGTTGAGGTCGCTTGTGGCTAGTAGCAGGGCCTTGAGCCCGTTCTCTGAGCGAAGCTTAAGGTACGCCTCCGAGATAATCAAAGCCACGTCCAGTAGCTGGTTCAGCACTACTATAGGGACTATCTTGAAGTCGCCGTCAAGAACGTAATGTAGGAAGGGTATCTGCACTTCTATGCTGTGCTCGTATAGGTGACCCTCCTCGTCGAAGGCTAGATAGCCGCCCCCGTATTCAACCATAAGCTTAGCAGCTTCCTCGTCGACCTCTACATCTCCCAGCGGCGTACGCCAGAGGCCCTCACGCCACACACTCACAGGAGCCCCTAGCCCGGTATGATTAGGCCCTACAAGCACCACAACATCAGGCTTCTCCCGCAGGCTCAGGTCATAGTAGACATGAGCAGCTATAGGCCCACTATACATGTAGCCGGCGTGGGGTGCCACATACGCGAGCGCCATGGGCTGCGAGAAGCTGCGGGGCGGCAAAGCCCCGGGGCCCAAGTTGTGGGTGAAGCTCCACTCTATCATACGAATAGTTTCCTCGCGGGTTGCCGGGTAAAAAGTGCCTGCGTGCGCTGGGAGCCTGATCCGCATGCTCCCTCCTATACTAGCTATCTCCTCAGCTTAGTGGCCATAAACTCCTCGTAACCGACGTCTAGATCCTCGTCGGGCCCTAGCCTGCCCCACTTCCTAAGCAGCTCCCTAGTCAGTATCCAGTAAATCAGTGCAAGGCTCCTCCTACCCTTGTTGTTTGCAGGAACTATCAAGTCGAGGTTCTCCACCTTGTTGTCTGTATCGGCCAGCGCCACCACGGGGACGCCGATCTTACTCGCCTCGTCAACGGCCTGCTTATCAGTCCTGGGATCGGTCACCATAATAACGTCTGGCTCGACGTAGTACTCTAGATGGGGGTTTGTGAATATCCCGGGGATTATCCTGCCGGTGACAGCCCTGCAACCTATATATTCGCACATCTTCCTAACAGGCTTCTGCCCATAGAGCCTAACGCTGACCACCGCTATCTTCTCAGGCTCATACCTGCTAAGGAAGTTGGCTGCTATCCGCAGCCTCTCATCCACCTTCTTATAATCGAACTGGTAGTAGCCCTCTGGCAGTATCCTGTGTATGAACTGCTTCATATACTTGGTGCATATCTGGGTTCCATAGATCACGCCCGCCTTCTTGTACAGCTCCTGGGGTACCAGGGTGTCCTTGGCCTGCACGCTCAATCCTCCAAGCCACCCCCTATAGCCCCGATCCTGTAGAGAGCAACAGCTTCAATATAGGTTGCAGCTGTGAATAGGGTGCGCCTGCAACAGTACCTCTTGACGCCTAGATCGTCAAGCACCTTACCAGGAGACTCGCCAGCCCTGACTCTCTCAATGTACTCGTTCCAGAGGTGGCCCAGTGGGGCTCCGCAGGTTAAGCAACGTACAGGGGGCAGCATGACTCTTCACCTATAGCTCTTCTGCCACCTTCTCCTGGCACTGTACCTCATGTACTTCTCCGGCTCTGTCCTCCTCGGGTCGCCTGCCAGCATAGTCCTATCGTACTCCTCGAAGGCCCTATGCAGATCCTCGCTTATCTTATTCATCCTCTTACACAGCTCGTCCTCGCCCTCCTCACACTTGAAGTACTCTACGAGGCCGCGGGCTATCGCCATTCTAACGGCGTCGGCTTGCCCCATGACGCCGCCGCCCTTAACTGTGACCCTTATATCTACGAGGTTCCTTATCGCCTGGCCCGCGAGGAGCAGGGGCTCGAGCATCTTTATCCTAGCCATCTCTATCGGGTAGATGTCGAGCGGGACGCCGTTAATCCAGACCCTGCCCTTCCCCGGCTTGATCACAGCTCTTGCTATGGCCCTCTTCCTCTTACCAGTAGCTATCACTATCTTGCCGACAGCCCTAGCCTGGGCTTGTCCACGCTCAGACATGGCTACTCACCACCCCTCCAGCCAAGCTCGCGTGCAACCCTGCCAAGCTCGACTCCTCCCCTGGAGAGCCTGGAGGCGTCCGCCTCGGGGAAGCGTATGGCCTCTGCACCCTTAAGCTCCCTAGGAACACCAACGTAGACCCTGAGCCTCTTCAATGCCTCCCTACCACGGGTATTATGCTTGGGCAGCATGCCTTTCACGGCTGCTTTGAAGAGGCGCTGCGGGCTCCTAGGCCTCTTGGGCCTCCACTTGTGGCTGTAGTGGCTCCTCACGCCGAGGACAGTCCGCTTATAGCTCTGGACCACCATGACTGGGTCCCCGCTTAACACAGCCTTCTCAACGTTGATTACATGTACTTTCCAGCCTAGTAGGAGTAGCTTCGCCACTATACTGGCGACTCTACCCATAACCTGCCCCGAAGCGTCAACGACTATCTCCCGTTTACCCTGGGCGCTGGGCATCCCCGCGTCACCTCTCTAGACTATGATCCTCACATTCTTGCCTCTAGGGTTCTCGTTGGCGGCCTGCTGGAGCGTTATAGCTCTGCCCCCAGCAAGCTTTATCTTAACGATTGCCTGTTCACTGAAGCTCAATGCGGCGACTGTCACCTTCTTCTCAAGCACGCCAGCGCCGAGCACTTTGCCCGGAACCACGACTATCTCCCCCTCCTTGGCGTACCTGTTTATCTTGCTAACATTCACTACTACCATGCGCCTCCTAGGCCTCTCCTCAAGGATCTCAGCGACCCTCCGCCAGACGCGGGCACCGTAGATGCTGCTAACCCTCCTCAACTCGTCGACGAGCTTCCTAGTCACTATACTCGTCGGCCCGGTGCGCTTCAAGGCCTCACCGCCTCCTCCTGGATGCCCGCAGACCTAACTGCCTCCCGGAACCTCTTAATCTTCTCCTCAAGGATCCTGACAGCCTCTAGCAGCGTCTTCTCGGGGCTCAACGCTCCGGTAGTCTCGACCTCTAAGTATAGAACGCTGGGGTCGTAGCTCACCTTTATCGCGCCCTTGCACGGCCCTTCGCTGCAGTACTTCAGCCCGCTGGTCCTGCTGTGCCCTTCAAGCCTGAGCTCGCCCTTCCTGCCCTCCCTAAGCGCCTCTACCACCTCAGGGTACGCCTCTAGACACTCGAGACACTCACTGCTCGCACCGCCTAGTATCTCCACAACGGGAGTGTAGCGGAGGGCTGCCAGGCTCGCGGGACTCCACCTACCATGCTCCCTTCCTCTGCCCAGCCTAGCATAGGCGACTAAGTGTATCCTCTGCCCAGGGCCTACATAGGCTATAGGCGTCTCGGGATAGACAGGCTTCACAGCGGGATCACTAATCTCTAGCTCCTCGGCAGTCACATAGCGGCCATTACCTCCCTCAGGCACCTCAACCTGGAGATCAATCCTTACATAACAATCCTCGGCCCCCTCCTCGCCCGGCTCCTTACCCTTACACTCCTCCGGGGGCCGGTAGCGCTCCAGTGCTTCCTCGCTTTCAAGAACCACCAGGCCCAGCCTATGGCTAATCATCTCATCGTAGATGGGAGTGTTGTTATCGTATATGTAGGCGAAATCGACCGCCATAACAGGGACATCGCTAAGGATAAGCCGCCGCACAGCATTAACTAAAGCCACACTATAACCCTCAATCCTGAGCGTAACCCTGTTACCGCTCCTCTCGACGACCCTGACCCCAGCCAAAACCGTCAAGCACCCCGCGCTTAAACCCCGAAGCCAAGGAGGGGTTACAATGCAGGGCACTTAACCCCTGAGGGGCCTGTAAAGGGGCAAGAAGAGGCGAGGGAGCAGACCCCACTAGACTCTTCTACCCCTCCTGCCGCCCGGCCTCCTAGTGGTGTCGTGCGGTATAGGCGTCACATCCTCTATCCTGCCGATGATGAAGCCGGCCCTCGCTAGAGCCCTTATGGCTGCCTGGGCCCCGGGACCCGGAGTCTTGGGTCCATGGCCTCCCGGCGCCCTCACTTTTATGTGTATAGCTGCTATGCCCCTCTCCATAGCCTTCTGGGCAGCCCTACTAGCGGCAATCATGGCTGCGTAGGGGCTCGGCTTTTCTCTATCAGCCTTAACTACCATGCCTCCAGTCACTCTCGAGACAGTCTCGGCCCCGGTTAAGTCAGTTATGTGAACGTGCGTGTTGTTGAAGCTGCTATAGATGTGGGCTACACCCCACTTTATATCCCGCATAGCTGCTGCGCTGGCCACTCCTCCTCACCCCCCTTACGCTGCTCCTATCCCTAGCTCTCTTCCTCGACCTGCTCCTTAAATGGGCTACCCGGGGCGTAGTCCACTAGCTTCTCCTCTTCCCTGCTGACGAGGTAGCCGGGGCTCGTCACCCTCCTTCCATTAATCGCTATATGACCGTGCACCACTAGCTGCCGGGCCTGGTATATGGTCTTGGCGAGGCCCTTCTTGTACACTATAGTCTGGAGTCTCCTCTCCAGTATGTCCTCAGCAGTTATGCCCAGCACCCTGTCTACGTCAACGTCGAGCGATTCTATGACTCCTATCCTGTATAGGCGGTCGAGGAGGACCCTAGCCGCTTCCCTCCTCACCTCAGGCGGCAGGCCGAGTAGTGCTCTGGCTCTGTGCCTGAACTTCCTCGCCATCGTCTCGGCTTTCCACAGCTCCTTCTTGTTCCTCAGGCCATACCTGCCCATTATCTCCCTCTCACGCTCCAGCCTCTCCTTGATCCAGGGATGCTTCGGGCCCTCCCACTTCTTTCTCGGCTTCTTAGGGTCTCCCATGCTACTCTACACCCCGCAGCCCGCTAGCGCTCAGCTAGAGCGTAAATCACTTCTTCTTCTTGGTGACTCCCACGGTCATGCCTAGCCTGCCAGTGGTCCTCGTCCTCTGCCCCCTCACCTTGAGGCCTAGCCTGTGCCTTATCCCGCGCCAGCTACCGATCTTCATCTCCCTTTCTATGTCCCTCCTGGCGTAGAAGATGAGGTCGTGACCTATCAGGTGCATGTCGTTGCCGGTCTCATAATCCTTCCTCCTATTATATAGCCATGCAGGTAGCCCCAGCTTGGTTATGTCCTTTAGGACCTCGTCCAGCTTCCTTATCTCCTCCGCGGTCAGGAACCCCACTCTCTTGTCGGGGTCGAGGCCGAGCATCCGTATAATCGCTAGTGCGGTCGTGTAGCCTATGCCCTTGACAAGGGCTATCCCGTAGGGAAGTTTAAGCCTGCCATCTATGTCGACGCCTGCAATCCTAACTATATACTTGAATCCCTGCTCCTCAGACAACCCAAGCTACCCCTAACTAAGCCCCTCCCAGTGGAACCTAATAAAGCGGCGCCGCCCTCCCCTTAACAGTTTTTGGAGGCCAGCGGGTAATGCTAGACGGTGTCAGGAAGGCGGTTACCAAGTTCCTAAAGGGGGGCGGAACCTATCAGAGAGCCGTAGAGGAGCTGCTGCGAGACATTCAGAGAGAGCTGATACGGGCAGACGTGAATGTGAGGCTGGTATTCGACCTGACGAGGAGGGTTAAGGAGAGGGCGCTCAAGGAGGAGCCTCCCCCCGGCGTTTCGAGGAGGGACTGGGTAATAAAGATACTATACGAGGAGATGTCGAGGCTCTTCGGAGGCGACGTTGAGCCGAGCGTGGAGCCTCCACGAACCCCCTGGGTCGTACTACTCGTGGGTGTCCAGGGCTCGGGTAAGACTACTACTGCAGGCAAGCTGGCAGCGTTCTACGCGAGGAGAGGCTACAAGGTGGGCCTGGTAAGCACTGACACGCACAGGCCCGGGGCATACGAGCAGCTCGAGAGACTAGCGAGGCAGGCGGGCGCACTCTTCTATGGAGAGAAGGAGGGCGACCCCGCAGGGATAGCTGAGAGAGGGCTCAAGTTCATGCTAGAGAGAGGCGCTGAGGTAATAATAATAGATACTGCCGGCCGCCACGGCTACGGAGAGGAGGAGAAGCTCCTAGAGGAGATGCGTAGGATACAGGAGAAGGTGAAGCCGGACGAGGTAATTCTGGTGCTCGACGCAGGTATAGGCCAGAAAGCAGGGAGCCTGGCAAAGAGGTTCCACGAGGCAACCCCAATAGGCAGCATAATAGTGACGAAGATGGATGGGACAGCCAGAGGAGGAGGCGCCCTAACAGCAGCTGCAGTCACAGGGGCTAGGATCAAGTTCATAGGTACGGGGGAGAAACTAGAGGAGCTGGAACCCTTCGCTCCCAGGAGATTCGCCGCGAGAATCCTAGGCTTAGGAGACCTAGAAGGCCTACTAGAGCGGCTCAAGGCCGTAGAGGAAGCTAAGCAGCTTGAAGAGGCAGCCGAGGACATACTAAAGGGTAAGATCAACATGAGAGTCATCTACAGGCAGCTACAGGCGACGAGAAAACTTGGCCCCCTAAGCAAGGTACTCCAGATGCTGCCAGCAGCGAGCCTCTTCACAAACATGAACGACGAGGCACTGAAGCTCGGGGAGGAGAAGATAAAGAAGTGGCTAGCAATAATAGAGAGCATGACGTACGAGGAGCTAGACAACCCCGACATAATAGACAAAAGAAGGATGCGCAGGATAGCTATCGGCAGCGGCACCAGCGTGGAAGACGTGAGAGAGCTACTAGCATACTACAAAGGCCTAAAGACTATGATGAAGAAGCTAAGAAGGGACAGGAGGCTGCTCCGCCGCCTTGGAATCGAGTAGCAACTGCGCTACAGCCAGAATACATGTAGCGAAGCGCCTCCTATCAATAGAAGAGGCAGGATTATTCATAGCCTCAAGCATACTACTATCACACGGCATCCGCCCCTGCACAATAGCGGTAGTAAGGCTACATAGAACCTGGATAATAGCGCCCTCCTGGAGTATACGCCAATTCAGGCCAGACGAAGACTCGAGAACAGGCTGGATAAAAGCAGTCCTACGCGGCAAGAAACTAGGCGCAATGTTAACACCAATAGAAGCAACGATAGAAGAAGCGCTCAACTCTATAGGTGTTAGACCGCAGAGAGAGCAGCTATGCATAGCAGAGGAGAAGCCACCAACACTTAGAGCACTAGAAGCCGCTGCAAAAGCGGCACTCGAAGGCAAACAAATAATCTACGCAACTAAACGGGAGTGCAGCAAGGCACCAACACTAGGAGCACCAGCACCCATAGCACCCGCAATAGTAAACATAGCAGCAGACAGGCTACAAGCAGGGCTAAGCCCAGCCCCAGGATTCCCCCGCGGAAAAGCACCCCTCCAGGGGAGAAGACTAGTCCCGAGGGAGGGGGATGAGGAGAAAGGGAGTCTCCTGAAACGTGGGATGTAGAAAGCCGGAACACCCCACCCCTCCCATCGAGCCCCCTGGAGGGGCGCTCCGCAAAGGGGGGAGAGAATTTCTACACGGAGATCCGGCACATAGTATAAGTGCCGGGGCATTGCTCGTCATTTCCTCCTCGGAGCCCTAGACAGCGGGTGGGGGCTCGATTGCCTGTATCCAGCCTACTAGACTCTATCCTAGGATTCTCCCTCGGAGAGATAATCGTGCTAGAGAACACAGCTAGCATTATTCATTTCCTAGCGGGAGTAGCGATAGCGCTCTCGGGCTGCCCCCTCAGAGGCCTCGCCATATACACTGCCTACCAGGCCGGAATGGTGCTTGTGAAGTTCGCAGTAGCGGACTGGTACACGATAGGAGACCTAGACTGGGACCTAGTAGGGGACGAGCTAGAATTCCTCGCAGGGCTAGGACTAGTGCTGGGACTAGGAATGGGCGGCAGACTATCAAAGGCTAGGTCCGCTAGGCTACTCTGTAACGTCAAGGTACTCGCAGCCATCTTCGGAGCAGCAGCCCTCTACTGGACAATACTACTAGTCAATGGATGGACGCCTCCATCTAAACCATGAATAAAATCTAGCCTTGCTATAGACATCCTTGTTTGAAGCCGCCAGGCTATACCCGCTCAAAGCGGGAGTTAGTTAAGCACATACGGTCACGTGGCACTGCTTCACAACTACCCTTAGTCCTAAGTCTAGTATCTCAGCCTCCCACCTCACCGTCGTGGATGGGGAAGCCCGGTAAAACCCTGGGGGCTTTCCGAGGCCGATAAGCCCCCAGACGTTCTATGTAGGCCCCGCGAGGCGGCCTTTGCATTTTAAGCTCTATCACGGAGAGGCACGGACCTTCTTATCGTTTATCTAACGAGTTTTCCTTCGCGCCTTAGAACCTCAATGATCAGGTTCACGGCGTCATTCATTGAAACACTCTTAACAATTAAGTCGCGGTTACCGACAATTTCACGCCATTCTCTCAGAGAGGATGGGTCGTTACACGATTCCGTTAGCCCATAGCTCACTTTACATATGGCAACGAAATCGCTTGGGTAGAAGCGCGTTGGCAAGCCGCTAATCGCGACATAGCCGCTTCTATACTCGTCTAGGTAGCCTACAGCTATTACGTTGCCTTCTAGCTTGCTGGCTAGTCTTAGCGCGTGAGCAGCCAGGTGTATAGGTCCCTTTGCCGCAGTCTCCCTCCTGACCTGAACGCCTTCCAGGCTATTGCTCTCAACTGCGAGTCTATCTATCTCTATGACGCGGCCAGCTATCATTATGTGCCACGTTAGCTCCTTCAGCGCCTTGGTGGCCGCCTCGGGGAGCCTGTTAGGCAAATACATCGCCACCCCACTCCGGGGGCTACCTTTTGTAGTTGACACAGCTACGCACTCCTAGGGCTAAACTGTTCACTCGGGATACAAATAAGGCTTTACTTGCACTCAAGCCTATATTTACAGTTATCTGGAACGACATATACGAAATGTAGTTCATATCTAAGGCCTGCCCCGCTTATTCCTCATTTACCTAGCATAGCTACCTTTCATATATTTCATAGATGTACTTTCTCGGCTCCTCCCTACCATAACTCTTAGCATCACTCCTACACTTATAGCAACTAGTATATTTAAATATAAGCAACTAGTAATGCAGTGTTGTTTGAGCAAAGTTTAATACTAGAATGCTTAAAGTAGTGGAATGCTAGTGCAATGGGCGGGGTTTCATGAACAGTGGGGGAGGGACCAGTTAGCCTCCCTGAGGCGAGATTTAAAAGATACAAGAACGCAGTAAGGCTGAAGGCTGATACCCTGAGAGAGTTAGTTGAGCATCTCGCTGATACGGCAGTGACTTATAGATCCGCGGCGAGAGGCGCCACAGTAACCCTTCTACAGGCGATGATAGAGTATAGCGGTGGGTTCAGGGAGGCGCGTATCTGGGTAGCGCCTGACGGCGTCTATGGAGCGAGTAATGTAAGGAGGGGCGAACTGCCGGAGAGCGACTTCTACACTGCACTCGTAGAGATAATGGAGACTACAGTGGATCTAATGAAATTCGACCACGAGGTTCTAGGCTATAAAGGAATAGAGGTATACTATGCTCCTCACGGCGACGAAAAAAGATTAGTGGCGAAGCTCCTCGGCGTACAGGAGACAGAAGAGCATGAAGAAGAAGTAGCGGCGGAGCCCGGGGTAGCAGAGGAGGAGCCAGAGGAAACCGTGGAGAGCAAGGAAGAACCAGCCTTTCTATTATCCGAGGTGCAGGGAAAGGAGGGTCTACTCGAGAAATGCCTTAGGACATTATCAGTGTACTGTGCCCATGGCTGCGACGTAGAAGACCCGTTAAGGGCGCTATCAGAGGATACCCCTGTGATACTCTACGGCGACGGTCCTAGCTACGTGTGCGTGGTGCCAGAGATGAGCAGCGAGTGTGAATACCGGGTTATATACTTGGGGTTCAAGCAGAGCTGGGAAAAATGCCTCGGAAAAAGGGACGTTGAGAAACTAGTGGATAACCTAGTCAGGAAGGAAGGCTTTGAAGCCCTCCGAATATAATATGTTAAAGTATTCTTATGTGGAATCGTGGTGTTCCCAGTTGCTACGCCGCAGAGAAGCCCTCATAATAGGGCTTATGCCAGCCCTCTGGGCGCGACGGCAAAAAGCTTGCTGCTTTATCCGCTCTCGGCTTTCTTCTCCTCAGTTGATGGAGCCTTCGCTATAGGCTCCCTCGGAGCGTTGCGATAGATGAACATTCCTATAACCGAGCCGCCTAGGACTCCTGCAGCGATGGCTACTATCGGGTTCATAGTTGCTATGTAGCCTAGCGAGCCAAGGATGACGCCGCCTATGAAGCCCTCTAGTGCAGCTATTCTGGCTGCTTCTCCTGTTCTAATGTACTCCACCTTCCTGCCCGTTCCAGTTATGAGCCTGCCGCAGCTGGGGCACTTCTTGAAGCGCACTACTCTGCCGCAGAAGGGGCAGACGTCGCTTCTGAAGGGTATAGTGCGGCCACATCTAGGGCACTTGTATATCTCTAGGGTTAAGTCGTGCCTGCAGTAGGGGCAGTAGACTCTATAGCCCTCTAGGTAGCTAGATGCTATCTGCGTTGCCTCCTCTGTTATTTTGCGTTGCCCCTCTATTAGTAGGAGTAGCCCTTTGCTGCGAGACACGCTTATGACTCTCCCGCTCTGCACGAAGACTACTACGCTGTTTATCTCTTCGTTTATAAGATCGGCTATGTAGATCTCGGCTGCAGTGGCTAGGTCAACTGCTAGTGCTGCGGCGGTCTCAGCCCTCTCCTGATCCATGCCAGTATAAGCTAGGGGGAATCCCTCGCTAACTATAACAGAGTACTCGATACCATCGAGTTTGTTTAAAAAATCGGTTACATCCTGGGCTAGCTCGCTTATATCCTTCTGCTCCTGGAGCCTCTCTCGGCCCGCGGGGGTTTCACTCAAAGGCTCCAGCCTCTTGTTACCTGACTATAACTTCTATCACTAGCGGGTCTTCAGGGTTCTTCTGCGGGTGTATCTTGACCCTCACCTGTGCGTTGGGCCTGACCTTCCTGATAGCCTTCCTCACAATTGCGGCTGCTACGAAGCTTTCGGGGCTCAGCGTGAAGGCTATGCCCTTCTTGGCTAGTAGCATTGACACCGGCTTGAACACGCTGTCATGTATCTTTATTACGTACTTGTCTCCCTGGTCTGCTCCGTCCTCAGGCGTCTCAACTTCTACGTTATTGCTGATACCTAGCATCTTGAAGGCTTTCGGTATGTCCTCCTTGAGATCCTTGATCTCGTGGACCTCGAAGCCTATCTCCTCTAGCATCTCCTCTAGGAACTCGCCCACGTCCTTTATGAGTAGCTGGGTCATAGCGGCGCTGCCGCTACCCAGGGTTCTGTTTAGGGCGATTTGGTATCCAGCTATTATCGCATTTATGAGACCCGAGGGCAAGGCCACCTTCTCCTCCAAGGTAAACTTTCCCTCCTTATAACCGTCACTCATGGCCCCTCCACCCCCTCAGGGGCTAGAGGGTGTTAGCTATCCTGGGGGCTTGCTTCTTCATCTCATACCTTAGCCTGCCTAGAACTGCCTGGCTTCTGTCGGCTAGCAGAGCTACTATGTTGTCGCCTATATCGTGGATTAGCAGGTAGTGGCCGGGGAATTCTAGTGTCGTTATCTCTGGCCTGCCGATCTGCAGCTCGCCGCCCAGCTGCTCTATCGAGCCGAGGACGGCGGTAACCATTGCTGCGAACGCGTCTTCGTCTAGGTTTAGCGTGCCGGTGGCAGCCTTGTCTATGACGAAGCCCTCCTTGCTAACAATGAATACGGCGACAACTCCGGGTATCCGGGTTATGTCGCTTAGTATCCTTTGCACGGGGCTAGACAATTCGTCCCTTCACCCCTCACCTGTTACCGTTCAATAACCGTTTTAACGGGTCAGCCTTAATGAAGCCTAGATAATTGTTGCGTATAAATTAGTGTTTTCAATGAATCATGGAAGGAGTGGGGTAGGTTAAGTTATGAGCCGGCCTCCTCAACTGCTTCGCCGGTATCATCTAGGAATGCTAGCAGGCCTCTCTTAGCTACTCTTTCTCGCATCCTGTACGTCTCTGCCTCCTCCCTTCTACCGACGGCTTCAAGTATACTACGCACTGTAGCCACACCTATCCCCGGCACCCTAAGCAGCTCCTCGGGCCTTGCAAGGGCTAGATCATGGATTGTCCTGTAGCCTGCATCGTAGAGCCGGCGAGCCCTGACTCTACCTATGCCTGGCAGCGACACGAGCGGGAGAAGCTCCTGCCTTACTCCATAGCGGATGCGCTTAGCGAGCCTCTTAACAAGGCTAGCCTCCTCTTCGCCGGCACCCAGCAGCGGGAGCAGCTGGGAGAGGGAGGAGGCTATCCACTCGCCAGTCTCGGCCATGGCAGCCAGGTCTCCCGGGGCCACGCCCCACCTCTCATATATGACGTCCTCGCTCTCCTCGTTGATCCACGCCTTCAAGACCAGCATCGTCTTAGCAGCGCTCATCTCCTCGGGGCCGAGCCAGTCCTCAAGCAGTCTGAGAGCCGAGGGCGCCTCATCGACAAGCGCCTCAAGGACCCTGTCCTCCTCGCGCCTCGGCACAGGGAGCCGTATCATATCAGGGCTCATAGCTATGAGTAGCAGCGCCGAGTCCTCGTCTAGAGGCCTAGCCCTAGACAGGACATCCTTCGCTACCACAACAGTCTCAGGGTCAAGGTAGAGCCTCGATACATTATAGCCTAGAGGCGTAGCTACTAGCCGGCCCTTAAGATCGCCCTCCAGGAGGCCCCACTCCCAGAGGTCGCGTAAGGCCCTAGCTAGATACTCTCTCAGATTACCTCCTTGCACAGCATAGAGCGTTCTAGACAGTATGCTCTCAACCTCGTTGCGGCTTGAAGCCTCACCAGAGGCTATGAGGCCCAG
Source organism: Acidilobaceae archaeon (assembly GCA_027046245.1). Classification (GTDB taxonomy): domain Archaea; phylum Thermoproteota; class Thermoprotei_A; order Sulfolobales; family Acidilobaceae; genus Aeropyrum. The sequence continues at coordinate 25,353 of JALTZJ010000026.1, forward strand.
AGCCAGATGCCTGAGCCGCTGGACACCGTAAAGCCTGCTCTCAACCCGTTCCGGCTTACTCTTCACATACCAGTCTAGCAGGTCCTCGGGCTCGTCGCCAGACTCAGCTATTATAACGGCTAGTCCCTCCTCGTCGTAGCCCGGCCTGCCAGCCCGCCCTGCTAGTTGCTTGTACTCGGCAACCCTAATGGGCTCCCTCACTCCCCTCTCAAACCTGTAGTACTCATCAACCACTACTAGACGTGCAGGTAGGTTAACGCCGGCTGCTAGAGTAGGGGTAGAGTAGAGGATTGAGACCCCGCCAGCGCGGAAAGCATCTTCTATTATCCTCCTGAGCTCGCTGGTGAGGCCAGCGTGATGATAAGCCACACCCCTCCTGACAAGCCCCGATAGCTCCTCCCTGAGAGCCCGCGGCGCCCCCGTTGCGTCCTCTATGAGTGACGCTGCCTCCCTGGCAGCGCGCCTGTCATGGGGGAGCCTCGCCTTCCTAGCTGCCCTCCTGGCTAGGCTCATAGCCCTCCTCCTGCTCTGGCTAAACACGAGAGTCTGTCCGCCTCTAGAGGCGGCCTCTAAGGCCAGGTCGAGATCGGGGTGGCCGTGAATCCTAGCAACCTCTCTATAATATCCTTCGCTGAAGTAGAGCCGGTAGTCCTTGAACACGGCTTCCCTTAGGGGTACAGGCCTCCACTTAGATACTAGAGGCTCGGCGCCGAGCCACGCAGCGATCTCGTCAACGTTGGGCACTGTGGCGCTGAGCCCTAGAACCTGGGGCTCGCCACGGGATAAGAGGCGGGCGACGACTCCCTCGAGAACGGGCCCCCTCCTAGGATCCCCAGCCACGTGGACTTCGTCGACGACCAGTAGTTTAACCCTACTTGCTAGCCTTCTATCATTACGCAGCATGCTATCCATTTTCTCATAAGTAGCTATCACGATGTCTGCGTCGGGGGCGCCCTCACTGTAGTCGCCTATAGAGACTCTAACGCGGAGGCCCAGGGCTTCAAGGGCTCTGAAGTCCCTGTACTTCTCCTGGGCTATGCTCTTAAGAGGGACCAGGTAGAAGGCTTGTCCCCCTCCCTGGAGGGCGTTAACTAGGGCGATCATTGCTATGAGGCTCTTACCGGAGCCCGTGGGGGCAGCTACTACTAGGCTCTGACCCCTCTCTACCCCCCTCTCAAGGGCCTCTCTTTGAGGTGGGAAGAGGCCCTCTACTCCTAGGAGCGAGAGGAGCCTCCTAGTATGTATAGTAGCGGTCTCGGGTATAGGCTCTAACTGCAACACCATGTTACCTCGCAGCTGCTACTAGCCTCCTTGGAGGCGCTGGGTTAGTCTACTGTCTGCACGCAGCCGCTTCTCCTCTCATATAGCATGCCGTCTTGTAGCATTCGTTGTATCGTTCTCTCGACTCTATCTCTAGGCGCCTTGGTTGCTTTCACGACTTCCTGTATTACTGTTTCCACCTTGGCGCACTGGCTGGACTCGCCACCGGTTATCCTTTTGATGACGTCGTTTATAACGCTCATGAGCTTCCTCGTGTGGAAGCTGGCTCCAGTCATGATCATGCCAACGTCTATGGCTCCGGTCTCTAGGTCTACGCCTATGCTGCTTAGCATGGTTACCATGAGTCTTATAGCTGCCATGGCGTCTTCCTCCGTCGCCTCGCTCTTCAGAGCGAGCTTTGCATGAGCCTCTGTGAGCCTCACTAGGGCTTCGAGCTGCCTCGTGGTTATCGGTACCGGCACCTGGCCTGTTTCCTGGCTGGCCTGCTGTAGGACGCTGCTCCTCATCTCTACGAAGAAGTCCTCGAGGAGCCTCTTGGCCTGAGGGGTGAGCCTCGGCTTCACGTACTTCCTTGCATAGGCTATGTACTTCCTGAGCAGCTCGGGCTCTATATCGGGCTTGAACCTCTCAAGGTTAGTATGCGTTTCTAGGACGTAGCGGGCCAGCATCTTATCCCTGTCCCTGCTTATAACGTCCCTCACTATGAAGATGAGGTCGAACCTGCTGATTATAGGCGCTGGTAGATCTACGTTGTCGATGAAGCTCTTAGTGGGGTCGTAGTAGCCGTATTTCGGGTTGCCAGCGGCCAGTACACTGGTCCTGGCGCTGAGGGTAGCCTTGATTCCGGCCTTAGCTATGCTGACAGTCTGCTGTTCCATGGCCTCGTGGATGACTGCTCTATCATTCTTACTCATCTTGTCGAACTCGTCTATAATGGCTACGCCCCCATCTGCTAGCACCAGGGCACCTGCCTCCAGGTAGTACTCGCCGGTTTTTGCATCCCTTATCACTGCGGCGGTAAGGCCTGCCGCCGTGCTGCCCTTGCCCGTGGTGAAGACCGCTCTAGGCGCTATCTGCGCGGCGCTCTGTAGGAGCTGGCTCTTCGCGACGCCAGGGTCTCCTATGAATAGTACGTGTATGTCTCCCCTCACCCTGGTGCCGTCGGGCCTCTGCTTAGGCACGCCCCCGACTAGCAGTAGGGCTATGGCCAGCTTGAGGTCCCAGTGGCCGTAGATCGCTGGTGCTATGCTAGCTACTATCCTCTCCCTTATCCACGGGTCCCTCGCTAAATCGAGTATTCTCTCTTCGTCTTCCTTCGTTATGCTCACCTCCTCAAGGATCTTCTCGCTGAGCTTTACACTGTTGGCGTCGATATAGAGGCCGAAGAGGGTGCCGGTCGAGGAGAGCTGCTCCAGGCTGACGATTCCAGCTATCTTAACCCTGTCTCCAGGCCTCGCGGTCTCGACTAGGTCCCTCGTGAGGTGAACCTCTATGCTCCTAGGTATCTGGCCTCCTGGTACGTCTTCGGGTCTCTCCTGGACTACTATCTTCTGCCAGTCTATGAAGACGCTTCTCTCCCTGACTAGTATGAATTTGCCTCCCCCTTCACCGCAGACAGGACATATGCTGGGCCTCTCCACTCTCTCGCCTAGTACCTCGTCGTCGCCCGGGGGCCAGTAGAACTCGCCGCCGCACTTGTCATGCCTGAAATAGGCTTTAAGCATCCTAGTAGCCCTTGGCTGCATCCTAGTCACTATGCCCTCAACCTGCACAAGCTTGCCCACGTGCTCGCTACCGACCTCCCTAATCTTTACGGTCTCGAAGAGGCCAACAAAGCGGGGGATAAACTCCCTGCGCTTCTCAGCATACTCAGGATAATCCCTCTTAACGATCTCGTAAATAGCCTCGCCGGCTTCACGGATAAACTCCCTGGGCTCCTCAAGAGCCCGCATAGCCAGCTCGGGATCGAACCTGTAGAGGTCGCCAAACTCTATTATGAGGCTGAACCCCTCATAATCAACCATACGTCTAATCCTATCCATATACTTCAGATTACCCTCGTGATCCCGGAAGCGTTCAAGGAACTCCTTAAAGCGGGTTGCAATATCTAGCGGCTCGAGAATCTCCTCTGTCAATCTTCACCCCCCTCAATAACCCTCTTAACATACTTATCCCAAGAATTGGCGGTCTCCGCTATAGCTGAATACACTATTATCTCCTCGGGGGTCATCCTGTCCTTGAATGTCTCGTCCTGGGGAGGCATAGCCAGCCGCACTATCTTCTGGAACCTGGCGTCTGCAATAGCCTTCACATTCTGCTGAACCCTGTCCTTGTCCTGGAGAAGCATGTGTATAACCTTCTCCTTGAGCATCTCATTTATTCTAGCCACGAGCCTCTCAACCTGGTAGTAGAAGTCCTCCCTTAGGGAGACCAGGGTAGAGGCCCCGCTCCTGTTGACCTCGCTAAAGTGAACCCTATTAATCTCATCTATATCAACGCTATCGTCCCTCATGTCAACGTAGCCCATCTCCTTGAGCATACGAGCCTGCCACCTGGGCAGCTCGACCTCGTCGCCACGCCTAGCATTAATGACGCCGCCCGGCGTTGGGAGGCCTTCGTAGTCCCTAACGAATACCACCCTAACAAGCCTGCCTTCAAAGTACTCGCGCACCAGCTGAAGCCGCATGTCAAGCTTTAACACAGCCCACCATACCCCTCCAATCCGCTAGCAACAGCACGTAGTGAGTGGTTAGGGGCTACAGGGCCCCAGGGGTGCACCCCTATGTTTAGTGTGTTACTGTGGGGTTTAGCCTTTAAGAGGGGGGCCAGCCCACGGGGCTCCCCCCGATTAACGGTGAGAGCCTCCTAAAAGACTCGGGCACCATTATATCGCTGGGTCGAGCTAGTCATGAAGAGGCCTGGAGGAGTGCAGCCAACACTGCTACTGCTAGGCGCTGTAAACGGGGCTAGCTTTGGCTTGCTACTGAGCGTGGTAGCCCCCTACATGTACAGCCTGGGCTTCACAGGCACAGAGTTCGGGGCTATAACGGGTCTCAGCGTGGCAAGCAGCCTCCTGGCTACATTGACGAGCGGCTATCTAAGCGACTCCCTGGGGGCGCGCAAGGTGGTATCAGCGGGGCTATTTCTCAGGGCTGTTGCAGCGCTCTTAATAGCGTCAGGCTCGGCAATAGTAATGGCTCTAGGCTTCCTACTCCAGGGCTTCGCCATGGGCTTCACCTGGGCAGCAGCCAGCGCCCTGGTAGCGAGGAGCGGAGATGACGAGAGGCTTCACTACACTTTCAGCTATGTGGCCGCGGCTTCAACACTAGGCGCAGCCGCCGGGAGCTTCTCAGGATTCATCCCAGTAGCGGCTAGCCAATGGACCGACATGCCATTGATAGAGGCGTATAGGCTAGCCATAGCAGGGCTGGCGCCCCTAAGCCTGGCAAGCGTGCCCCTAGCGCTAGCCACCAGGGAAACCGGGGTCTCCAACGCTAGAAGGAGTCCTCTAGACGCCGTTAAGGCATTCAGGGCGATAAAGCCGCTAAGGATACTGGTAGCGTATAACGCCGTCGTAGGCTTTGGAGCTGCGATGTCGATACACAATATAGGCTACTACTTCGCCGCCAAGTACGGTGTCACAAGCGCCGAGATAGGCGTGGTAACAGGGCTAGAGCAGCTAGCCATGGCCGCCCTCATGATTATCAATCCAAGGCTGGCAGACAGGATCGGAAGCCCGCTCATAGTCTACCTAGCCCTGACTAGTGCAAGCCTCCCCCTACTAGTAGCCATGACGCTAACCAACAGCTTCGCAGTAGCATCTACCCTATTCATAGTGAGGACCGTGCTGATGAACGCCGCTAACCCCCTACTAGAGGCCACTATAATGAGGCTAATACCCAGAGATCTCAGGGGAAGCGCTGGCGCATTGATGAGCCTTAGCTTCACACTACCCGCTAGCGCGGGCCGAGCCTTCGGCGGCGCGCTACTAGACCTGCACTTAGAGCTGCCGCTTAGAGCAACTGCAGCGCTCTACGCAATCAGCATAACGTTCTTAGCAAGTAGGAGGAAGGAGATAGAGGCCTGGATCCCAGCGGAGCCCGTCACCCCAGGAGCATCCTCGCCCCGGCGAGTAGCAGCACCAGCGAGATAACGAGCCGCAAGCTCCTTGGCCTCATCCTCGCAGCTATTCTAGGCCCTAGCGTGGCGCCTGCAAGCGCTCCAAGCCCCCACGGCACCGCCACCTCATAGACTACCTGTCCGGTGGCCACGTGGACAACGCCGCTAGCCACGCTCCCAGCACTTATAGCGACTATACTAGTGGCTGCAGCTTCATGCACGCCCATGCCGAGGGGCCCCATGAGGAGCGGCATCAGGATAGCACCACCACCGGTTCCAGTTAACCCTGCGACTAAGCCCGCTGCCAGGCCTACGAAGACTTCAAGCAGCGGCCTCCTCCTCTCAGCGCCGCCAGCGCCTTTCTCAGCTCCCTCTTTCCCGCCTCTAGAGGCGAGGGTTTTCCTAGCGAGGTTCAGTGCATAGGCTACAATGAAGGAGCCCACGAGCAACTCTATGAGCCTAGCATTTATATAGGCGACTAAGGCGGCTCCCGCCACGCTGCCGGGAAGCATAGAGACCAGAAGTATGGCGGCCCTCCTTATGCTAGCATCTCCCCGTGCTAGATAGTTAAGCCCGCCCCACACGGTTATGACCGCAACTACAGCCTTACTGGTTCCCACGGCGAGCCCGATAGGCAGCCCTAGCACGAAGTAGAACACTGGTACCATGAAGACACCGCCACCGACGCCACTCATAGTAGCAAGAATCCCGACTACCAGGCCGCCCAAGCCTAGAATCGCATAGTAGAGCGGTTCTGCCCCCACCGCCACAGTGCAACGCCGCTAAAACCCTGTGAGCGGCTTTGCAGAGCCTCTAAGCCTTTCCTCTGCCCCCTCTTTCACCCTCCTTGTCCACGCCCTCAGCGCTGCGACGCCGTAGACTCTTAATCCTCTCAACGCTCTCGATAACGTCTAGCCACTCCTTAACCCTCTTAGGGTCGCCTTCGTCCAGGCTCTCCTTAACCTTCTGGGCTGCAACATACTGCGCCATAGAGATTATGCCCTCTATCTCTGCCTCCCTAGCCTCGCTCTCATCACTTACAATCATGACCCTGCCATGTACGGGGCATACTATCTCGCCGCTACGAAGCCTGAAAAGGGGAAGACCATCAAGAGGGCACGTCTGCTCAAGCATAACGGCGCCCTGCAGCATCAACTGGGTCATCCGGCGCAGGGCCTCGTCCCTATCGACGCCGCCTCCACCTTTATCCAAGCCAGCACTCCACCCCACACTATCACAGCACTGCGGGTCTGCGGTGAAAACAGTGGAGGAGCCCCGGAGAGCCGCGGGGAACCCCTCCGAGCTGTCACCACTCCATCTATGCAGGGACGGCAGCATAGTCGAGGACCCTAATGCTTGTAGCAGGAGGGGCGGTGTCAAGGCGGTGCTACCCGGGAGTAGCAGGCTTGCACTCAGCAAGAGAATGGCGGGCCTCCTACGCCACTATCCTCATAGATACGGGTTAAGCCTCGACAAGGAGGGATGGGCCAGGATAAGGGATCTCGTAGAGGCGCTCCACAGAATGGGGCTCCGCTGGGTGGAGGAGTGGCACGTCAGGGGAGTAGCAGAGCATGACCCAAAGGGCCGATACCAGCTAGTGGGGGACATGATAAGAGCGCGATACGGTCACAGCATAAGGATAGAGGGGCGCTACGAGGAAGCCGTAAACCCGCCTCCACTCTACCACGGAACCCCAGTTAGAAACCTACAAAGCATACTAGCTAGGGGCCTCATGCCAGGGAGAAGACTCTACGTTCACCTCTCAGCGACCAGGGAAGACGCCCTGGAGACCGGAAAGAGGCACGGTTCCCCAGTAGCGATACTCAAGGTAGATCCTGCATGCCTTAGGAACAGGCAGGTTAAGGTGTACAAAGCCACGGATCGAGTATACCTAGCACGGTGGGTGCCCCCCGAGTGCATAGAGGTAGAGGAGGTGACTGGGTAGACGATTAACACTAATAACCCCCGCCGGCAAGGGGGACTACCATAATACGGGGGCCTGGCGAGGGCCCGTCGTCTAGCCTGGCTAGGATGCGGGGTACGAAGGCCTGCCGAAGCCCGCACTTGAACAGGCGGGGAGCGGCGGCCTCCGCCCGACTCGGGACCCCGTGGTCCGGGGTTCAAATCCCCGCGGGCCCACCAGGCCCCCTCCACTATTCAAGCCTTGAATCCCCTCTCCCCTAGTAGCCGTCTTAGAGACTCGCTTCTCTCATCGAAGTAGCCTCCCCTGGCGGCGTAACGCTTCAACAGCCTAAGCCAGTCCCTCTTCCTGCTGTAGGGAGCCATTACCTCGTAGGCCCTCGCCAGGTCATCGCCGCTATAGTCTCTATACTTGTCCTCGTGGACTAGCATGTCCAATGGTAGCCTAGGCCTAACCGGCGGATCCTCCGCGGGAACTCCTATGGTGAGCCCAAAGAGCGGGTAGGTGAGCCTGGGCAGCCGCAGCAACTCTATTATATCCCCTGCAGCATTCTGCACTGCTCCTATGAAGCAAGTCCCGTATCCCAGGGCTTCAGCCATTGTAGCCATGTTCTCGGCTGCAAGAGCCGCATCTATCGCTGCGAACAGCAGCAGGGCGTAATGATCCTCGGCCAACTCCTCTCCTCTATACTCCAGGAGGCGCTTCAACCTGTATAGATCCGCGAGGAAAACCAGGAACTCACCCGCCTCGTCAACGTGGCTCTGCCCTATAAGCTCGGCAATCCTCCGCCTAACACTCCTATCTCGCACCCTAACAGCGCTCCAAAGGTGAAGCGTAGCATCAGTAGGAGCCCTACGGCCAGCCTCTAGGATAAGCCTCACATGCTCCTCCGGCAGCTCCACCCGCTTATACCGCCTAATACTTCTATGCCTAGAAAATACCTCATAGACAGTCATCCAGGAAGACGCATCCAGCACCATAACACGTCGACCTCCAGCTAGTTTAGACCTCCGGAGAGCAAGCTAAGGAATGGCACAAGAGGTTATGAGGCCAAGTTATTACGCAGTGCACTGCGTAACGTGGAAAACAAGTGAGGAAGGAAAGGGAAGGGAGGATAGAAGTTTCCCTCGTCCTCCACTGGTTTAGATCCCTTGCTTTAATCTATTAAGGCTACGTGTAGTGCTACGGTGAGCAGGACTAGTATCCCTAGGATTCTTTGAGCATGGATTAGCCTTGCATACCTAGTAGTTTTGCCTTTACTATAGTAGAGGATTATGCCGCTTACTGTTATCAAGGCTGCGAGCCCCGCGGCAGCAAGCTCCACGGGACCAGCATACTCTATTAGCATGGCGCCGTGGAGGAGAGCCGCTGCGCCCAAGACGAGGCTAGTCACCACATGAATCTTTAGTGCGGTCGCTAAGCTCAGGGGCAGCTTTATCTTCCTCTTAATAAGAGCTATGTAGGTGTACTTATATGCAACGAAGCCAAATATAAGCGGTATTCCAAGGTTCCAGGCAGCTGAGCCTAGAGATTCGGCAAGCTCCTCTTCACCCTCATCTTCTTCTCCTTCTTCTTCGTCTTCAGAACCGTTACTAGGCACGTAAATGCTGTTTTCCTCCCCATATTTATCTTCTTCATAGGTATTGTCGGTTTCATTTAGCTTATCCTGACCCTCTTGAAGCATAGTATTATTTAAAGTACTATTGCCTGTATTTTTGGCGACTGTATCTGTAGAGGTTGTATATTCCTCGTACTCATCATAGTCTTCGTCGTACCCGTTACCGTCTAATTGGATATTATGCAGTGAAGCGTTGATAACGAGTGTCAAAGGAGCTAGCAATAGTATAGATAATAGAATTAGAAGTAGAGGTGTTGTGCCACCGTTGAACCTCAACCGCGCACCACCAACTATTACCAATATCCTAAACTGGATATTTATATAGTAATGGAACACACGGCTAGCTACCGAACCTATAGCGACTCGGATCGGTAGAGTTTATAGAGTTACCTGGATTTCCGTCTGAAGCGGCCTTTTTCTAGGGCTGTAGCTATTGTAGCTATACGTGAACTATATTTAATTAATAGAATATAAAATATTATATTCGTAGAGGGTAGAGGAAGACGCGGCTTAGCAATTTAAAAGGGCGATTTTGTCCACGTTAGTTGCTAAATTAACCTAAGTAGTGTAACGCATATTTTAGCATATACTAGAATTTATACGTAGAGTGTAAACTGGGGGTGCCGGAGGCCTGGCAGTGTATACGCGTAGCTGGAGGACTAATTACAGGCTTCTGGCCCTCCTAGCATTATTTACGATTATTATGACAACGCCTATCTCAAGCATCGCATCTTTGGGCGCAGAGGAGAGCTATCCATTCGTCGATTTCCCGATCATGGAGGGATTCACGTATAGGCCCTCCGTGAAGGGCGGCGCAGTTGATATTAAGTCGATGGCTTGGAGCCCTGAGAGGCCAAAGGTTTTCGTGGTTGGCGCTGAGCGGTGGGTCGCTCTGGTTTCGGCCGATGTGGGGCGTGAGCGGTGGATAAATCAGATACCAGTGAAGGGCTGGGTCTTCGAGGTAGACTGGGCTGGGGATCTAATAGTAGTTGTCGCTGCTAAGCGGCTAGTCGAGGGTGCCTGGATTAACGTATGGGAGACGGGGTTGATAGCCTACACTACCAGGGGCGAGATTGCCTGGTTGAAGAAGTATAGTGGACAGCCCGTCCTAGCTGTGGGGCAGGGCCTCATAGCGGTTACCGAGATGGATGCGGTAGAGGAGGACGGCGGGGCCCGCATGACGGGTCAGAGGATAGTGGTGTACACTTTTGAAGGTGCTGAGGCCTGGAGCCTGGACTTAGGCGCTTCAACAGTGGTTCTAGATGCCGAGTGGAGCCCTAGCGGCCGGTACCTAGCGGTGGAGGCATTCGTAACCCCGAATCCCGTCAGCGGCGCGGCCGAGGTAATCGAGTACAAGGTGATCGTGTTAGACTCTCAAGGCGGTAAAGTGCTGGAGGAGACCTATCCTGCCGACGCTGTAAATGACGTAGCTCAGGCTTGGGCCCGTGACGGCGACTTGCTGGCAATAGCTGTGGCGGGCCCCCGAGGGCTTCAAGATTAAGATCATAGATGTTGCATCGGGCAGTGTAGAGGAAGTCTCCTCAGGAGTGCAAGCCGGAGAGATATTCTGGATAGAGTGGACCCCCTTCGGGGAAGCCTGGGTAGCAGTCTCTGAGAGCGGCGATGACGAGTCTATACTCTTAGCGGCGAAGCCTGGCGGTGACGAGGCAGTCAGGATCGAGCCTGAGGGGGGAGTACCCAGGTATAAGCCAAAATGGAGCCCTGACGGCGCATTAGCAGTTAACCTTTCAAATGACAAGCGGTACCTAGAGCTCAGGGATGGAAGGCTAAACCTCTTCTTCCAGGCGGGACCGGGCTTTACAGTATTGAATGAAAGGGCTATGGATACGCTAATACAGTGGATCCAAGTAGGAGACACGTACAAGTTAATAGCAAAGAGTAGCTTCAACGAGGTAAGACAGTACATAGTCAATGTGTTCTCCGTGGTGAAGCTTGAAGGAAGCGGCCTCTCTTACCAGTTCTGCGTCACAGCACCAGGCCTGACGACCCCGGCGTGCCTAGATCAGCTAGGCGGCGTCACAACCCTATACATGAAGCCGGGCAGCTACACGGCGGAGGTAAGGGTGACGAACGCAGAGAGCCTAAACGTCTACGGCCCAGTCTGGAACGTTAAGTTCACCATAGACATAGAGGCTAGACCCTTCGAGGTAGCGGCCTACGACCTCGTAGGCCCCTTCATGGAGCGCGTAGGCACACTAGAAATAGTATATGAGTTGCCGAAACGCATATCATTCACACTAAAAATCCTAGGAGCCGACGATAAAGAATACCATAAAATAGTAGGCGTGCAAGGTAAAGAAGAGAACGCTACTCTCCGGATTAAGCTTGTCGAGGGCACCTACAAAGTGGTAGCCTCAACAAAGGTTACTGGGCTCCCTGTTAAGCTAGAGAAAGAAGTAACGGTCAGGCCCGGGGAAACCAGCAAAGTAGATGTCAACATGGAGACGCTAGGGATAGGGAAGCTAATTCTCCTAGGGGGAGCAGTCCACACAGTGACTCTCAGCGACGGTACCGAAGTTTATAGAGAAATGGTGCATAGAGGCGGCAAGGTAGTACTATACCTCCCAGCAGACACCTACAAGGTCAAAGTAGAAGTAGACCTATTCCTGCTAGGCGGCATAGAGATCCTAGGACCGGGAGGCGACCTATCATTCACAGAAGAAATAACAGTGAAGCCCGCCGAGGAATCAACTGTGGATCCTCTTAAGATACTCGAGGAAAACCTGGCAAGGCTAAAAGTAGAAAACGCTAGAGGCGACGCAGTAGTCATATTCCTAGTACCATTCACGGAGGAAGGAGAGCTAGTCGAGATGGTGAACCTTATAACCCTAGGCCTGGGAGAAGCCAAAGAGTACTTCATAATGCCTGGCTACAACTACAAAGTAATAGACCAGGACAGCGAGGAAGTGATAGCAGAGATAGCACCCAAGCCCGGCGAGATAATAACGCTGACCGTAAGCGAGAAAGGCGCCACACAGGAAACCCAGACGCCTACACAAACAGAACCCGAAACGGAGCCTACGGGGACACAAACCCAGACAGAGACGGGTGGAGAAGCTAAGACAGGGGAAACAGCAGAGACACCGGAAACAGGGGACGAAGGCGGCCAGAGCAACACGGCTATCCTTGCAGGTGCAGGAGCAGCAGCACTAATACTACTACTTATAGTAGTTGTAGCCCTGGCGAGGCGCCGTTAGCACTCTCCTCAAACTCATAATATAATTCTTTATTGTTTTTGTACTAGGAGGTGAGTTAAATAGTATGCTCCTGCTATCTGCTCGCTCGATAATCTAGAGGAAAACTCTTTTACTCTTGACTGTGTGAGATCGCTCTTTTCCGCTTTAAGCGGGTCGGGATGATGGGTGTTAAAGGGGAAGATCTCCCCCTGGGTAAACCCGGTTTCCCTCTAAGGAGTACAGCTAGTAGGGATCATCTAGGAAGTTCTTGAGTATTCTTAGGCCGTGGGGCGTGCCTATGCTCTCCGGGTGGAACTGTACTCCATGTACGGGGTACTCTACATGCCTAACTCCCATTATCTCTTTGTCGTCTAGGCTCACCGCGGTGACCTTTAGGCTGTCGGGTAGCGTGTCTAGGGCTAGACTATGATATCTCATCGCTGGAAAGACCTCCGGCACGCTACTGTAAAGCTTGTCCCCTAGGTGCCTTACCATGCTCTGCTTGCCATGCTTCACTGTGCGGGCCCTTCTTACTCTCGCGCCGTAGACGGCTCCTATTAGCTGGTGGCCCAGGCATACTCCTAGGATGGGAGTTGTGGGGCCCAGCTTCTCTACTATATCCCTGGAGACGCCTACGTCCCTGGGTTTCAAGGGGCTTCCGGGGCCCGGGGAGATTATTATCCTGTCAGGTTTCAGCCTCGCGACGCCTCTAACCGTGACTTCATCGTTTCTAAACACGAAAGCTCTAGCTCCTAGCCTGGCTAGGTAGTCTACTATGTTGTATACGAAGCTGTCATAGTTGTCTATAACTACTACGAGGTCAGGCACGTCTCTCAACCCCGAGAGCCTCGCGGAGAGCCTTGAGCTTGTGAACAGTCTCCATGTACTCTCGCTCTGGCCGGGAATCGTAGACTATCCCGGCTCCAGCCCTCAACTCCACTCTCCCGTCCGGGAGGCTCCACGCACTCCTGATCACTATCGCTGCCTCACCGGCTCGTAGTCCTCCCAGGCCCACGGCTCCAGCGTAGGGTCCACGCGGCTTATCCTCAAGGACTGCTATGATCTCCATGGCCCTGGGCTTCGGCGCCCCGCTCACGGTGCCCGCTGGCAGTGTCGCGGCTATCGCTTCATGCAGTTCTAGACCGTCACGAGCTCTTGCGACAACCCTGGACACTATATGCTGTACCCTGCTATACTTCTCGACATCCATTAGGCTAGCAACTTCCACAGAGCCGGGCTCAGCTATTCGGCCTAAATCATTTCTCGCCAAGTCAACAAGCATTATATGCTCTGCAAGCTCCTTCTCGTCGCTTAAAAGCTCCTCTTCCATGAGTATGTCCTCCTCGCCTTCGCCGCGAGGCCTGGTTCCAGCTATGGGATGCGTCTCCAGGATGCCGCGCTCGAGCTTAATTAATAGCTCTGGGCTTGCACCTAGAATCTCGCCGGCGGGACTCTTAAGATAATACATGTAGGGGCTTGGATTAATCGATGCAAGCCTCTCGTAGGCGGAGTACAGGCTGCCCCTGTACTCGTAGGACTCCACTCTGGAAAGGACAACCTGGAATGCTTCTCCCTCCTCTATTAGCCTCCTCGCCGTCGACACCCATTCAACATAGTCTCCCCGGGGAGTAGAGTAGACCTCTCGCGTCACCCTGAAGCCCTCAGTAGCCCCACCACCCCGGGGCTCGTAGCTTTTGGGGCAAACAGCAGCCCTGCTAGCGTAATGATCGTAAACCACTATAGCATCTGGCGTGAAGCCCGCTAGAACAGGCCACTCGTGTCTGTCCAGTAATCCCCGCAGCCACGGCTCCTCGTCAGCCACAGCTTCATAGGATAGGGTGAAGAAGGCGGGCTTGCTACACGGTAGACTCTCGCAGTCAGCCATTGATAAGAGGCGGCGAAGGGATTCATAGACCCCCTCAGGAGATCTATGCTCCACGTAGCTTTCAGCGCCAACTGCCACGAGGCTGAACCTGCTTCTATGAAGCTGTCCTCCCCCGCTCTCCAGCAGGGCAACGTACTCCTCGCCACTAGCTACAGCGGCTGCCGCCAGCCTGCGGGGGCTCGGAAGACTGGATATAGAGTACTTATTGCATCCCTCCCATTTCAGGAGAGGGCGGAGCCCCGCTAGCATAACGCCTCAACCCCTTCCAGAAACGCATTGAGAGGCTACGCCCACTACCTCATCTAGGAACCTGGCAGGCATGCCCTCCCTCATTGCCTGTAGTGCAGCCTCGACACCATCCCTAAGGCCTGAAGCAGCGCCTGCAACATACAGTGCAGCGCCCGCATTAGCCGCGATGAACGCCTCGTCGCCCCGCCTCCCCCTACCCTCAAGAGCTGATCTCACCCTAGCAGCGCTCTCCTCGGGGCTAGAAACCCTCAGCTCACCCAAGGGCACGCGTGGCAGCCCAAGATCCTCGGGTGCAAGGCTATACTCTTCGCCGGAGCCATTGCCGACCTCTATAACCAGGGTCTCCCCCGACACGCTAACCTCGTCAACGCCAGGCTCGCCATGAACTACTAAGGCCTTCCTCAGGCCCAGCAGCCTAGCAGCGCCCGAGATAACGGGGAGCAGGCTCCTCTCAGCTACCCCGACGACCTGAACATCGGGTCTGGCAGGATTAGAGAGGGGGCCTGCAAGGTTGAAGACCGTCCTTACGCCTAGTTTTCTCCTGACAGGCATAACCCTCTTCATAGCAGGGTGGAAACGGGGGGCGAAGAGGAAGGTGAACCCCTTCTTGGCAAGCAGACATTCAGCCTCCCGGGCGCCATGACCCACGGGGTAGCCTAGAGCCTCTAGGATATCGGCGCTGCCACTCTTACTGCTAACCCCGCGGTTGCCGTGTTTGGCTACGGCTACGCCGAGACTGGCAGCAACTATTGCGGCCGCCGTGCTAGCGTTTATCGTATGAGCCCCGTCGCCCCCGGTACCAGCGGTGTCGAGGAGGGGCCGACGCGGCGCTTCGACACGCTCCGCGGCCCTCAGCAGGGAGTACGCGAAGCCCGCGACTTCGCCGGCCTCCTCCCCTTTAACCCTTAGAGCCACGAGGACGGCGGCAACTCCTACATCGTCTAAGCCCCCGTCTAGCATGGAATCGGCTAGTTTGGAGGACTCCTCGAAGGATAGACTACGTCTCCCGGCTAGAGCCTCCAGCACCTCCTTCAGATTCACGGTCACGGCCTAGCCACCTCCCCAGGGAGGAATGACGCTGTTTGCTGGCGCTGCGGGGACCCGCTGTGGGCAAGGACTGTAGTGCTTCTATACTTGGAAGAGCGAGGGGCTGACGGGGCTATGTAGCCCCGAGAAGCTATCTCCATTGGCTCATCATGCCACCACCACGTTACAAACCCAAGGCTATGCATCCTCTATTTAAAAGATTACATGTATCCTATGGGGGGCTTCAGGTTAAAAACGGTGCAGAGGGACGAGTGCACCACTTACTGGTGCGCAAGGCGATGCAGCGCCAATGGCCCTATCTAGGCCCGGCTACTCGAGCTACCTCACAATAGCCTGGCCCTCTCCTAGCGAGTTCCAAAGCCTACTACACAAGCTAGCTCCCTGTACGGACTTCTTCGAGTTAGGTCTTCCCGCGAGGAACCCCCTCTACGATGGACCAACGATAAGGTCTACCCACAGAGAAGCGCTACGAAAGGTGGGGAGCCGGGGAGAGGCGCTTAGACTAGCCTCTAGGGCTGCCAGCGAGGCGGGTGCAAGGTTCATAGTGATGACTTACCTGTGGGAACACGGAGGCCCCAGAGGCCTGAGGAGCCTTGTGGAGGATGTTGCCGCAAGCGGTGCAGACGCTCTACTACTACCAGATCTCCTCTTCGAGTATCCCGGCTTACTGGTAGAGTATGTTGATGCAGCGAAGAATAATGGGTTGCAGCCAGCCTTCTTCGCCTCCAGCAAGTTCCCTCATCACATACTTAGGCTACTAGCTGGAATGAAACCCCTACTAATCTATCTGGGGCTCCAGCCAGCCACCGGGGCCTCACTGCCCGTGGCTGTGAAAAGCAATGTAGCCCTAGCTCGAGAACTGATAGAGGATTCCTACCTGCTAGCCGGCTTCGCCATCCGCAGCCCTGAGACGGCTATAGCAGTCATTGAAGCAGGTGCTGACGCCGTCGTGGTCGGAAGCGAGCTGGCAAGACTCTACAAAGCTGGAGGCGCTGAAGCGGCGGCCGGCCTGGCTTGCGCCATAAAAAAGGCGCTAGTCGCGAGAAGGGGGTGAGCTTCTCCCCTTGGACATCCCTAGGCGATGGTACAATATAGCAGCTGACCTCCCAGAGCCTCTGCCGCCACTCGTGGACCCCCCAGAACGGGATGGAAGGATATCGCTCTTAGCATCAATACTGCCCTCCAGGCTGATAGAAGACGAGTACAGGCTCGACAGATGGGTGTTGATCCCCCATGAGGTGCTGGAGGCCTACCGCAAGCTAGGCAGGCCAACGCCCCTAGCCAGGGCTCGCGGCATGGAGAAGCAGCTAGGGGTTGACGGGAGAGTCAGGATATACTATAAGTATGAGGGCGTGCTGCCTACGGGGAGCCACAAGCTTAACACGGCAATAGCCCAGGCATACTACGCCTCGCTCGACGGAGCCTCGGAGGTCGTGACCGAGACGGGAGCCGGCCAGTGGGGGTTAGCAGTAGCTACCGCCGCATCACTATTCAGCCTCAAGACAACCGTGTTCATGACAGCGTCGAGCTACGAGAGGAAAGCTGCTAGGAGAACGTTGATGGCGGCCCTAGGAGCCAGGGTCGTGCCGAGTCCTAGCAGGGAGACCAGATCAGGGCTCGAGGCGATTAGGGCCGCAGGCGAGGGACACCCAGGCAGCCTGGGACTGGCCATAGCGGAGGCCGTGGAGTACACCCTAGCCGATGAGCACCGTCGCTATCTGCCCGGCTCTGTGCTTGAAGCAGTATTGATGCATCAGACCGTTATAGGTTTGGAGGCGGAGGAACAGCTAGCAGAGGAGGGAGTCGAGCCAGACGTCCTAGTGGCTTGCGTCGGAGGCGGCAGCAACTTCGGCGGCTTCACGTATCCATTCCTGGGAGCCCGGCTCCGAGGAGAGGCGTATAGGAAGCTCAGATTCGTTGCCGCAGAGAGCAGCGCTGCGCCGAAGCTAACCAGGGGCGAGTACAGGTATGACGGTCTAGACTCGAGCCTCATGCTACCAATGGCAAAAATGTATACGCTAGGCAAAGACTACGTACCCCCAGCAACCCATAGCGCCGGCCTCCGCTACCACGGCGCCGCAGCCAGCCTCAGCCTCCTCAAGAGGATGGGCTACATAGAGGCAGTAGCACTCCCAGAAGACGAGGTGCTAGCCGCGGCTAGGAGATTCGCCAGGAGCGAGGGCATAATCCCGGCCCCCGAGAGCGCTCACGCAGTACTGGCAGCAGAGCTCGAGGCTAGAAGGCTAGCCAGCAGAGGCGGCGGAGTAGTGGTGTTCAACCTCAGCGGCCACGGGCTCCTAGACTACGAGGCGATGATGTAATGACCCTGGTCAAAATATGCGGCATCTCCTCTTCAGAGTCAGTCGCCTTGCTAGACGGGATGGTGGACTACTTGGGCTTCGTATCAAGCAAAATGATAACATCGCTCCGCACCCTGGAGCCGGCAGCGGTGACTGCGCTGGCTAGGATCGCAAGCCGCAGCAGGACTGTAGCTGTGCTCCACGGATACACCGTAGAGGAGGCAGCAGGCCTGGCAAACACCCTAGAGGTTGACGTTGTACAGTTCCACGGCCCCTTAGCTCCTCGCGAGGCTGCAAGTCTAGCAGGGGCGCTTGAGCCCGTGGGGACGAGGCTAGCCCTGGTAGTAGAGTGGAGTGGGGACACATGGCGCCCCATGAATCCCTGCCTTTACATAGAGGAGCTACACGGGGAAGGATTGATGCCAGAGTATGTACTGTTGGACGCCACCAAAGGCCTAAGGGCTAGGCTCCCCCTAGCTGAAGCCGCTAAGGCTCTTCCGTGTGCCGAATCGAGAGGCATTGCACTCGGAGCAGCTGGTGGTTTGAAACCTGGGGGGACTGCCTGTGAGGCTGCGAGGCTAGGCTTTCACCTGATAGATGTGAGCAGGGGCGTGGAGGAGGCGCCTGGCCGTAAAGACCCGCTACTGGCAGCAGAGATCGCATTCGAAGCGCGGAGGTGTAAACTGTGAAGGGCTTCATCGATGAGGCTTTCAGGATTGCAAGGTTGAGAGCCGAGGCGCTGGCCAGGCTAGGGCTAAAAGGGTGCCGCGTGGAGCCGCGCCGCTTTAAGGCCGCACTAGAGGCTGGATGGCGTGCCTGGGGGTTAGCTGTAATAGCCGAATTCAAGAGGTGCAGTCCCAGCAGGGGGTTTATAGCCTATAGAACGCTCGACGAGTTCATAGAGGAGGCTTCACCTTACTCTGACGCATTCTCGGTACTAGTAGAGCCTTCATGGTTCTGTGGATCCCCCGAGCTACTAGCTCTGCTCTCGAAGATGCATGGGATCCCCGTACTGGCTAAGGACTTCGTTGCAGCAGAAGAGCAGTTAGAGGTTTATGCTTGCATGGGTGCATCGGCGGCCCTCATAATAGACTGGCCCGGGATAGATGTTGAGGGTCTCGCATTGAAGGCGCTAGAGTTGGGGCTGGATCCTCTAATAGAGGTGTCGAGCGCCGAGGCCGCGGTGAAGTGGGGTGAAGCAATACCAGAGGCTGTAATTGGCGTTAATGCTAGAAACCTGGCGTTGCTCAAGGTAGACTACGACTCTATGCTCCTAGAAGTTAGGAGGGCGCGGGAAGCTCTAGGCCCTCGTGCAGTCATAGTGGCTGAGAGCGGCGTTGACTCTCCCCTAAAGGCTCTAAGAGCAAGGGATTCCGGTGCCTCGGCGATCCTGGTCGGGACCTCGGTAATGCTAGATCCAGGCCTGCTAAAGGCTATTAGATCTTTGCTTATAACAGGGGGTTAAACGTCACTATAGATTAAATAATTTAGTATGTATTGTTTATTAGATAATATGGTATTTAACTGTTTAAAATGTATGTTCCCGGATAAACCTGTTTGCTAGTGTTGAATACCCGTCTTGGAGTGGGCCCACAGGAAGTAGTATTAGCGGGGCCCGCCCTCCAGCGGGAGGCTCGATATTAAGGGTGCCCGCGCCTTGGTGGAAGTACTCTCCACGGACGCTATATGGTGGAGCCTATTCACCATGTTCACCGCTGCGGGACTAATCCTCGCAGGCACCGTCACCCTCATATTCCTCTATCTAATTTACAGGTACAGGGTGAAGGGCTCAGAGGACAAGGACGAGCTAGAGCCAGGTAGGATCTATGTTGAGACTCCGGCTAAGGGTAGTAGCAGGCTACTACTAGTATTCACGGGAATAATAGTACTGAGTCTCATAGTCGCGACATTCGATGAGACTATTTACCTTGAGAGGACGCCGAGTGAGGAGGCCTTCGTCATCTGGGTTACAGGCTTCCAGTTCGGCTGGCAATTCGACTATAACGTGGACGGCGAGACAATCACTACTATAGGCGCTGTCGTCGTGCCGAGCGATACAGTAATAGAGTTTAAAGTGACGAGTAGAGACGTGTTCCACACATTCGGCTTCGCGGAATTCAAAGTGAAGATCGACGCCCTCCCCGGGATAGTGAATAGCATGTGGATTAAGACGCCCGAAGAGCCCGGGGAGGTGTATAAAGCGTACTGCTATGAGCTATGTGGCATAGGCCACAGCCTCATGGTAGCCGACATGATAGTAGTTGACAAGAACGAATTCTTCCAGGCCTACGAGGCGGGCCCCCAGGAGTTCAGGAACTTCATCAACCAAGTGATATCAGAGTACAGAGCGTCGCTCCAGGGGGCTCCCTAGCAAGGTGGAGAGGGAGGTGAAGTGGTTATGGCAGGAGCAGAGTTCTTCGGAAGGCTTACTCGTTGGATCCTGAGGTGGCTCACGACCACGAACCACAAGGATATAGGGATCCTCTACATGGTTACAAGCGTGTACTTCTTCTTCATAGCAGGAGTGCTAGCCCTCCTCTTCAGAACACAGCTAGCAATGCCAGCCAGCGAATTCCTCACGGGCAAAGCCTACTACGAGGCGGTAACAGTTCACGGACTCATAATGCTGCTATGGTTCGCCAGCCCCTTCGCAGCCGGCCTAGCAAACTACTTCGTGCCACTCCAGATAGGAGCAAGGGACCTAGCCTTCCCCAGGCTCAACGCCTTGAGCTACTGGCTCTACCTGGCAAGCGGCATCCTAGTAATCCTAGGATTCCTAGCGGAGGCTGGGGCCATAGACGTCGGCTGGACCATGTACGCTCCCCTCACCAGCAAGGACTTCACCCCCAGCCCAGGCGTCGACCTGGCAGTGCTAGGAGTAGCGCTGCTAAGCCTCAGCGTGACGATAAGCACGATAAACTTCCTCGTCACGATAGCCACCATGAGGGCTCCAGGCCTCAGCTGGTTCAAACTACCCATGTTTACCTGGAGCATCATATTCACTATGATACTGATGCTCTACGCCTTCCCACCGCTCATGGTGGGAGCGGCGATACTCTGGATAGACAGGAACATCGGTACAGAGTTCTTCAGTAGCCCCGCCGGCGGAGCCCTACTATGGGACCACCTCTTCTGGTTCTTCGGCCACCCCGAGGTATACATACTCCTCTTCCCCGCACTCGGAGCAATAGCTGATATAGTGAGCACCTTCGCCAGGAGACCCCTCTACGCTAAGAGGTACATCCTGACAGCATTCTTCCTAGCAACAATACTGAGCTTCCTAGTCTGGATGCACCACATGTTCGTAACCGGCACCAACCTATACACGAGGCTGTTCTACAGCTTCACAACGATACTAATCAGCATACCCTTCGAGATGGCCACAGTAAGCCTAATACTAACCCTCTACAAGGGCAAGATACGCTTCACAATACCAATGCTATTCGCCCTAGCAGCAATATTCCACTTCATACTGGGCGGCAGCACAGGAGTATACCTAGGCAGCATAGCTCTCGACAAGGGCTTCAGAGGCACGTACTGGGTGGTAGCACACTTCCACTACATACTAGTGGGAACCATGCTCTTCGGCTTCTTCGCCGCCCTATACTACTGGTTCCCAAAGATAACAGGAAAGATGTACAACAAGAAGCTAGCGCTACTTCACTTCATATTAGCAACAATCGGTGTAAACCTAACCTTCTTCCCGCAATTCATAATATTTGACATGCCGCGCCGCTACTTCACATACGACGTGCCAGAATGGCTAACCTTCAACCAGCTAAGCACCCTAGGCTCATACATCTTCGGCCTCTCAATGATAGTAGCATTAATAACCATAGTTCATGGGCTGCTGCGCGGCAGCCCGGCACCAGAGAACCCGTGGAGAGCGTGGACGCTAGAGTGGCTAACCAAGAGCCCGCCGCCACCCGAGAACTTCGAAGGAGTCCCTGTAGTGACGAACGACGGCAGGGTAGTCTTTGTCAGCGAGGAGGTGGCTGAGAAGAGCAGCAGATCAGAGCTAGTAAGCGGGAAGCTCGCGGGAGTCCAGCCCCTCACAGGGGCTAGCCACGCAGCGCCGAGCCACAGCCACGCTCACAGCCACCCAGTTAGCATCGACCCCTTCATACTAGGCGTGGGTAGCCTGCTAGCCCTCTTCGGCCTAGTAGTAAACAAGTTCATACTAGCAGCAGGCATAGCAGTACTCGCATGGGGCCTATACAGGTGGCTGAGAGACGAGCTAAACGACAGATTCCACGCGGAGATACCGAAGTACCTGGAGACCTGGCCCTTCCCCAGGAGCAAGCTAAGGAACGGCATGTGGGTCTTCATAGCAAGCGAGGTAATGGTCTTCGGAAGCATACTGAGCGCGTACTTCTTCATAAGATTCAACCCGGTAGGAAAGGTGCTAGAGGAGCCGTGGCCGCCCGGCTACATGATACATGACGTAGGAATAGGAATAATAAATACAATGATAATGTTCACTAGCACGCTAAGCTTCGCCATGGCATACCTAGGCGTCAGAAAGGGAGACAACATTTTGGCCCAGCTAGGCATGATAGGCACCATATTCCTGGGAAGCCTCTTCCTCATAGTAAAGTACTTCGAGTGGAAAGAGCTATTCGCAGCTGGCTACGGCCTCGACTGGGGCCTAGCCACCCAGACATACTTCCTGGCTACTGGAGTACACGGCCTCCACGTAGCGCTAGGCCTACTACTCACGACTTACACACTCTTCAAGCTCTACGCCGGAAGACTAGGCCCGCAGAGGAGCGAGGAGGTACTCATGGTAGCCATATACTGGGGCATAGTAGAGATAGTCTGGACCTTCATATTTCCGCTCTTCTACCTAGTCTAACATGTATGGGAGGTGAGGAGTTGCAATGGCAGACGCAAAAACATATATAGCGGTGTGGGCGGTCCTCGTAGGAAGTGCTCTAGCAGAGGCATGGGTAGTGCTCAGCGGCATAGCGGTAAACACGCTCGCCTTCGTGACTAGCGTAGCGCTATTCCAGAGCGCATTGATAGCACTCTTCTTCCAGCACCTTAGAGAGGAGAGCTTCGCCATAAAAGGCATGGGGATAGGAGGAGCAGCACTAGTAGTTGTATTAATAGTAGCGGCAGTCACCAGCGTGATCAGCTGCACACCATACTTCCCACAGTAAACCCCCCTTATGGAGAGGTGGGGTTAGGGATGGCGGGAGGTAAGAATGAGGGAGGGATACACCCTCTAGTGTGGATAGGCATAGTTACAGCAGCTAGCTTAGCCACACTAGCAATAGTAATTGCCAGCCTCTTTGACGTAATCCCAGGAATTTTTTAGTGAGGCTCTTAGTATGATCCATTCATCCCCCGTGCGGGGTGTTGCTGGGTTTGCGCTTTCCAAGCATATCATTAACCCCTAAAACCCTCGTGATATTCGCTGCATTCATGTTCCTCCTGACGCTAGCCGTCAACACGTACACTGTAATGATAGGGGTCTACCCGGTAGTCACCGGAGGAGGCCTAGAAGACTACGGCAAATACGTGAAGGTATACTATGTTGGTCAGCACCTGTTCCCGCTTAAGATAAACAGTACTGTAGGCGAGGTCACCGTGCCTATAGAGGGTAAAGCCAACGTGTTCGTACCCCAGTACGTTAGATGCCCGGATGTGTGCCATTACGAGACCAATATAATGAGGTATGCGATGCTAAAGCTACAAGAGGACGGGCTACTAGACAGAGTAGTATTCGTAACCGTTGAAGTAGATCCCTGGAAGGGTACCGTGGATGAGGCAAGACAGTACATAGAGGAGAGCACGCAACCCCTAGGAATAGAGCCCAACTGGATATGGGTGGGTAGCGAAGGAGACATGGAGACGTTAAAGAAACTATGGATACAGTTGGGCATAACAGTGCAGAGAGACCAGGAGACAGGGCTCATACAACACACAGCAGGCTTCTACATAGTTAGCCAGAACGGCTTCTACCTATACTTCGTAGGGCCCACGCCAGATGGGTGGAAAGCCCAGGACAAGGTGGCAGAGGCTCTCTACCTAGTAATTAAAGCTGCGGTGAACGGTGAGGAAATAGACCCAGGTCACCCGTTATCAAAGCTAGTAATAAGAGGAGAACCCTAAATACGAGGCTTAGCCCCTCCAACTTCATTTTACGGTTGAAGATCTAAAGCGGGTATTAGGGGGATTCACTCTAACCCCCAATCCTCCGCGGAGGGGCGAATGGCTGACGGGCTATACGCCGAATAGTCCCTCACCCCTCCGTGGCTCCCGGCGGAGGGGGCGGGGCAATGTGGATGCGTCGCGGCGTGCTCACCCCCAAGCACGCCCTCTCCGCGGAGGGGGGAGAGTAGGAAGTCTCCAGAGTGCTTCTTTCTATTCTCTTGTTTCCGTTTAAGAGGGAGATGAGAGGGAGGAGTTGGTGGCGTCTGCACTGTCAAGAATGCAAAAATGGATAAAGCTACATTTTAATTATTATTAATTTATAGAGTACATGTTATCGTCTTAGAGTGGCTCCTTTCTCTTGTCTATCACTCTTATGGGGCCTATCTCGCTGTTCGGGTACAATCCTTTCTCGTCTTTCTCGAGCTGTTTCACCATGTCCCAGATTGTTAGCAGGGCTGTTGCTACGGCGTTTATGGCTTCGAGTTCGGGTCCCGTAGGTGCTATGCTAGTAACGGAAGCCACTACTCTAACCTTGTCGCTGGTAACCTCTATATTGACGTCTACGTGGTGTACTGGTATTGGGTGTGCTAGGGGTATGTTTTCGAAGGTCCTCTTTGCAGCCATGACTGCTGCTGCTTCTGCTACTGCTATCACGTCGCCTTTTGGCACTTCGCCTTTCTTTATGGCCTCTAGGGTTTGTTTTCTTAGCTTGAGGTAGCCCTCTGCCACGACGGTCCTCTTCATAGGAGGCTTCCCGCTCACGTCTACCATTACCGCCTTTCTAGCCAATGCATTCTTCACCCCCTGCGGCTTTCGCCTAGCCGGGTTCCCCTAGTACTAGTGTAGCGTCTCCACGCCGGAAGTATATGTCGCGTGTGCTTGAAAGTTGATGTGTCTGTAGTGCATTCAATGTAAACCCGTTAGTGGGTTCACGGTGGGAGCGTGGTGAGTGGTGGCGCCGCTAAGGCGTGGGCTGCGATGTTAGCATTCCTCTACCTGATAACATATCTACTCTACATCGGGAAAGGACTGAACAGCCCCGAGCCCATCGTATTAGGCCTCAGTAGAACGCTGGCCTTCAGCCTGCTGGTGTGGCTAGGCCTCATGGCGTTGATAGTCATCGCCTACAAGTCTGTGTGGAGGTGAGCAAGCCTCATGGAGGGTAGGGCGTTAATAGTAACGGCTCTCATAATCGGGTATAGCCTCTTAATGCTAGGCATAGGCTACGTGGCCTGGCGCCGCTTCAGAGGAACAATAGAGGATTACTACCTAGCCAGTAGGACCGTCGGCGGTTTCGTGCTGTTCCTGACCTTAGCCGCCACATATCACAGCGCATTCGCCTTCCTAACGAGCGTTGCGGTATATAGTAGTGCTGGTGTGAGCTTCTGGGTAGGCAGCATGCTATGGACTACACTGGCAGCAGTGGGCGGCTACTGGTTAGGTAAGCGCTTCTACAAGCTAGGCAAGGCCAAGGGCTTCATAACTCCCGCGGATCTCCTGGCGGACTTCTATAAGAGCGAGGCCGTGAGGGTAGTCAGTGCTATCTTGATGGCGTTATTCGTCATAGGCTATATGATGGTCCAGAGCATCGGTCTCGGCATAATACTTAGCATAGGAAGCGGAGGCGCGATAAGCTATGAAGCCGCCGCGGCCTTCTTCATGGCCGTAACAGTAATCTACCTAGTAATAGGCGGTAACAGAGCTGCCTTCTGGACCGACGCTCTTCAGGGAGTCTGGATGTATATAGGGATCTGGCTTGTAGGACTATTCGTACTCTTCCGCTTCTTCGGCGGCCCCACAGGCCTCTTCAACCAAGTGCGAGAGGTAAACCCAGACCTGTTGATTCTACGCTGGCCCCCTGAACTACTGACAAGCTTCGTAGTAGTTTTCAGCCTCGGCATAGTCCTGCTGCCTCACCTATGGATGAGATACTACACCGCGGTGGACGAGAGGGCCCTGAAGATAGGGGCAGTGGGCATGGCGCTCTACGTGTCAAGCTACTACCTGCCAGCTATGATTGTAGGTCTAGCAGCTGCAGTGTTCAACGCCAAGGGGCTGGTGATAAACGGGGAAACAGTGCTTGAGCCCGGTTTCATACAGACCTTCATAGAACAGTACGGCACCAGGGACGCTGTAATGGCCGTAATGGTCTACACTCTAGTCCCCGCGGTGATCGCAGGCCTGCTACTCGCAGGCGCCGCAAGCGCTGCAATGAGCACTCTAGACAGCCTGCTAGGCGCGACTAGCATGATCCTGACGAGAGACATATTCCAGAGATACATTTCACCGAGAGCCCCAGAACGTACACTAGTAATGGTAGCGAGGCTACTGGTAATAATTTGGGGCCTCATCGCCTACGTGCTGGCGGTGACTAAGCCCGGCCTGATATTCAATATAGTAGCTGTGGCCGCCAGCGGCGGCCTCCAGTTCCTCCCAGCAGCGGTGCAAGCAGTATACCCGAGGTTTAAGGTGCTCAACGCTAAAGGAGTGATAGCAGGCGTGATAGCGGGAACACTAGTAACAGTGATGTTCACTAGTAACTTCAGGTCGCTCCCGATACTCTCAATCCTAGACCAGGCGCTCCCCGCATACCACGCAGCGATAGCGGGAATGATAGGCCTAATAGTAAATGTGTTAGTAGCCGTAATGGTATCAGGACTTACTACAGGCGAGACTAGATCGGAGGAGTATACAGAGATACTAGAAGAGAAGAGTAAGTAACACTATGATACCCTCTACCTTTAAAATGCGACCTTGAATCAATATTTTTAATTCACAGTAGCCGATGAATACCGGCTCTATAGTGAGGGCCCGCCTACAACCTTCCTTATTACACCTTATTAGCGGGCTGTGCACTCCGTGGAGGCTACTGGGGAGGTGTGGAGGGACGGATCCCGGTCTCAGGGTGAGGCTCACCGGCGGCCTGATAGGCGCCTGGTTCGGCGGAGTCACGCTTCACATAGCAGGCATGCTCCTAGGCGCCGGGGCGAGCCTCGCCCTCACGGCGGCCGGGGCCCTCTTGGGCTTCCTTCTGGGCTACAAGCTCATGAATAGGATTTATAGGAGGCTTGAGGAGGCCGAGGCGAGCCTGGAGAAGGGGATCATAGTATATTACGAGTCTAGGGATGCCGAGGGCAGGATCCTCGACTTCGACTTCTACTCCTTCGACGACCCGGAAGCCGAGCTAGTCTATGGCGACTCATCGGAAGAGGCATTGATAAACGTGTGGGGCCTCGCCTCTAGCCTTGCGCAGGCCATGAGCAAGAGACGTATAGAGGTTGCAGTAGTGGTACTCGAGGATGGTGTACCAGTAGCTGTTTACCCCGAGACCGCGGGGATCGAGATAGACGATGAGGACGGCCAGGTCAGGGCCATAACGGGCGAGGGGGGCAGAATAACGGTTAACATAGACGTGAAGAGCTTCAGGGCGTTGGCAGCGAGCATTAAAGATGGGGAGCAGCTAGTAGTGAGGGACAGGGCAGCCCTTGAAGCCCTCTACAGCCTCGCGAAGGCTCTCAGCGAGGCCATTCACGGGAGCGACAACCCAATGAAGGTATACATAGCCTATAAGGCGATACGGGCCCTAGAGGAGAGAGGAGCCCTGAAGATAGAGCCCGAACTAAAGGCGCGCCTCCCACTCGAGGACGAGGAGACCAGGCGCAGGATACGGGAGCAGGTAGAAGAGGAGCTCGGCGTGGAGAAAGCGAAGGGAGTTAGCGAGGGTGAACGGGGGAGTTAGGCACGCCTCCCTGCCTCCCAGGAGACCCCCTCCTAGCAGCCGCCCCACTCATACTGCACCTCATCCTAGACAAGGCCTACCCCAGACATAAGGGCATACTCCTAGCCGTGCACCCCGTGCGGACAGGCTTCCTACTCGCTAGGCGCCTAGCAGCAATAGCTCCCAGGAGCACGGCCTGGGGTGCTGCCACGTGGCTAGCCGTGGCCCTGCTACACCTAGCTCCGTGGATACCTTTCTTATGCATCCCAGGGGGCACCGCGTGGCTGCTGCCTGCACTGGCTGCACTGAAATTCTCTGCAGCACTAGAGCTACTCCACCAACACGCACAGGCAGCCGCTAAGCTACTAGAGGAGGAAGACATCGCTGGAGCCCGTAGGGAAGCAGGAGAAATCGTGAGAAGGCGCCTCGACCATGCACAGCCTGGAGCAGTGGCTAGCGCGGCCATAGAGAGCGTGGCGGAGAACCTGGTAGACGGCTACACAGGCCCCATCACATACTACCCCCTGCTAGGGCCCCTGGGAAGCCTCCTCTACAGGATAGCGAACACGATGGACGCAGCCCTAGGATACAAGACGCCAGAGTACCGCAAGGTAGGAGCCTTCAGCGCCCACGTAGACACGATCCTTAACCTGGCGCCCTTCAGGCTCACGGCAGCCCTCATAGTGCTCCTCTCGCCAATAGTAGGCGGGTCGCCCAAGAAGGCTATGAAGGCTTGGCTAGCCTGGCGGAGTGCTACTCCAAGCATAAACGCCGGCCACACAATAGCTGCCATGGCTGGAGCACTCAACATCAGGCTCTGGAAGGAAGGAGTATACACTATTAACCCCGAAGGCAGGGAACCCAACGCCGAAGACGTCAAGAAGGCGATAAGACTCTCGAAAGCCGTAGCAGTAGCCTACCTAGTAATCACTATTGCAGTCGCGAGCACGATAACCTGGGTAACCTCATAGACTAGCCCGGCAGCGTCGCCGCTAGCCCTCCCAAGCCTCGAAGCAGAATCCCTCGACACAAGGAAAGCGGTCACCGGGGCAGCAATCATAGCAGTTAAAACCATCGGGTTGCCTGAGAGCAACGATAAACCAGTAGCCAGAGCCAAGGCTAGAATCGTTGAAACTAGCATCTTTCTAAGCCCCCCCGCGTGTGCCCTGAAAAACTCGCCCAGCCTCCGGCGCCCGGCCTCGGACGGCTCGGGGTGGAGTGCCAGGTATAGGTGAAGGCTCCAACCCGCTGCTACGTAGCTCGAAGCAACTAGGGCCGGGTGGGGTTCTGATATGAGGAGGCCTAGCCTGGCAGCAACAAGTGTAGACACGGCGGCGAGCGCCATGCCGCCTCTACGGGGATCCCTTAGTATCCGCTCTGCAGCCTCCCCACGGGCCCTAGCCAGCAAGGCTTCAGAGTAGTCAGCGAATCCGTCCAAGTGGAGCCCCCCGGTAGCTATTAAGTGGCTGGCTATGGCTGTGGCAGCGGCGACAGAGGGGAGAGCAGTCTGGAGTAGAAGCAAGTAGGGAGCAGTCACGGCTATCCCTACTACTAGACCGGCTAGTGGAGCCAGGTGTATGCTCCTAGCGGCGCCCTCTAAGCTGCCCCCGCCTAGGGGGAGGCTAGTAAGGAACGCTAGCAAATCCCTAAGGCCCATTAACGACACCTCTAAACGCGTCTACCAGGAGCCTATTCTCCCATGGGAGCCTTACGCTGACCCTGCTATACTCTGGGCCAAGCCCGTAGAAGCTGCTTGCATCCCTAACCCAGACCCCCCGGGTAGCAAGCATCCTCTGCATAACTGGATGCGGCATGCCGGGATGACGGACTAGGAGGAACACAGTGCTAGTGGGGTACACCTCTAGGCCGAGGGATGAGAGTTCTCTCACAATTCTGGGGGCTTCCCTGGCGGCAAGCCTGGCACCAGCACTCATGTACTCGCGGGCCTCGTCGAGAAGCTCCTGGGCTAGGCGCCTGTAGAAGCAGGACTCTACGCCGCCGATGGGCCAAGGCTGCCTAGCCGTGTCGAGTAGCTCCAGGAGGGGGCCCCAGCCTATTAGTGCTCCGAAGCGGAGGCCCGGCGTCGCTAACGACTTAGTAGGGCTCCATAGAACATAGCTCGACTCCCGCCTAGGCCTAAACCTCGGGGCTAGGCTCAGATCCTGGAACGCCACGTCTATTATCAGCGAGGAGCCCCTATCCTCTGTTAGATCCTCGAGGGCCCTGAGATACTCGTAGGAGAGGCTATAGCCCGTAGGATTATTCGGGCTAGACACGACTATCATGCTTCCGGGGTGAAGCAGCGGCTCTAGGCTCCAAGGCGGGGGAGGCTCTACTCTGCCCCGCGAGACCATGAACTTTACTCTATAGAGCCTGGTAGGCCCCCATACCCGGGACTGTATACCGTGATCGCCGAACGTAGGCTCAAGGAATACTATTGAGGGAGGCTTAGCCGCTAGGGGTAGCAAAGCCAGGATGTCGCTAGACCCGTTAGCAACGTACGCATCTAAATCAGTGTAGCCCGACAGGGTGAGGGCAGCTCTCCGCTCTTCCTCAAGCCCTGGCGACGGGTACCGAGAGTAGACGCCTTCCTCTATACACGAGGCTAGTAGATCCCTAAGCCACGGTGGATGGGGGAGAGGGTTCCTGGGTACGCTGAAATCTATCGTGCCCCGCGGCGCCCCGCCCCCGTGGCTCCTAGCTACCGGCACCTCTTCTCAGCCTCCTCCAAGTCACTCCGGGTGTTTACATTCACTATGCCGCAGCCCGCGTCTACGCTGCTCCACTTCCACCCGCGGCCCCTGAGCAGAGAGACTCCGAGGGGCTCCCCCTGGCATGTCAGGGTGACTACATCGCTATCCCCAGGCGCCTTCAGAAGCGCATCTATATGGCGCTCTTCTAGCCCTACTAGGTCGGCGGGCGCGACTATGAGGGGGCGCCATGCAATGGTAGACGCTGCTATCCTGAGGTCTTCAGGGTAGCCGGCACCAGGGGTGTGGATGCAAAGGCGGGGGCCGCAATAGCCTAGGAGGTCCTCTGGGCTCTTGGGGCTCAATGCCAGCACCACTACCCTAGAGAGGTGCTCCAACGCGGCCAGTACGTGCTCGATCAACGGCTTCCCGCATACAGATAGCAGCGGCTTAGGAGCGCCCCCCATCCTGGTGGCGGCGCCTCCAGCCATCACTAGTGCTGCCGCCTCCAAGTCAAGCCCCCCACAATGCCGTCGAGCAACCTGCTATAGGCTCCCCCTAGGAGCCCAGCAGCAGCATCGTCAAGCATCGGGGGGAGCCCGGCTATCTCAAGGCTCAGAACCTTCTTCCTCCTGTCTAGCCAGTAAGCAGCCAGGAGACCTCTCCACCCATTGATATACAAGGCTATCATGGAGCCTATCAACTCGTCCGCTATGAGCCCTCTAGGATCGCCAGTGTACTCTCTAAGGGAGGCCTTGAGATAGTCGTGGGCGCCGCGGGCTGCAGCCAGCAACGCCCACACATTTGGATCGCCGAGAGCCTGCTCCAGGATCTCTCTCAGCATCCCGGCGAACTCGCCTGCCTCAACGCCAGGCACCGGGGCGGAGGAGTATGCCCTTACTGCGTCAGCTACTAGGGAGTCGAGTCCCACACCTAGCAGCCCCCAGAGCCTCTCCTCTAAACTCCTCTCGTCCCCCTCCAAGACTAACCTGTAGACTAGCTCGGCCGCCTCGCCTCCGTGGACAGTCCCAGCGCCGCTCCAGGGTAGAAGCCCGTCTCCCTCAAGAGGCGCTGCGACCGCTATTGCATCGCTCACAGTGCCCAGAGGAGGCCCTGCGTCTCCACACCATAATCCTAGGTCGCGTGCTGCTACGGTCTTGGCCTCTGCAACGGTCCTGAGCAGGTCTAGAAGGCCGGCCTCAGTCAGGGGCCTCCTGACTACCGCCACTACATTAATAGTTGAGAGCCTAGGAGCCTCGAATCTCTCGCCACCAATACACGAGGGGCTGGACAAGCCTACAGTTACAGCTGCAAAGGCCTCTTCACCCCAAGCAGACCTAGCCTTTGATGGGTCTACAGCGGTGAGCAGCGTTACTGCACGGTTCTTTTCGAGGCCTAGCTCTTCCAGAGCCTTACTAGCCTCCCTCCAGGGATCGCCGCCCTCGCTCCTAGCTACTACAATGTAGCGGGCCCGCCTCAGGCCGCCATCGACTCCTGTGCTGGCTACAAGCCACTCGCCACCCAGATCTACTATCAGGGCTCCACTGCTCTTCTCAATCCTCGGAGGCCATGCCGCCACTAGCTAGCACCTCGTATTCCTCGTAGATTAACCGCTTGGCCTCCTCGACCCCCAGCAGGGCCGCCGCTAGGTAGAGGGCTCCCCCGGCTCCAACGCCCTCCTTTACATAGCCCTCCTCATACATCCTGAGGCCCCTTCTAGGGGCGTCGGCGAAGCTCATCTTTGCATAGGCGAGGCCCGCCCCAAGCTCGGCAGCTATCCTCTCGATGCCTGCACCGCGGTCAGCGACTATCCAGGGGGTAGTCGCGATCATTATTCTACCCTCATAGCCTAGCCGCCTCAGAATAGCTAGTGGAGCCCCCATCTGGGTGCCCCCAGCCAGCACCACGGGAACTCCCTTCTCCAAGGCGCCAGCAGCTGAGCCAGCTATCACCACATGAACAGGATCCCCTACCTCGTCGAGAACGCAGAACACGTCGTCCCCGCAGTGAGCAGCTCTACCGAGAGCCGCATCGACCACGCGGCGTTTAAGCTCCTTCGGGTTCTCCGCAGAGCTAGAACTAACAAGTTCCACGCCCGGTATGCCGAGGGCAGTCATTATGGCTGCAGCAGTCGTGGTACCTCCGGGTATGGTCTCACCAAGCACTAACCCACCGCCGCCGGCTAGCCATCTACCGAGGAGGCGGGCCTCCTCGAATATCGCCTTAGACGAGCCTCCAAGGCCTGGCTCCAAGTCTATCCTGCCACCGGGCCTAGCGGAGGGCAGCCTGGCATGGGACACTTTCAAAGGATACGAGAGGCCCGAGTCTACAACAAGGAGCGACACGGGGATCCTAGGAAGAAGGGCGCGAGATATCACGGCTGGCGTGGGGAGGCCCTCGGGACTCACAGGGACGACATTAAGGCTTAGGGGCTTCCCAGCTACTAGGTACTCAAGGTCTAGCGTGGGAGTCCAGAGCGTGGCCTCCGGGCTCGGACCAGCAATGCTTATCCCAGGGATCGTAGAGACCCGGGTAGAGCCCCCGAATACAGAGAACACCCTGACCTCGCCGGGCTCCACCACAGGGCCTCTAACTAGGGATACCCCCTCCACTCAACCCACCGGCACCACACTACCAACACCGAGAACACTTAACCTCGGAAAGAATAAGAAGTGGGGACAAATTATCTCAGGTGAAAAAGACTTGGATGTTGTGAAACTGTGGAAGCTCCCCGAGGTTTACGGGCCTCACCGCCGCTATCACTGGCCCTCCTCTACGGGCACAAGCTCGTATGTAAGGTAGCCCTCGGGCTCCCTCTTGACTACCTCTAGCCTAACCTTCATGCCGACTCTGAGTTTCCCAGGGTCGCTTTCTCTGACCCAGGCCAGCACGTTGACGCCGTTGGGGAACCTGGCTATTCCGACGGTGTAGTCATTGTAGTGGCTGAAGCTGTAGGGCTTCGTGTATATCACGGTCCAGGTTAGCAGCTCGCCTTCCCGGGGCATCTCTATCCATTCCACCTCGCTCCCGGGGGCGTCGGGGCAGTCAACCTGGGGCGGGAAGTATATGGTGCCGGTTTCCTTGCAGCGAGTGGCTAGTACCTTCCCCTCGGAGAGTGCCTCGAAGAACTTGCGTATCCTCTCCACGCTTATAGTGAACCTTAGCGTTAGCTCCCTCTGGTCTAGCCAGAGGGCGGCTCCGCTCTTCTGGTCGAAGACTAGCGGCACTCCCACACTCTGCTTCATGGTCTCCGCGAAGCCTATCATCTGCTTGAAGAACTCCTCTATCTGCTCCCTCTGGCTCACCATTCCTCACCCCCACTTAAACACCGGAGTCATGGTCTCCTGGGCTTCTCGAGGCTGTAGACGGTGATGAATGCGTAGTGGCCCGTGCCGCCCACGTTATGGGCTAGGCTCCTGCCCTTTACTATAGGTGCCTGCCTCTCCTTCTCCACCCTCTGCTGTAGCTGCCTCACGTGCTCCACTGCCATGCCGACGCCGGTGGCGCCTATCGGGTGGCCCTTAGCCTTGAGGCCCCCGTCAAGGTTGACTGGTATCAGGCCTCCTATGTAGGTCTGCTCCTCCCTTACGAGCTTGTAGCCCTCCCCCCACTTAGCGAATCCTAGGGCCTCGTAGGCCAGTATCTCCGCTATGGTGAAGGCGTCGTGAACGTTAGCAAAGTCGAAGTGCTTGTAGCTCTCCTCCCTCTCTATCCCCAGCTTCTTGAAGGCACGCTCGGCTGCCCAGAGGCTAGCCCTGTGAACCAGGAAGTCGGGCCTCTTACTCAGGTTGCTGGTATCGCTCGCCATCCCTATAGCCTCTATCCACACAGGGCTATCGGTGAGCTTCTTCGCCAGCTCTTCGCTAGCAAGGACCACGGCGGCGGCTCCATCCGTTATCGGGCTTGAATCGAAGAGCTTGAGGGGCCAGGCGATGTAGCGGCTCTGCATGCACTGCTCCAACGATATCTTCCTGGGGAAGTGAGCCTTCGGGTTGAAGCTAGCATAGTAGTGGTTCTTCACAGCGACCCGGCACAGGTCCTCCTCCGTGGCTCTATACTTGTCCATGTAGGCGGTGGCGTAGAGAGCGTAGTAGCCCGGGAAGGTCAAACCGAAGTTCTCGAACTCCCAGAAGTAGTTGCCAGCCCTCCCTATGAATTCAACCACTATAGGCGTCGGACTCTCATTCATCCTCTCAACTCCAACAACCAGGGCTAGATCAGCCTCGCCACTAGCGATGGCGTCGTGAGCCGCCTTGATAGCGGCACTGCCCGTGGCGCATGCCGCCTCGACCCTATACACGGGCTTGCCACTCATACCGGCGTACTCCAGGAGGACGACGCTGCTAAGCGGCTCGCTGCTCCACCCGCCAACATTGCCAACAACGACTATGTCAATATCCTTCTGCTCGACGCCAGCCTCCGCGAGGGCGCCGTGAATAGCCTCCCACGCAAGCTCCGCGATGCTAGCATCATTCCTGACACCATACTTGGCGATCCCTGTGCCGACGACGGCGACGGGCCTACCCAAAACCATAGCACCCCGCTCCAGGAGGACCAGGTGTCAAGGAGGGAGAGTTAACGTGTAGCCTGAATAGCCTCCCAAGCCCGGGACTAACACCCCTTTAAAAGGGGCGGAGAAGGTGTGGAGCTGGAAGGTTAGCTTCTCGGTCTAGCTCTGAGCGGCAGCCCTAGCCCTAGCCTTTAACCACTCGTCTATTGCCTTGGCAGCGTCTAGCCCGCTCTTTAACGCCTTACCTATCAGGCTGGGACCGTGCCTCACGTCGCCAGTAGCGAATACGCCCTCCCTAGTAGTCATGAAGCGTTCGTCAGTCTTGATGGTGCCGTTGGGGTTCAGCTCTATGCCGCAGCAGCCGTCCTCGAATGGGGGCGTCGGTATCTCGCCTATAGCCAGCAGCACCCAGTCGAACTCCGCCTCGAACTCGCTGCCCGGCACTGGCACGGGCTTCGGCCTCCCACTGCCAACGTCTTCAAGCTTCATCCTAACGAACTTCACTATCTTCCTGTCACCCTCCTCCCTGAACTCCACGGGCTGGGTCAGCTCCCATGGCTCGGCGCCTAGCTTAACGAGCCTCTCGAACTCTTGCTTCCTCATAGGTGCGTAGTCCCTTGTTCTCCTATAGCTGAGGACCACCTTCTCTACGCCATCCTTGAACTCCGGGTATGTCATGGGGACATGGACTGCGTCTGCAGCGGTTAGGCCTCCGCCCACCACTAGGATCCTGCCTTGGGGCTTTGGCACCTTATCCCAGGGGAGGTAGCCGTAGCGGGCCATGTGAACCTCTACTAGCCAATCAGCTGCAGGCAGGACCCAGGGCAGGTCCTCCCCGGGGGCTCCTAGCCTTCTAGGTTTCCAAGTACCGGTAGCTATGAGGGTAGCATCGCTCTCCTCGATTATCTTATCTAGCCCGATGTCGCGGCCAACCTTAGTGTTAAAGAAGAACTTGACCCCTGCGTCCATTAGCTCCTTAACGCTCTTCCTGATGCCATCCTTGGGGATCCTATCGTCGGGGATGCCGAACATCATCATGCCGCCGGCCTCAGGCATCATATCATAGACGACTATCTCGTAGCCCCTGCACACGAGCACGCCAGCAGCGCCGAGCCCCGCAGGCCCAGCACCGATAATGCTAACCCTGCCATTTACCGGCTCGGGGACCTCCTTGCACTTCAGGAATCTCAAAGGGATCCACCCAGCCCTACCATCAACCGCTTGAATTTAAAATGAAGGATATATGCGGTTACCTCCATTATAACGGATATACAGGCGAGGAAGCACAGGAAATTACCCCTTCAACCGCGGGGCAAAAGCCAGGATATGGTTGTGACGAGGATAATGAGGGGGCCGGCGGAGGGGTTACGCTTACCCTACCAGGATTCCATGTTAAGTCAAACGCGTTAATTCAAATAAAAGTCGAGTGATTTAGGTTGCCCGCCGGGGCTATCTCGCCAGGGGCTTTAGTGTAGGTGGAGCTTGGCCTTCTCTGCGAGTAGCTCCTCGGGCTTCTTAGCAGCCCTCTCTAGGTAGCTGCGGACCTCCTGGACCTCCTCAGGCTTCGCCGGGTAGTCCCAGCAGAACCACCAGTCTAGGCACTTGATCTCGCCGGCCTTCGCTCTCTCGATCCTGGCCTTGGCCTCCTCCTCGGTGCCCGGCGGCGGTATGATCAGGCCCTCGCCGATGATCTGGTTGTTCGGCCAGTCAGCGGGCACAGCCCTCTTGTAGGCGTCGCCGGTCTTGAGGGCCCTGACGATCCTCAGTATCTCGTCTATTAGCCTACCGAGCTCTAGCGGGTAGTAGAGTATAGTCCTTATAACGCCCCTGCTGTCGACTATGAAGACAGCCCTCACGGTGTGGGTGCTGCTCTCCGCGTGGATCAGGCCTAGCTGCTTGGCCACAGCACCCTGTGGATCAGCGATTATTGGGAAGGGTATCTTGACGCCAACATGCTTCTCGATCCACTCCTTCCACTTGATATGGCTGAACACGCTGTCAACGCTCAGGCCGATTAGCTTGACTCCTAGCTTCTGGAAGTCCTCGTAGCGGAGGGCGAAGCTAACGAACTCAGTAGTACAGACGGGGGTGAAGTCTGCTGGGTGGCTGAAGAGTACGAACCAGCTACCGTCTTTGATGAGGTCGTCGGGCAGCTTCAGAGTGCCCTGGTCGGTCATCACGGTCATCTCAGGGAACTTCTCGCCGATTAGGGGTATCTGTCCGGGCATCACCGTCACCCCTGCACGCTCCACTTCTACAAAAGCGTAGCGCCCCAGAATTTAACCCTTTGAATATACGAAAGGCAATACTATACTACCTGGAACAGTGTTAGCTATTACCCACCAACTAGTAGTGATATAAGCCGGTAGAGATACAGCTACCACAGGGTCTACCGTGAAAGCCTCCTCAAGAGCCCCGCGAGCAGCCTCGCAGCGGCGGGAGCCAGGGCTAGAGGCGTCTTAAAGGCAAACCCAGGCCGCCTGAGAACCTCTAGGCTGAGCCTAGCAACATCTCCACCCCCAGAATAGCCCTCGAGAAACGCCTCCACAAGCCCAGGCCTCGACATCGTAACGGCTAGCGAGTAAGCAGCGAATGCAGCGACATCCCAGGCACCCCTCTCAGGAGTGTATTCTGCAGCCTGCTCTGCATCGATAACCCCCCACTTGGAGGGCACCAGGTTACCGGGGTTCGGGTCGCCCAGGGAGGCCCCTGCAGCGTGGACTGCCGCCAAGAGCTCGCCTCCCAGGCGCCAGTAATCCTTGTCTAGCCTATCCTCAAGCGTGTCACCCTCGAGGAACCCCCTAAGCATGGAAACCCTGAGGTGAGAGGAGCAGAGCCTCTCCACACGGGGCGTCGCGAAACCCCTGTGCCGCAGCTCGACGAGCCACCTGTACTCGGCACCAGCCCTGGCATGAGGCCTGACCCTCAAGGGATAAACTGGAGCGTATACCGGAGAGACGGCTACCCACTTAACAGACACCCTGAAATAGTCTTTGTAGACTAGTTTGCGGCCTCTGCAGGAGCATATAACACTGCTACTCTTGGCGCTCGGAGCCCTACACATGCACTCGGGAGGAGGGCCACAGCCCTCAAGCACAACGCTACCCTCAGGCGCTTTGAAGAGCCTCCAGGGCTCCAACACGTGGCGGGGCGGCCTGCAGCCGCTACCTCCCAGGCCGGAAACCGGGGCTAGAAAGGAGAGCTTGCTAGCGATCCTAGCAGCAACAGCGCCCCCCGCAGCGACCCTGCTAGGCGGCGGCCCCTCAGGGGTAGAAGACCCCAGTGCGTCCGTTACAGCCCTACGGAGCAGTGCTAGACCCTCAGAGTCGAGGCCCTTAGCAGCGGCGCAGGGATGAAGGGGAGCTAGAGTCTTCCTAGCCCTTAACAGTAGAAGCGCCTCAGGAGGCACATGCACGAGTCGAAGCGCCTCCCCCAGTAGCAGCTCTAGCTCGGAATACTCCTCCCTGGCCGCTCTAGCCTTGTAGCTCCTAGCCAGGGACCGCATCCAGGGCGAGCCGCCCTCCTCTGGTAGTAGGAGTGGCGATGCAAGAGACTCCCCCACGGCGCCCAGCTGGGCGTCGAGCCTGAGCAGGGCTGGGGGAGCGCGCAGCGTGTCTCCATCAACAGTAGGTGCCTGGATGCCGGGGACGGCCTCAACCCGCAGCCCGCCCCTGAGAGCGATCCATTCTACTCTTCCACCCACCCCTCGCCCCTCCTCCAAGCGGCGCCTCCGCTTCTCCGCCTGATCTCCACTATCCTGTGGAGCGGTATACTTTCACCAGTCGCGAGGTGGACCGCCCAGGAGTCAACCTTCACTATGAAGCGGGGATCTAGCTCGGCGAGCGTCTCGCCGCCCTCCGGCCTCCTGTGACGATACAGTATTACATAGCCTTCCGGGTCGCCGCTGTAGAGCACCCTGTTCACGGCGTCACGTATCCTGCTCCTCCTCTTAGCCACTGCAGAGCGCCTCCACAACGGCCTTGTACGCTTCATCCAGCTTGCCGTTAGCCTCTGCAGCCACGACTAGGTTGCCCCTCTGTATTTTACCTCCCGGCTCTAGGCCTAGCCTCTTCAAAGCCTCTCCGACCTTCTCCAGCCTCCTCCTCTCCTCTATCTTCCAGGTCCTCGCGTAGATGCTCTCCACAGTGCAGCAATCGCATTTAGCCCTGTAAGCCAGCACGGCGAAGCTCCCCGGAGGGTTCCTGGCCTTCGCCAGCGAGAGTAGCTCCCGCGAGAGGCTACCCCTAGCTAGTAGCCCGCCCTCAATCCTAGCCGCTAAGACGCCTTCGCACGGCTCTTCAACAGAGCTCCTCAACCTCTCAAGTAGCTCCTCCATCTCGAACCCTACAGTGGCTCTAAGCTGGACCAGGTAAACGTCCTCCAGGGCCCCCTTAGCCGGGTCCACCGTGGGATAGCTTAGTAGCCTAGGATACCACTGGAGCCCCTGATACTTGCACGCCTTATGCAGGCTATCCAGGTTCTCCGCTATCTCCTCGGGGATCCAGTAGTCCCTCTCGGGATCGAGCCCCGACTCCCTCATAACCCTCGCATACACCGGGTTGCCCAGAGCAGCCCTCCCCAGGTCACCGACTATGCTAGCCGCTGTGAGAAGCGGGTGATGCGCCCCCAGGGCCTCGGCTAGAACCCACGTGGCGCTAGGCCACTCACCCTTAAGGTCACCCCTCGCGGCTGGGTTGATATAGGTGACCCCCTCAGGCACTTCCCAGTCAACATAGTGGTGATCCACTACAACAACCTTTGAGGCGACTTCAAGCGCCTCCCTGAGCTGCCAAGTCCTTGGAGTCAGGTCTAGCACGACAACAGGCCTATTCTCAGCACCCTCAAGCAGCTCCTTAAAGCTAAAGCTCCTTACAAAGCGGGGCGGCCTCAGCTCTACCTCCTCGCTATCGCCCCCATAGAACTTCATGAATGTAGTGGCGGCTGCAAGCCCGTCAGCATCCCAATGGTAAACTAGCACAGGCGGCCCCAGCCGGCCCGAAGCTATCTGCTTCAGCAAATCCACGGCTTCCCCTTCAAGAGGCATCCCGCGCTGCACCCCAGTGAGCCGCATTATCCAAAGACGCGGCCTGAAGGGGTTAATGTCGCGTAGGTGCCTCACTGGTATCACAGATACCCCTCTTAACCATTATATACTCCAGTGAAGACTAGGAGGCGCGTGGAGGCCCCAACGAAGGAGAGGGCCCCTCCAAAGGGGAAGCACTCCCCTCAGGGAAGGGGCCCGTTGAGCCCGATTGGAGGGTTGATGGGGGCCGAGCCTAGAGTGGTCAAAGGGGAGGAGAGAGGGGTGAGTGTGTCTTGGCGGCTGAGCTGGAGCCTTTGAGGCTGCAGGAGGACGAGGAGGAAGAAGAGTTCTGGGACGAGGAAGAGGAGGAGTTCGACGAGTTCGAGGAGTTTGATGACGAGGAGGAGATATGGGAGGACGAGGATCTAGAGGAGGAAGAGGAGGAGTTCTGGGACGAGGAGGAGGAAGAGGAGTTATAAGGCTCGGACTCCGAGATTTCGGCAACCGTAGCTTTTTAAGGTTCTTACTCTAGCCCCGGAAGGGGCTCCGGTGCACGGGGTAGTGCCGGTAGAGAGCCTCCACTGGGCGCACACAATAGCTTTTATCACTGGCTTCCTATTCGCCGTCGGAGACGTGTTGGTGAGGAGGGCTAGCAAGGGGTTAACCCCAAGGGCAAACACTCTTGTAAGCCTGCTGGTGGGGACGCCGCTCCTTGTTGTCCTTGCATTAGCGCTGGGAGAGGAGGCTCCACGGGGTACGGCGCTAGTGCTCTACGCTGCAGTTGGTATACTCAACTTCGTGGTAGGCCGCATACTCTTTTATACAGCGGTCGCGGGCTTGGGCGCCGCTAGCAGCGCTGTCATAGTGAGCCCCGTCCTTCTCATAGCGAGTTTCATGGCCTGGCTCTTCCTGGGAGAACCCCTCACTGCAAGGCTGCTAGCAGCCGCGGCACTGGTCACCCTAGCGATATACCTTGCAGTGTCGAAGCCCAGCGGCCGCCCCCTAGGAGGAGTCTCTAGGAAGGCCGCAGTAGCCGCGGGGATAGCGGCACCACTCGTTTTCGCTGCCAGCAGCATAATAGTGAGGGCGGCGGGCCTTGCTAGTGATAGCCCCGTAGCAGGAGCAGCCGTCAGCTACCTAGCCGCCCTACCCTTCGTAGCAGTCCTAGCTAGGAGGGACGCCTCATCCATACTGGAGGCGGTGTATAGTAATAGTAGTAGAAGAGCTGCTCTCCTCTACGCTGCAGCGGCAGGAACCGCTGTCACCCTGGCCCAGGCAAGCCGCTACGTGAGCCTAGACCAGCTACCAGTAGCGGAAGCAGTCATGCTAATAAGCCTCTTCCCCATTCACACGGTAGCCTTAGCAGCGCTCCTAGGAGAGGAGAAAGTGAAACCACGCCATATAGCAGCTGCAGTCCTAGCCTTCACCGGGGTAGCCCTAGGGATAACCGAGTAGCAGCTCCTTCTAGGATCTAGCTTAGGAGAGCGGCGGCAAGCATTACGGCTAGGGTCCTAAAGGCCTCCAGGAAGCCATATGTGCGGAGCCTCATCTCCTGGTAGACCCCCGCTAGCCACCCTCCTATCCTTGAAGCTATATCGGCGGCGAGCACGAGAGCCACCAAGGGGGAACCAGTGAAGAGGTAGTGAAGCACGGCCGATGAGACTAGGAGGAGCCCCACAGCGAAGCCAGCCACCGATTCGAGCCTCACGCCGACGGCCCTCAACCCAGAGAACCCAGTAGCCATCAACAAGTAGTAACCGGGGAGCAGCGAGTCCATAGCATTGGACTCGGGGCTCGCCAGAGCGACAAAGCCCCCCACGCCGCCCAGAAGGCC
The DNA here is from genome assembly GCA_027046245.1 of Acidilobaceae archaeon. Classification (GTDB taxonomy): domain Archaea; phylum Thermoproteota; class Thermoprotei_A; order Sulfolobales; family Acidilobaceae; genus Aeropyrum. The sequence goes on from JALTZJ010000026.1 coordinate 66,904, forward strand.
GCCACCAGCTATGATGCGCCAGAGCCCCGGAAACCGGAGACTCACGACTAGGAGTGCAGCTTCGAAAACTAGAAGCCCCACACCCCAGGGCAACCTAGAAACGGCTACAAAGCCCAGCAATACTGTGGGGGCGATGATGGCAACGATCCTCCTCCACCCAGAACCGTAACGAGCCCAGTCAACAAGAAGTAGAGCAGTAAGAGCCCCCAACAGGGAAGCCAAGAGGAGTAACGGCTCGAACCCTCTGGAGACGGCGTAAGCTAAGCCATAGACGACGCCGCTAATCCAGACACCAATGGCGCCGCCCTCACGGGGCACCCCCAAGAAGCGCCTCGTGCCGCACCACCCGCTAGCCACACCACGCCAGCAACTGGCAGTGATAAAAAGCCGCAGAAACAAGTATTGGGGGGCCTCAGGGCTACAATGGCTCGCCACAGCCCCGCCACCTGGAGGGGCTCAGCCTGCCCGTCGACCCTCACGGGCCCCTGTAGAAACGGTTTAACCCGGCGAAAGGACTTCAATCAAAGCAGGCACCCAGCTCACCCTCACAGGAGATCCTCTACTCGAGTCCCGTAGGGGGCTTGGATGGAGGGCTGCTTAGCGGGTTGAAGCGGGTTAGGAGCAGGATCAGGTTATCGTTGTTGAGCGAGTTCGACCCCTGGGGTAGCCCGTTGTGTACATGTCCTTTCAAGTTCAGTTTGAACCCTTACACGGGCTGCAGTATAGGTTGCCACTACTGCTATGCAACAGCGTATATAGGATTGAAGCCCAGCACCCCTAAGAAGGCGCTTGAAGCCCGCCTTCTCAGGGATATAGCTAGGCTTCCCCCCGGCGCTATAGTAAACCTGGGTACTAGTAGTGACCCGTATCCTCCCGAGGAGGCAGATATAGGCCTTACCAGGCGCGCCCTTGAAGCATTGATCCCGAGGGGTTTCAGGGTTTTAGTGACGACGAAGGGTGTCATCTACGCTATGAGAGACCTCGACTTGCTCGCCGCCGGGAACGCTGCTGTCACCCCTACTATAACGATGCTAGACGAGGGCCTCTCAAGGCTCGTCGAGCCCATGGCGCCTAGCCCCAAGGAGAGGCTGTGGGCCGTGAGGGAGGCCTCCGGGGCGGGGGTTCCTGTGGGGGTGAGGCTAGACCCTGTGATACCCTACGTGAATGACGACCCGTCGATGCTTGAGGAGCTGGTTGCAAGGATAGCCGAGGCCGGCGCCAGGATGATAGTGACTAGCACCTACAAGGCTAGACCCGATAACCTGGCTAGGATGCGCAGAGCCCTAGGAGCCGAGGGCGAGAAGCTATACAGGCTCTACAAGGAGAAGGGCGTTAGACTCCACGGCTACATCTACCTCCCAGAGCCTATGAGGAAGACCCTACTAGAACCCGTGAGACGGGCAGCCGCAAGGCATGGCCTCGAGTTTGCCACGTGCAGAGAGGGGAATTGGGGCAGGGAGTGGTTCACAGCTGGCAGCTGCGACGGAAGCCATCTGATACCCCTGAGGATAGAGCCGCAGCGTAGTGAAGGGCGGAGTGGAGTGAGGCTAGATGAGTGGCTCAAATAAAATGGTAGTCGAGCTTAGACGTTGCATCTCCACTACGTATATGACGGTTTAGTGGCTGTTCTGGGTTCTAGGCTGTGGTATGACGGGGTATGGTATGTACTCTACTCCAGGCCTGTTCGTGGGTGCCTGGGGGTAGAGCTCCATTAGCTGGTACACCTCGGGGGGCACTTGGTCCTTAACGGGCAGCCCCAGGGCCTTCGCCTCCTCGAAGGTTATCGGGTAGTCGTGGGTCCATCTCCCCTCAGTGAGTATCCTGGCTAGCTCCCTGGCCTTCTCCTCCCCTAGCCTATCCCTGGTTAGCCTTACTATGAAGTCCTGTACCTCTCTCATAGCTTTCTCAGCTATATCCGCCACTATCAGCAGCTTGTCGCTCGCCTGCTCGCCCTTCATCTTGGCTACCTTGATTACGCTGGGCGCAGGCACGTGGACTCCGGGCTCGAAGCCTAGCTGCGGATCTAGGGGGCCTAGGACAGCGTTTGGATCCATCCAGATCTCGTCGGCCGCGAGGGCTATCAGCGTGCCACCGCTCATGGCGTAGTGGGGGACAATAACTATCTTCTTGGCTGGGTGCCGTTTAAGGGCCATCGCTATCTGGCTGGCCGCCAGGACCATGCCGCCCGGCGTGTGGAGGATCAAGGCTATAGGCTTATCCTT
>JALTZJ010000027.1 GCA_027046245.1 Acidilobaceae archaeon
CTTCTTCAGGGGATCCAGCGATCCATGGAGTGGAGGGGTAGAAGCTGCCCCCGCAGCCGGGGTGGGGCTAGATGATCCGGGCGGGGGCTTTGATTTCAATGAGGTGCTTAGCAGGCTCCAGCTCGCGAAGACGGAGATAGACACTCTGAAGGCTCAGGTGGTTAACGAGATTCAGGGGCTTTATGAGAGGATGCTTGAAGCCGCTAGGAGGGGTGACAGGGACAGCCTTGAGGTCTATGCCGCCGAGATAGTACTGAAGAAGAGGATACTCACTGCGGTTATGGCGTACAGTAAGATGCTCGCCATAGCTATCGCCAGGATCCAGGACGCTAGGAGCCTAGAGCAGGTAACCAGGATCGTGCTGGGTATAGAGTACGCTGTTAGAGGGCTAGACGAGTACCTGAGCAGCGTGAGCCCCGAGATGGCAGCCAGGCTCAGCGGCATACTAGCCGCTACAGAGAGGAGCATAGCAGGCACAGTATTCATGGCCGACTCCCTACCCATGCCTAGGAGCGCCCTAGACCTCGACCCCGAGGTAGAGAAGGAGATAGCCAGGGTAATGGCGGAGGTCAGAAGGGAGGTAGACGAGTTAGTGCCGACAAGAGACATAGAGAGGGTAGCAGCCTCGAGGAGACAAGTCAAGAGCGCAGCGGCCAGCAGAACCGGGGGGAGGAGGGAGGAGAAGCCCCTCGAGGAGAGGCTCCTAGATTACATCAAGAGCAGGAGGGGCAGGATTAAGCTGAGCGAGGCTGCTAGAGACCTGGGTGCCACGCCGGAGGAGGTAAGGGAGGCGCTGAGGAGGCTGCAGGAGAAGGGCCTGATAAAGGTTAGGAGGAGGCAGGCCCAGGGCCAGTAGCCCCCTCTCCCCGTATGGACGGCTGAGAGCTCCTAATCCTAACCTTGTGATGGTGTGGTGGGGGTGGTGTCGCATGAGTAGCGCGGCTATATACCTTGAGAGTCAGGCTAAGCGTTACGCTCTCGCCGCTGTGGAGGCCGAGAAGAGCAGGGATTATGGGAAGGCTGCGTGGAACCTCGCGAAGGCGGTCGAGCTGCTTGAGGAGCTAGTCCGCTACTATCCCGACCACCCGATGCGCCATATCTATGCGAGGCTGCTGGTCCAGTACAGGAGGAAGCTCAAGGAGCTCGAGAGGAAGGCCAAGCTAGTCCCAGCTACGGGGGGCGATGAGGAGCTAGACGTAGAGGTCAAGGGAGACGGGGTCGAGGGTGGCGGAGACGGAGACGATGACGAGGTGCCAGAGTTCGTGTTAAGGGAGAAGCCTAGCGTAACCTTCGATGATATAGCTGGGCTAGAGCAGGCTAAGCAGGCAATCAAGGAGGCAATAGTCTACCCGGTGAGGAGGCCCGACCTCTTCCCCCTGGGCTGGCCCCGCGGCATACTACTCTATGGACCCCCAGGCACCGGTAAGACCATGCTAGCAAGCGCCGTAGCCAACGAAGTCGAAGGCGAGTTCCTCTACGTCGATGCAGCAAGCATTATGAGTAAGTGGCTGGGAGAGGGAGAGAAGAACGTTAAGAAGCTCTTCGCATACGCTAGGAGGAAGGCACAGGACGGAACGCCAGTGATAATATTCATCGACGAGATAGACGCCCTACTCGGGGTCCACAACAATGAGGTGGGAGGCGAGGTAAGGGTTAGGAACCAGTTCCTGAAAGAGATGGACGGTATCCAAGATAAGGGGAGCAAACTCCACGTCTACGTGATAGGCGCAACCAACAAGCCATGGAAGCTCGACGAGCCCTTCATAAGGAGGTTCCAGAAGAGAATCTACGTGCCGCTACCCGACAAGGCCACCAGGAAGAGGATGCTCGAGCTATACACCAGGAAGATAAAGCTTGCACCTGACGTCGACCTAGACAGGCTAGCGGACATGCTAGAAGGCTACACGGGGAGCGACATAAGCGACATAGTAAGAGAGGCCTACATGAAGACCGTGAGGGAATTATTCGCCAGGGGAGAGCTGGACAAGGAGCCTAGGCCCGTGAGCATGAAGGACTTCATGGAGGTACTAGAGAGGAGGAAGCCCAGCGTTGACCACTCAATGCTCAGGCTGTACGAGGAGTGGACAAAGAGGTTCGGAGCCGTCTAGCCCCAACTCAAAACCACTTTACCAGCTAGTCTACACCCTCCTCCAACTAATCCCACCAGGCCGTGTAACCACTTATTCAAGCCTCGCCCGGGCCTCAGGGCTCCACCCGAGACTCGTAGGCAGGATCCTAGCCTCTAACCCCAGACCCGTGGTGGTTCCCTGCCACAGGGTGGTCAGAAGCGATGGCAGCCTCGGCGGCTACAGGTACGGCGGGCCCAGAGTTAAGAGGCGCCTCCTAGAGCTTGAAGGCGTCTCCTTCAGGAACGGCAGGGTTGCTATGGACAGGCACTTCCTAGACGTTGCAAGCCTCCTCCTCGACCCCTAACACTTATTACCACGGCATCCTATGGCAAGGCCTGGACCCGCAGGGAGGGACATGGAGGGGTTTTGGGCGTGCCCGCGAAGCAACTAGTCAACCCCTTGAAGTACCTGCGCGAGGCCGTCAACTCCCGTATCTACGTTAGACTCAAGGACGGGACAGAGTACGTCGGAGTACTAGTGGCTACCGATAACACCATGAACCTCATGCTGGACGACGCCATACAGGTAGCCGACGGAGGAAAGAGGCTGGTAGCCAGGATGGGCAGGCTCCTAGTCAAGGGAGCAATGGTCGAGATAATAAGCTTCAACCCTGAAGAGGCGGTTGACGTAGAAGTACTAGGAGGCTAAAGGGGCTGGCAGCCGAGCAGCCTCTAACCCAGGAAATCAACTAGGCTCCGCCGCCTAGCGGCACTCCTACCCTTAATCCTCTCATACAGGCTCCTCAAATCTATCCTGCGCAGCTCCAAGCCGCTCCTCTCGAGGAGCCTCCTAGCCGCCTCCGTGGCGTCAGGCGCCACAAGCACGCCCCGCACCTCGCGGCTAGTCCTAGCCCTTAGGGCCTCTACGTAGCGTAGCAACTGCTTCACCGCCTCCTCCCCCGCCTTAACTCTCTTGAACTCTAGAACTACGAGGCGGCCTTGCTCGTCCTCGGCTAGCGCGTCTATGAAGCCCGGCTCCACGGGCTTCTCAGCCTCTATGAAGCGCAGTCTCTCCCCAAGCACGCCGACAGGGTCACGCATAGCCTCATCCCTTATCTCGGCCTCGTTCACGTAGAGCCAGAAGCCCCCCTCCTCTGCCCCCTTCAGCACAGCCAGGTAGTAGATGCGGGCGCACCGTATGACCAGGATCTCCCTAGGGCTCCTCCTAACAGCCCTTAACTCGAGGGTATCAGAGTCGAGTCGAGCCTCGACGCTGCTAGTGTCGGGCTGCCAGTTCAAGGGCTTGAACCCCTTCGGCCCATGGACTATCACGCTCCCGTCGGGTTTAACCATAACAACTCTATCGCCGGGCGTGCTACCGCTGGCGGCCCTCCCCTCATAGCTGGTCTCGCAGTTGCCCGCCAGCACCAGCCAGGCCCTAGCCTTCAAGGCCTCGGAGACTTGGCTCAGAGCCTCTCCTAGCCCTGGCTCCAGGCTGGCCTCTACCTCCACGGTCAACCCGGCCGGTACACCCCTCTCAATAGCCCGGGCTCCGCCCTTAATACTCGGCCCGCGGAGAAGGTGCGGCGTTAGGGCGGTGATAGAGGGGGAGGCTCCGGGTGGCTGGGCGCGTCAAAGACGTGGTTAGCCGGGGTGTGAGGAACGTTAGCGATGTGATGGAGCATCCACTCATAGAGATAGCCGTCGCCTACACGGCGCTCCTCAGCGTAGTGATAGTACTTGTAGAGCTATTCATGCCCCTTACCCCCGAGGCGAGGATCAGGCTCTACCTAGTAGACCTAGCCATAGTAATGGTCTTAACAGTAGACTTCCTCTATAGGGCGCACAAGAGCGGGGACCCCATAGGGTATATTAAGAGGAACGCCTACGAGATCCCCGCCCTCATACCTGCGGGCCTAATAGCTATGATAGAGTACCACTTGATAGGCTTTGGATTCGTGAGGCTCATAAGGCTCGTGAGGGTCGTCAGGCTCGCGCTACTACTCACCCGGGGGAGTAGGCTAGTCAAGATACTCAGGCAGACAGAGAATAGGGTCGACTTCATAGGGCTCCTAGGCGCCGTCAGCCTGACTATAATGTTCGGGGCCCTAGCAGTCTACATAGCGGAGAGCCCCTACCCCGAGAGCCCGATAAAGGATCTCTGGACAGCCTTCTGGTGGGCCGTCGTAACCAGCACCACAGTTGGCTACGGCGACGTAGTCCCTGTGACGCCCCTCGGGAAGGCTATTGGAGTACTCATGATGATTCTGGGCATAAGCGCCCTGAGCATAGTCATAGGCACCCTCGGAACCATATTCCTCCAGGCAGCGCAACCCAACGGGAACGGGAAGGAGGACAGGATAATAGAGGATATATGTAGGGAGGTGAAGAGGCTGGACAGGATGAGCGAGGAGGAGCTGGAATACCTAGTAGGGAAGCTGCGGTCAGCCTGGCATACTAAGAAGCGCTATTCGGCCTCGACGGCGTAGGAGACTAGCCTCTTATACGCTATCACTCCTAGGGCGCCTGCCAGGGGGAGGGAGGCCCAGAGAGGCCAGGCGCCCAGCAGGGCTTCAAGGGCGCCGGTATAGCCTAGGAGAGTCTCTCCACCCTTCTCAACAGCAACAGTCAAGGGGCTATAGCCCGCTAGGCTCCTCAGGGGCTCCGGCAGGAAGTCCCGTGGTATGGCGAGGCCGGTGGCAAAGATCAACGCGAAACCGCCTATACCAGCTAGTGCTGCAGCGAGCTCGGCCCTCCTAACTAGGAGGCCCAGCGGCATGCTGGCGGCGAACACTGCTATGAGGCCGGCGAAGAGGAGCACTGACGCCACTAGGGCGCCTGCGGGGTTGAAGCCAGAGTAGTCAGCGCCGAGAAGCAGCGCAGCTACTAGAAGCACTATAGCGGTTAGTGTTACAGCGGCGGTGTTGAAGCCCAGCAGGTAGCCTAACAGCGTCAATGGGCCCCCAGGGCTGCCTGCGACTACTCTTATCATGCCGTTAATCCTCATCTCGACCAGGCTAGTGAAGCCCCCGTAGAGGCCCGAGTAGAGAGCCGTCACGCCCACGAGGCTCACAGCATAGAACGCTAGGGCCCTGCCGGCATCAGCCAGGGGCCCCGGAGGCACCCGCTCAACGATGCCGCCCGCGAGGGAGGCTAGACCCAAGAGGCTTCCAGGGTCTACGCCGTTAACTGCTGCAAGGGCGAGGAGCGCTGCTCCAGAGTACTCGTCAAGGGAGTAAAGGATCCTAGGAGGCGACGTGCTAGCGTCGACCCCAACAGCTATCCTACCATTAGATAAGTCACGCAGCAAGGCCTCTAGACTACCGTAGACGGCCACATTGAAGCCGGCAGATTCAAGAGCCGCAGCGACACCACCACCATCAGGGTATACTCCAGCGGTGAGGCCGCCCCCAGGAGTGAACACTAGGTAGCGGGCCCCGAGGAGTAGCAGCAGGGGGAAGACAACGTACCAGACAAGAAGCTCCGGGCTCCTCCTAACGCCGTAAACGAAATAGAGCACCCCAGCCGCGGCGCCGCGGAGAAGAGCCCTCCACCCACCACTCCTCCTAGCCCTACTCCTCAAGCTCCTCACCTGCCAACTCCAGGAAAACCTCCCTGAGACCCGGCCTAGCCACCTCCACCCGGTACACGCCCACACCCTCAGAAGCATAGGCGGAAACGACGTCAGCAACACCACGCTCCACCTCTACCTCATACTCGGCAGCTCCGTCACCTAGGAGGCGCCTCGGCTTTAGCCCCCTAGGAACGCCAGAGCCCCAAACCCTAACCCTGGGTCTGGGAGCGTAGCGCTCTATCAACTCCCTGGGAGATCCACGAGCCAGGGGCCGGCCCCTATGCATAACCACCACCATGCCAGCCTCCTCCTCGGCCTCGACGGGATCGTGGGTAGTGAAGACTATGGTAGCACCCGACGCCAGCCTCCCAAGAGCCCGCCAGAGCCGAGCCCTCGCAGCAGGATCCAAGCCGCTACTAGGCTCGTCAAGCAACACTACCTCAGGTGAGCCCATAAGAGCCGCTGCCAGCCCGAGCCTACGCCTCTGACCACCACTAAGCCTAGAGACCTTAACCCCAGCCAGCCCCTCCAGCCCCAGCTCCTCCATGACATGAACGGCCTCCCGCCTAGCGTCACCTAGAGGCAGCCCCATTAGGCCTCCAAGAACGGTCAGGGCTTCAAGAGCAGTCACAGCCCTAGGCAGAGGCGGATCCTGGGGGGCGTAGCCCACGAGGCTCCTAGCCTCGGCCCAGCCAGGCCCCCAGGGGTCACGGCCACACACAAGGACCCTGCCCCTACTAGGCTTCAACACGCCGGCAAGCATAGCGAGGAGAGTACTCTTACCGCTCCCATTAGGCCCCATAATGGCGGTGCGGCCGGGCCCGAAGGAGCCAGTGAAGCCCCTGACAGCCTCGACGCCGCCGCGATAAACCTTCCAGAGATCCCGGGCCTCGACCAGGCAGCCCATCCCAGCCCAGCCGCGGACCCCAAAATAGCACCGCCACGGGGATAAACACTCTAGCAGGGAGGCTGGAAGCCCGCCCGGGAAGGGTGAGTGTATAGTGAGCAGGGGCTACCCGGTGATACCATACAAGCCTAGGCTCAGCGGCGAGACGGATCAGCCCCTAGAAAAGCAGCTAGTAGACCTGGAGAAGCTACAGGCGGAAGGCTATATGAGAGTCGTTCACCACGCCGGCGAGCGGGGATACCATATAAAGCTAGTGTTGAACGACGAGGAGGCGATAAGCCTCTTCGTCTGGAACAACAAGGTCTTCCAGGGCCAGAACACTCTCGCAAGGAGCTACGGAGTAATCCCGATAGAGGAGATAGAGGTAGACGAGGAGGAGGGCGATAAGCTAGTAGCCGAAGGCCGCTACAAGCTCTCCCGGGGAATCCTAGAGCTAGTAGTAGAGAAGAGCTACGACGAGAGCATAGTTAAGCCCTGCAGGTGCAGGTACAGGCTAAAACTGAAGAGAGTATACGAGTACATGAGCCCCAAGCACGGCCACAGCACAAGACCAGAATACTTCCTAATATCAATGAGGTAGCGCGGGGAGGAGGAAAGTGGCTGAGCCAGTAACCCTCGAGATAGAAGGCTTCAAATCAATAGGAAAACTACGCATGGAGCTAGGCGACCTAACAATACTCCTAGGCCCCCCAGCCTCGGGCAAGACAAACGTACTCGAGGCACTAGCCCTCCTAGGCTACCTAGCAACACACACAATCGAGGCAGAAACCCTAAAAACACTAGGAGAAGAACCACCGCCACAACAACCACTAAACAAAATTATAAGAGTAATAACATGCGATGACCTACTAAACAAGATACAACTAAATAAAAAAGCAAGCATAAGACTCGATAATATAACAGTGGAATTATCATGTAGTGCAATGAATAAGTACAAAATACAAGCAGACATACACGCGTATTCATCGGAAGACTCTGAATTTAGAATTCAAGTCGAGGTTAACCTTGAGAGAACTGATGAGAGGCTTAAGGAACTTATGAGTAGTGAACTCACTAGTAATACTGCTAGACTCTTAGAGTTATTATCACTAGTATCTTCCTTGGAAAAGGAACGGAAACCTATAATTAATGTTAAATTATTTGAGGAGGAACTAAGATTAGATGTAAATTATGACTATCTTTACTTAAATGTTCCACGGCTCTATAACTACGATAGACTCATGGTCAACAGAAACATACTCCTTGGTAGAGTATCAGTAACATGGCCTCAGCACTACCTACTAGAAGACGCTTCAAATCTAGCAGTCATACTCTACACGAAAAGCCAGGTGTACGAGAGGACTAACGAAGTTCTTGAGGAACTGACGGGTACGAGAGTTGTGCCGCTAAGCTCTGGTCAATTGGCGTTCTTCGATGGAAAGAGAGAGGTTGGAGCGGCGAGTGTGAGCGATACTGCACTACGAGTACTCTACTATGTTGTGGCTCTCGAGAGTGCCAGCCCTATAAAAGCCCCACTTGAAGGGGCATTTCTAGGGGAAAACCCCGACAAAATACATTATGATAAGCATAAAGATTATGTATTACGTACTACTGTTAATTCCGTCCTGTTGCTGGAGGAGCCTGAAGCACGCGTATACCCCTTAGCCTTCACAGAGCTGGCTCGAGTCATAGGCGAGGCTATCGAGAGGGGGGTGAGGATAGTTCTTTCTACTCATTCAGGGGAGTTAGCGCATCTATTATGGGAGAAGCTTGCCGGCCGCCACGACGTCCGCGTGTATTATCTATACAGGGAGCCGGGCGAGCTTACAACGGTTTACAAGGTTAACATGGATAGGCTCGCGGAGGAGCTTGAAACGCTAGAGATCTTCACGACTCAACCCCCTCTGCAGCTAATAAAGCAGATGCTTGAGTCAAAAGTACTCCAAAAGGTGGATTCAGAGCATAGCCTTGGGGGCCTATCATGGGGTCTTTCGGGGCTGTAGCCTATGGAGAGTGCCATCTAAACTATTCGGTGTTGTGGTGGCTCAGGGAGTCGCACGGCGAGTTGCCGAGGTTTCACGTCATTCATTGTAAGGGGCTCGGTACTTGTATCAGTAGAGCTAGGAAGCGGGTCGAGGCGTTAAAATCGGGTCGCGGCGATCCTGGAGGTAGCCAGCTGATACTGCTGCTTATAGATAGGGAGAGGGATTCTGCGGCTAGCAAGTACGTTGATACCCTGCTGAGTCAAGGTTTCAGGCCTGTATGCGGCGGTCGCTGCAGGGGCATGGAGTGTTATGTTCATGCTAGTTATGCCGTGTTTCTTGTGGTGTGCTTGTTCTTGGGAGGACCTGAAGAGTTTATAAGAGCGTATCTAGGCGAGGTTGCTGACAAACTGAGCCGCTTGAGGGAGGGTTTTGGCAGGCTCAAACGTAGGAGGGTAGCTGATAAGGTTGTTAGGGGTTGTAGTGATCGCGATGTCGAGTGCCAGGCTGTCTTGAGGCTCTCGGAGGCTACAGGCGAGTGTATTGGTTGTGCTTTGCGCGAGCTTGGAGTTGCCTAGCGGCCGCCTCTCCTCGCCGCAGTTAGAGCTATTAGTGAGCTTGTTAGGCCTGCTGCTGCTATTAGTGTGAGTACTGCGTGGAGGCCGTGGGAGCCGCTTAAGGCTCCCCCCATCGCTGCCCCTATTCCCGCTCCTATTATGTTGAAGACCTGTTGCACCCCTACAGCTGTCCCCCTGCTCTCGGGCGGGGTGCTAACGACTAGTAGTGTGCTAGCTAGCATAAGGCCTCCCAGTGCTAGGCCGCTGCTAGCTACTAGTAGGTGGGCGTGGGCTATGGGGTCTATTGCCGCTAGCAGGGCTACTGCCAGGCTCCCCGTGAGCCCTGCTAGCGCTGGGGCCTCGACTCCTAGCCTCTCCGCTGCCAGGCCTAGGAGTATTATTGACAAGCTAGACACTATTACGGCCGCCCCCATTGCTATGCCCGCTTTCATGCTGGCCTCCTCCTCGCTCCCCGCTAGGCCCTCTGCTAGGAGAGCAGTCGCCAGGCCCCCGGCAGCCGCTCCCAGGCCTATGTAGGCTGCTAGTATCACCAGGCTACCGCCCGCGACTACGGGGAGCCCCTTCCTGAGGCCCCTAGCCACTCTTGCAAGTGATTCGCTGGTGCCGCCTCTGGTCTTGTCTGGGGGTAGTAGGAGTGCTAGTAGGGCTCCCGTGAGGAGTAGGAGGGCTACGAGCCTGTAGAGGCCTTGGAAGCCTATGACTGCTGGTAGGGCCCCGCCGGCTGCTATGCCGACTGCGACGGCTAGTGCTGTTGCTGCCAGTGCTAGGGAGAGCCTCGCCGCGCTGGGCCTAGCGCCTGAGCCCGCGGCCCTGCTGTAGGCTGCCGGGTAGACTAGGCTGCCGCCTAGTGCGTGGAGGGCCCTGAGGGCTAGCAGCTCTAGGGGGCTCCTCGCGATGCTGTAGAGGGCTACTACGAGGCCGTCGCTGGCCAGGCCTAGCGCGAGGCTGCGCCGCCTCCCGAGAACGTCTACTAGTACACCAGCTGCTATGCTAGCCGGTATGGCAACGTAGCTGTACGTCGCCACCACCAGGCCGGCTAGGGCCTCCCCGGCTCCTAGGCTTACCGCGTAGGGGGCTAGGCTGGGTATCATGACGCTCGTGTCTAGTATCCCTATGAAGCTGAGTAGCGCTAGTAGCACAGCTTCTAGTTTCATTCCTCCCGCGGCACCCTCCACGTCCAGGGTCTACCAGTTAGTGGCTTGTTGGAGGCGTAGAGGATACGGTTATACACGCATTTACAGGGAGAAGGCTACGGAGGGGGAGAGAAGGAGGGGGCTCCCCCTCATTCTAGGCTTTCTCCTTTAGCGCCTCCAGGGCGGTGGGGGTTGTGTAGGGCTTCAAGGGCTCCGGCTTCACCGAGGCAGGGTCAACCCTTGTGATGGCCTCTGCTAGGATCCGTGCTAGCCTGTGGTTAAGAACTAGGGGCACATTCATATCTGCAGCGGCCCTCCTCAGGCTGTAGTCCTTCTCCGGCGCGTAGCCTGTCGTCACGAGGAGGCCTACCCTCCTCTCCTTCACCTCATTGACCGCCTCTTCGTAGCCTAGGCTGGGGAGCCAGCCTAGCTCGTCGGGCTGCCCCTTCAGTGTTACCGCCTCGTAGCCGGCCCTCTCGAGGAGCTTCGCAGCCTCGCCAAGCAGGTCTGCCCCGCGGCCTGTGGGCGTGTAGACTAGCACCTTCTCGCCGGGTCTTGGGAGTCTGTTGCCCTTCGCTCCTAGCCAGCTCATGAGCAGGGCTTCGTGGAGGCTGCGCCCTATGTAGGCAGACTCCCCGGTGCTCCTCATCTCGGGGCCAAGCCCGGGGTAGGCGCCTTTGAGCCTCTGCCAGCTGAACTGGGGCGACTTGACAGCGTAGACGCCCTCCGGCGGGTTGAGGAGCAGCGTTCCTTGGATCCCCAGGCTGCCCTTCAGCGTGGCGTGGGCCGCCGCCGCTGCCAGGTTGAAGCGTGTAGCCTTGCTGGTGAAGGGCATGCTTCTGCTTGCCCTTAGATTAACCTCTACAAGGTAGACTCTTCCCCCGGCGATTATCGCCTGGAAGTTGAACGGCCCCTTGTAGCCCGTTTCCTCCACGACGGCCCAGGCTAGATCCTCGAGCCTCTTCGTTGCCCAGCCCGGCAGCCTGGGGGGCAGGATCATTGTTGAGTCGCCGCTGTGGACCCCGGCTTCTTCCACGTGCTCTAGTATAGCCATGGCCAGGCCTCTACCGTCGGTGACAGCGTCTACATCTACCTCGACGCCCTCTATGTACTTGGCTACTATAGCCTCACCCGTCAGGCTGGCTGAGACAGCCTCCCTCACGGCCTCTACTAGCTCCTCGAGGCTCCACGCTATCCTGACCCTCGAGCCCCCGATTATGTAGGCGGGCCTCACTATGGCTGGGAGCCCGACCTCCCTGAGTATCCTCTCGGCCTCCCCATGGCTCCTGGCGACTGTCCACGGGGGCAGCTCCACTCCCGCCCTCTCTAGGAGCCTGTTCAGCCCGGACTTCCTCTCAGCAAGGTCTATACTGTCGCCGCGGCCTCCGATCAGCCTGAGCCCTGCCTCCTCTAGGCGCTTCGCCACAGTATTCCCTAGCTGGCCGGCCATGAAGGCAGCCACGCCCTCAGCACCCGTTATACTGGCGACCTCCTTGACAGTCTCAGGCCTGACCTCGTCGAAGTATAGGTTGCCCGCGACGTCCCAGTCGGTACTCACCGTCTCAGGGTTGAAGTTTAGGATCACGGGGTCGTAGCCGAGCCTCCTAGCCTCCCTTAGGTACTCTACGACGCTCCAGTCGAACTCCACGCTGACCCCTATCCTGAAGCCTCCAGCGCCGAGTATGAGGATCCTCCTAGCAGGGCCCCCATGGAACTCGTCCTCCCAGGCGTTATAGGTTAGGTAGAGGTAGTTAGACTCAGCATCGACCTCCCCTGCAACGGTGTCTATCCTCCTCGTGTGCGGGCGGAGGCCGTGCTCCTCCCTCTCCCTCATCACCTCCTTCCAGTCTCCCCCCGTTAGGAAGGCTATCTCCTCGTCGCTTAGCCCTACTAGCTTGGCCTCTGCCAGTCTCTCGGGGCTCAGGCCCTCCCTTCTCAGCTCCTCCGCTAGCCTCACTGCGTCCTCGAGCTGCATGAGGAAGAACTTGTCTATCCCTGTGGCCTCGTGTATCTTGTCAACAGAGGCTCCCAGTTTAAGGGCCTTGGCTGCGTGGAGGGGCCAGTAGGGCTTCCTCTCTCCTAGCCTCTTCATCACGTTCTCCAGGGACTCTTCCCCGATGTAGTACTCGCCGAAGACGCCCACCTTGTCTACTCCCACCATGCGCGTAGCTTTCAGGAGGGCCTCTATGAAGCTCCTGCCTATGGCCATTACCTCGCCTACGCTCTTCATCTCGCTGTCAAGCCTGTCTATCGCGCCGTCGAACTTTTCTAGGTCCCAGCGGGGCACCTTCACTACTACATAGTCGAGGCTCGGTTCGAAGCATGCAGTAGTCTTGCCCGTCACAGTGTTCACGAGCTCGCAGAGGGTGTAGCCTAGGGCTAGTTTGGCCGCTATGTAGGCTAGGGGGTAGCCCGTGGCCTTGCTCGCCAACGCACTACTCCTACTCATCCTGGGATTGGTCTCTATGACGTAGTGTGTGGCGCTGCCCTTAGGGTCTAAGGCTAGCTGAACATTGGCCTCACCTACAAGCTGTATCTCCTCAGCCACCCTCAGGCTGGTCCATCTAGTATCGTACCACTCCCTGTTATCCATGGTCTGGCACGGCGCCACTACAATGCTGTCACCCGTGTGGACACCCATGGGGTCAACGTTCTCCATGCATGCTATTGCAGCAGCATTCCCCTTATAGTCCCTGACTACCTCGAACTCGACCTCCTTCCAGTGGTGGAGGTACTTCTCCACGAGGACCTCGCTCACGCCGGCCTGGGCGAAGGCCCTCTCTATCCAGCGCTCGAGCTCGCCGCGGCTCCAAGCTATGAAGCTCCCGCCTCCCCCCAGGTTGAAGCTAACCCTCACTATAACCGGGTACCCTATCTCCTCAGCCGCCTCCAGAGCCTCCCCAGGGCTACCGGCAGGCCTGCTGGGGGGCATTGGTATCCCTGCCCTGGTCATGGCGGCCCTGAAGAGGCTCCTAGAGAGGGCCTTCCTTATCCCCTCCACCGGGGTGCCCAGCACCTTCACGCCGTACTTCTGGAGCACCTCCCTATCCCATAGGTCTACTCCTATGCTTAGGGCCGTCTGGCCTCCGAAACCGAGCATTATGCCGTCGGGCCTCTCCTCCTCTATCACCTTCTCCACGAACCACGAGGTGACAGGGCCTAGGTAGACTCTAGACGCCATTCCATGGCTAGTCTGGATAGTAGCAACATTACTATTAACCAGGACCGCCTCTACCCCCTCCTCCCTGAGGGCCTTCAACGCCTGGCTACCGCTATAGTCGAACTCAGCCGCCTCAGCGATCGTGATGGGCCCGCTACCCACTACAAGAACCTTCCCTGGGGTCTCCACGCTGCATCACCCTAGGAGTGACACGAACTCGTCGAACACGAAGGAGGCATCCCTAGGGCCCGGGCCGCCCTCAGGGTGGAACTGAGTAGCGATGACAGGCAGACTCTCGTGCCTCACCCCCTCTACAACGCCGTCATCAGGGCTCACGAGCCACGGCCTCAGACCCGCCCTCTCAAGGCTCCTAGGCTCGGCAGCGTAGCCGTGATTATGAGTCGTTATGAAGCCCCTGCCGTCGCCCAGCCTCACCACGGGCTTGTTAACGCCTCTATGGCCGAACCTAAGCTTGTACACCCCTCCACCGAGGCCCAGCACTATGAGCTGGAGGCCCAGGCATATGCCGAGCACAGGCTTCCCGCTCAACGCCACCTCCGCTGCAGCCCTAGAGGCGGATTTGAGGAGTGCGGGGTTCCCAGGGCCACTACCTATAACGACACCATCGAACCCGTCTAGAAGCTCATCAGGCCCCGAGCGGCAGGGCATCCTAACCACTTCCACTCCACGGGAGAGCAGCTCCCTCACTATGCCATGCTTAACACCGCAGTCGAGGAGGCTCACCCTAGCCCTCCTACGGGTGAAGGGCTCGACAACGGAGGGCGAGGAAGGGGATACCTCGTCGGCGAAGTCGTGGGCGTCGTACCTGCCCCACTCCTCTAGAGCCTCTGCGAGGCGCCCCCACCCCGGGGGCGGCGTCCCCTCCCTATACACAGCAATCACAGCCTCTGTGACGCCGCCACTCCTAACCTCCTTGACGAGCCACCTAGTATCGACCCTGTACATCCCTGGGACGCCGTGGAGGGCAAGCCACTCTCCTAGGCCCCACCTAGCCCTGCCATGCCAATGCCTGGGAAGCTCTGCAACTATGAAGCCAGCGACCTGCACTTCAAGGCTCTCCCACTCAAGGCTAATCCCCTGATGCACCCCCGGCTGTGGCACACCATAATTGCCGACCATGGGGTGAGTGTAGATCAATATCTGACCCCTATAGCTGGGGTCAGTCAAGCTCTCAGGATACCCCGTCATGCTTGTGGAGAACACTAGCTCCCCAACCCTAAGCCCCTCGCCGCCGAAGCCGCAGCCCTCAACAGCGAAGCGTCTAGTGAGGAGCCTAGCCCTCAACCCGGTGCGGCAGCGAAGCACAGGCAGCCTGTAAACCCTGACAGGCCCAGCCTCCAAGCGATGACCCAGCCTCTAAAGGGCCCCCAGCCTCCAGGCTATAAGAATAACGCTACACCAATAACTAGTTCACACATAAGAACTATGCGTAACAAACAAGACTCCAATTAGCTTAGTATTTAAATAAATCAAACATCGTGGAAATAGATTCCAAAGCTGAATTCCATTAACTAAATTCGGGTTACTAAGTTGCTTTCGTCGCATGCTCGACACATAGTTATAGCAGGTGTACTATTTTTATTTTTAGTAGCGGCCGGCTTTGTAATTTATGTAATGAATTCGTCGATGGGAGAGGAGAATGAATCTACGCAAAAAGTAGCGGGAACGGAATCTGAAGAGAATACTATGCCGGAGGTGGGGTCTGATGAGGGCATGCTAGCACCGCCTTTCACTCTTGATACGATAGACGGAAGAAGGATTAGCTTAGAGGATTATAGAGGCGAGAAAGCAGTCATACTATGGTTTATGGTTCCAGTTGGTTGCCCAATATGTAAAAGTCAAGCACCAGAAATAGTAAAAGTATACGAAGAGTATATGGATTCTGTCGAGGTAGTAGTAGTTACAATATTAGATTATGAGGGCGTAGAGGAGGATATAAGGTCTTTTGCAGAATCCTATGGTCACCCTAATTGGTTATATGCTATAGATCCAGGAGATTTAGCGCTTCAGTATAACATCTATGAAATGGGTGTGATACTAATAGATACAAATGGAATAATTAAACTAAGAGCAATACCATCGGCGGACTACAATGAACTAAAAACAGCACTTGACTCCATCCTATCGGGCCGCCAAACAATGTCATAGCAATGTCGTAGTATTAATAGAAAATTTTCTAAGGGGTGAATCAATGATAAATGCGTTAGACCAAATATATCTACCCCTATTTGCTTTTACTGCCGGAGCAGCCGCTTTCCTAAACCCATGTGGAATAGCGCTACTACCAACTTATGTGGCCTTATATCTAGGGGTAAGCCCAGAGGCTCTTGATACAAAGCGTCGTGGTCTTAGTTTAATTATTAAAGCCGCCATGCTCGGCTTGCTAGCTACTGCAGGCTTCATGACAGTATTTCTAGGAGTAGGCTCCATAATGAGTATCATAGGCTTATGGCTCATCCGCTATGTTCCTATATTAGCACTGATATTAGGCATTGCTTCCATACTGCTTGGACTGCTAATGGCTACTGGCAAAACAATTGTTCTCCCAATAACTGGATTAGACCCTTCAAAGCTAGCGGGTAGCGGTATAAAATATTTCCCCCTATTTGGAATAGCGTATGCGATAGCTTCTCTCAGCTGCACAGCCCCTATCTTCCTCTATGTAGCTCTACAAGCGATTGCCATTGGTGGAAGCGCTGCGATTGCCGTATTCGCGGCGTACTCTCTAGGAATGGGAACCTCTATGGCCATGTTCACGCTATTCCTGACGCTAGCCTCTAACCTTGTGAAGCCAGTATTATCATGGCTAGCACGACACTATCTTAGGATAGCTGGGCTTGCTATCGCAGCCGGCGGAATCTATATAGTTTATTGGCAAGTGATCGTGGGAGGTCTAGCAGCTCCGTAAACTTTTTATGAGGTTTGTGCAAGCAGTGGAGCCCTTTTAAGAGGTGTGTGAAGGGTTGAGCGGTACAGAGGACATACCTTCTTGGCTTAAAAAGGCCTTAGAGTCTAGTGATTTAGTAGTAGTAGAGTTTTGGGCTCCTTGGTGCAGCCCTTGTAAGATAGTAGAGGAGGAACTTAAACTACTGTCAGATACATGTCCTGGAGTGAGGATAATTAGACTAGATGTCTCTAGAGACCCCCTTACTGCGGCATCATTTAAAGTGTTGAGCGTGCCAACAGTACTAGTTTATACAAGGAGACGGCTAGCAGCTAGAATAGTGGGTATAGTGAAGTGCGATGAAATAGCTAGGGTATTAGGGTGCTCTGAATGCCTAGAGGCCTCATAAGTCTATAAGTATGAATATTAGCAATAGATTCAACTTATATTTTATATGTACTATAAACAAGAAAATTCTAGTTATGTATATATTATGTTATTGATTCTTCCTACTTACTCGTACAATTCGTTTTGGTTTTGGATAAAAAGGTCTAGATACATATCGGCTATCCTTAGCGTAAAATCTTAGATGCACTTCTAAGTCCTCCTTTACACCTATCCGGTGAGATGAAGCAACTTTGCCGGGTTCCAACGGTTTTCCCGGTTCTATTACTAGCGGAGACGTCTCTAGGTAGACTTTAACCTTGTCTAGACTCTTGTCTATCATAAGTGCTCTTGCAAGGCGGCCGGGTCCCACAGGTTCCGGGGCCCCAGGCGGTAGCTGGGTTAAAGGCTCACACGCCCTGATAAGGACAGCTCCACTTCCTCCAGGCGGATGAGCAACGATATTAAGGAGCCACTGCCTATGCATCCCATAGACTAACGCTTCTCCTACGCTACCTGAGAGCCTAGCCCGTATCCCACCCCATCTCCTAGCCCTAGAAGCTGGATCCTCAGGGCCATAGTAGGCCTCGACCTCGGTAACCCGGCAGCGAAGAGACAGGCTTTCAAGCCTCCTAGCAAGCACGGCCCCTAGAAGCCCTAATGCAACCCTCGCCGGGTCATCCTCGTAGAAGCTCCTAGGAAGCACAGCCAAGACCCCATAAACCACCTCCCACCCGCCATCACTCCACCCTTACTCCGTATCTACCCAGGCATGTAGCTGCATACCATTTCCTACAGGGAAAGAGGAGGTTCACCCCAGGATTGCCTGGTAGGGGCGATTGCTGGAGAGGCGAGGAGAGGGACCAGTTAGAGCGTCTAGCGTTTGTGAGGCCCATCGATGTGAAGCTGAGCGGTACGCATAGGGACGAGCCCCTGGCCTTCTTCAATGGCTCCATAGCAGTCCTGGGCGGCGAGGTCCTGGTACTAGCCAGGGCTGTTCTGGGCTACTACCGCTATGTTAGTGTACTCGTGGAGTCTCTCCTCCCCCTAGAGGATCTTGTGTCGCTAAAGCCGGGCTCCAGGCTCAGCCTCAACGCTAGGATCGCCGTGGAGCCCCTGGGAGAATGGAGCTTCTGGGGCGTCGAGGACCCGAGGCTCACGCTGCTCCAGCGAGAGCCTGTAGCAGTCTACACTGGCAGGACGCAGCGCTACTTCGAGACAGGGGAAACAGTAAACATAGTAGCGGCCCGGAGCCCCACGGGCTCCTGGAAGCCCCAGGGACTCCTACTCGAGGCCCCCCCAGGCACGCATGTGAGCGAGAAGAACGGGACGCTAACAACGATAGCAGGGGAACTCGTGGCGTTGACAAGGATTCACACTAGGAGCGGTGTGTTCAAGGCGGTAATAGGGGAGGCGGTAGAGGCTCCCTGGGGCGTCAAGGTGGAGGCGAGCGACGCCCTGGAGCCTGCGAGGGGGGAGGACAAGCTGGGCTGGGCCACGCCTGCAGGCGAGGACAGCAAGGGAAGGGTAATACTAGTGCATGCCGTCACCTCACGAGATAAGGCATACAAGCTACTAGCCGTGAAGGCCGAGCAAGGCAGAGACGGTCCCAGGATAGTATCGTACAGTAGGGGCTACATTATGAGGCCAAACCACCCCCTGGAGCGCCACGGCGACAGACCCCTAACAATATACCCCACAGGAGCCGTAGAGGTAGACGAGTACACCTACATAACCTACGGAGCAGCAGACCTCAGCCTAGGAATAGCCAGGATAGAAACCCAGCAACTACACGCACTAGCAGAGGAATGCAACGTGTAACTCCCCCCGGTTAGGTTTTAGCAAGTCCAAAAGGGTTATTAACTAGATTTACACCGGCATTTTGCGTTCAAACACCGGCTGTCCCCTTACTGTGGGTGGTGCTAGCCAGTCTATAACCGCCTTGGGGTCGTGGTACTCTATGGTGACCCTCACGGCGCCCATGGGGCTCTCGTGGTCGCCGCTCACGAAGCTAAGCTTGCCCCGTGTGAGGGCTTGCTTGTGAAGGTAGAATACTAGCCTGTCCCCCTGCACCCCCTTCTTCATGGCGCCCCTTGCAGCGTCTAATATACGCTCCTGCCTCAGCAGGTAGTAGAGCTTCTTCAGCGCCTCTAGGCTGCCCGCCTCTAGGATCAGTATCTCTCCTTTGCCCACGGGCTCGCTCCTAATAGACTCGGGCTCCACTATGTTCAGCACAGCCTGCAACACCTTATCCCTGTCCTCCGTGGGCCTAACCTCGACCTCAACCATGACCCTCGCAGGCAACGCCTCTAGGCCACCTCACACTAGACCCCTGCATAGCATCCACTACTCATCTCAGCACCCTATTACCCGCCTTAACCTCTTCCTCCAAGGGCTCCTCAACGGAAGAGGGCAAGCCCCCTGGCTCGCTAGCAGGCTTTCCCTATTTACTTCACAGTCTTAGGCCCTTATCGAGGCTCCTAATGCTACCCACGGCCTTCGCCGCTATCTCCGGGTTGCACGCCTTACGGGCCCTACAATAGACCTCGCAAGACTTAGCAGTAGCCTGGCTCTCGTATATCAAGCCGCACTCGCTGCAGGCGTAGAACCTCTCCCCCCTCACCTGGACTAGGAGGACCATGCCAGTTGACACCCTTTCCAGGAGTATAGTATGGGGCCCCGGCCCGGGGAATTAACCCCGCGGCCCTGGGGGCCCTGGGAGCCCCCTCAGGCAGTACAGAGGCGCTGCTGAAGGCCGCGGGAGCGCCCCGCTGCGAGCCCTGGGAGCCCCAGGGGTCTATTCTAGTGGTGGCTCTGTGTCTTTGAGGCTTGCTAGGGCTTTCCTGATGGCTTCGAGCAGTTCGTCTTCCGGTTTGCCTGAGGTCTGGCGCTTAAGTAGTCCTATGCCGATTAGGGTGGCCGCCGCTACTATCGTTTCTGGCGTGGAGCCTGGGAGGCCGACTATGTTTTCGCTTGGCTGCTTTGGTATGTGGTCTGTGGCGTATGGGGCTGGATTTATTATTATGACTGGGCGTCCCTTGGCTAGTTTGGCTATCCTTTCGGCTTCTATGGTGCTGGCGTTTTCCTGCTCGTCCGTTATCACTACTAGGGCCTCGTCTCTTGCGACGGCGTGTTTGAGCATCCAGGCTATGCTGTCTATGAGGGGGGTTCCGCAGCGGGGCTGCCTCGTTAGCCTCTTATAATCCTCTACCGTGGCTAGCTCCGTGCTCCACACGCCGCGGCAGTCATTGAATAGGTAGGCCTCTTCTGCGCCTAGGCCTAGGAGGATCCTCGCGGCCGCCTGGATCGGGGTGCCGATCATGCTCTCGCTCGCGTCTACCAGGTACTTCACCCTCCTGTGGTCTAGCGCTATTCCTGCAGAGGCGAGAGCCCTCCAGAGGCGCCTCGTGTAGCTCATAGCTAGGAGCTGGAGGTAGCCTGATAGCCTGGGGTACTCTGGGTGGAGGCCGAGAGCAGCCCTCGCAGCGGCTCCCCCAGGTATCCTCGTGCCGCCTCTGAGCCTCTCGCCCAGGATGCGGAGCACAGCGTCCTCTCCAAGCCGCCTAGCTAGGCTACTCGCCTGCATCGCCAGGTCCCAGGGCCCCATGAGCCTCAGGGCGGCCTCACGTAGGAGGCCCTCGGGCGCGTCGCGGAGGCCCACGCTGCTCCTCACAACCTCCCAGGGCGCCCCGGCCTCCAGTGCTAGGGCCAGGGCGGTCTCCCCCCTAACCCTGTTCCTCCTAATAGCATCTACCGCCTCTAGCATGGGCGTGGGCGGCGGGGCCCTGCCTAGGAGGTAGCGCCACACCTCCTCGACCTCCCTGCTAGGAGGCCTCGGGTGTGCTAGCCTCAGGAGGTCCCTGTAGGCCCCCGTGGCCTTGGCAGCCTGAGCCTCGTGCCAGCCAGGGCCGTGGCTGGCGAGGGCCTCCTCCACGGCCCTCCTACGCCTCCCCCCATAGCCCACCCTGACCCCAAGGATCTCCCGCTTCCTAGCGGCTTCAAGCCAGAATAGGAGCTTCTTCACCGGGTAGAGGCTGAGGAGCCTGGCAGCCCTCCTCCAGCCGGGGAGGGCGTAGGCCGCCACGAGGGGCGGGTCCTTGCTCAGCC
>JALTZJ010000028.1 GCA_027046245.1 Acidilobaceae archaeon
TCATGGCGTAGTGGGGGACAATAACTATCTTCTTGGCTGGGTGCCGTTTAAGGGCCATCGCTATCTGGCTGGCCGCCAGGACCATGCCGCCCGGCGTGTGGAGGATCAAGGCTATAGGCTTATCCTTGGGGGTACTCCTAATAGCGCGTATCACAGCCTCGCTATCATCAATATCTATGAATCTGTAGATGGGGATGCCGAAGAAGCCTATCCTCTCCTGCCTATGAATGAGCGTGACGAACCTCATGCCATACTTCCGCTCCATCTCTGCCAGCAGGGAGAGCCTCGCCTGCTGGAGCCTCCGGAAGCTCAGCGTGGGGCCAAGTATGCTGCTCAGGAGGAGCAGCCAGAAGAGGAGCCATACGAGGCTTCCGAAGAAGTCAGCGAAGCCAGCCCCACCAGCGGCCTGCTCTGCCACCCTCCAAGTCACCAGGAGGGAAACCGTAGGTAGTCGAGGATAATAAGTGGGCATGGTCTACACAAACATAAATGAACTATAGTGGTAATACAAGGTTCAAATTAACTAATCGATTAAACCGTGGGGGATGCTAGCAGCTTGTTGAAGGAGGCTGCAACCGAGACTATCACAGCGCTAGCAGCTAGCACGGGATCGCCTGGGTCGACGCTGCTCCCGGTAACCATGGAGAACGCTTCTAACACGCCTGCATCGATGCCAGTGCCAGTCTCAAGAGCATCAACAGCACTCTCAAGAACATCCTTGAGCGTGTCAGGCCCTAGGGCTGCCAGCAGCGAGAATGCATCAACCCTGCTGCCAGCAACTAGGGAAGCCTCCGGCACCCTAGCATCACTAGTCAGCCACAGCAGCATCTCAAGCTCGACGCCAGCCACGCTAAGAGCCCTCTCCCGAGCATCCCCCTCAAGCATCAGAGCCGCTGAGAGGCTAGCCACAAACCCGCTGGCAGCCTCCCTAGCAGCCTCAGCCAGCCCGTGATCGAGGAGCGAGCCGAAAAGGAAGCCATCAAACCCTGTAGAGGCGCCGCCAGTGCGCGTCTCCACACTCACAGCTTCAGCCCCTCCAAGCCTCACAAAAACCCTTCCCCCACAGGAGCCTGGTTAGGGGCACACCCTCGTCATACCCGGGCGTGAAAGTTTTATACGGCCCACACAGCGGGATAGCCACAGGGGCCTATAGAGGGCCCGTAGCTCAGCCTGGTAGAGCGCCCGGCTGATAACCGGGAGGTCGGGGGTTCGAATCCCCCCGGGCCCACCAACACAAACCCGGTGCACCATGTTTAATCTATCCACAACTTCACCTGTACTTCTCTTCTCCTGGGTTGATTAGCCTTGGGCCTCGCGGAGGAGCTAGCTCACATACTGGAAACAGAGCTGGCTCGCCTGATCGTGAGGGAGCCCGAGGACGAGTTGTGCCTCCACGGCTACATATTCATGTTCCTCTCTCTGAAGGGATTCCACGTGAACTACACTGGCGGTAGAGCCCAGCCGGACCTCGTGGTGAGGAGGGCAAGAGGCCGCGTGGAGGTACCTATAGAGGTCAAGCTGACTGGGACCGCAAGAGATGTTGATAAGGGCGTGGAGCAGCTGCTCGGCTACATGAAAGGCTCGGAGTGGAAGGCTGGAGTGCTTTATGTTTGGGACAAGAGTAAGAGAGCCTCTGCGTATTCTAGGGCCAAAGAGGTAAACAGGGTTACCAAGTGGGGGCGAACAGTGATAGTAGCGTCGGTCAAACCTAAGGGCTAGGCTTCCCTGGTGCTCTTCTGGGGAGGATGCAGGAAGCCGCTAAATCTCGTGGTTGTTTCTCCCCGAGGACCCGCCGTTTTTTGGCACGATTGACCCTTGGTGTTCGCGGCACTCATGATTTGTGGCCATGATGCTCTCTCACGTGTTTCCTCGTATTCATCCTTTGTGGAGAACTTGGTGTCGGATTCTTCGTAACCGCACTCCAATATAACCGATATAATTGGGTATTTGTGTTAGCTGGCTAGCCTAGGCTTCGTGCTTGTCGCGCCATCTCTGGGGGTGGGGTCTCCGCTTTAAACAGCATATGCTTTAGTGCCCCCATGTATGGCTCTGGCACGCCTAGGGCCTCTAGCGCCTTTACTACCTTACCTATGTCAT
Source organism: Acidilobaceae archaeon (assembly GCA_027046245.1). Taxonomy (GTDB): domain Archaea; phylum Thermoproteota; class Thermoprotei_A; order Sulfolobales; family Acidilobaceae; genus Aeropyrum. The sequence continues at coordinate 2,098 of JALTZJ010000028.1, forward strand.
ACTCTACTCTGGCAAGTTCTACTGCGTTCTTCTCAGTGTCTAGGATTGCGTAGGCGGCGCTCGGCTCGCCGTCCCTTGGCTGCCCCACGCTTCCGGGGTTAACTATCCTGGCTCCTTGAAGGGTGAGCTTGAATTGTAAATGGGTGTGGCCTACTAGGTAGAGGCCCCTGGGGCACTCGGGGCTCCACTCGCTGCTTTCTCTCCCTGTTAGCCTTACGGGCTTTCTGCCCCTTAGGGCTTTACAGATCTTGTCCTTGCCCAGCCATGGGTAGAGGTAGCCGTAGAGGGGGTCGCTTGGAGAGCCATGAACGACTGTAGCCCGGAGCCCGTCTAAGTCTAGGTCTAGCTTGAGGGGGAGTCTAGACAGCCACTCCTTGTCTCTGGGCGAGAGTAGTTTTAGGGTTATGTTTTCTCTGAACCAAGTGCTGAGCCAGTGGGTTTCCTCGCCGCAGCGGCAGTCAACGCCATAGCCTACTGCATGGTCGTGGTTACCCCTTACCACTCTGGCTTCGAGGCTTCTCGCTTCGTCTATGACTTCTCCAGGCCACGGGCCATAGTCGACTAGGTCGCCTAGAACTATTATTTCGTCCCAGCCTCTGGCTTCTGATAGAATCGCCCTGAGGGCCTCGAGGTTGGCGTGTATATCGCTTATCACTAGCGCCTTCAACCGCTGTCACCAGCGACTTTGATCGTGGCTCCTAGGTTGCGCGGCTCCGAGACGATTGTTTCGGCGTTGACCCCGTACTCTGAGGCTATAGACTCGAGGAGTCGGGCAGTGCTTGGTGCTTCGTCGATCGGTGCTATGGTGTATAGCGTGGGACCCCAGCTGCTCTGTGCTAGCGTGAGCCCGCTCCTCCTAGCTTCCTCTACTATCATGTTTAGGTCCTTCCTGAAGATGCCTTTCTGGATCCTCATGAATGCTGCCCCGGTAGCGACTTGCATCCTCCAGAGGCCCTCCAGGGCCTGGGCTAGGTTGCCCCTAGCAACGCCCATTGCCAGGTCTAGGAAGCCTCGGGCCATCTCCACGTTCATAGCCCCTGGCGCCATCCGGGGTATCATGCCTCCTCGCTCCTCCTCTCCCTCGCCAGGTCCCGGCGGCAGCTTGGGGAGTAGTATGACTAGCCTCCACTCGATGGGTATCTTGAGCGCTACGAGAGGCCGTGGCCCCTGAGGATCTGGTACTCCGGCGTCGGCGGTGAAGCCTCCGTGTATGTAGAGGAGCGTGCCCGCCCCGCTCACCTTACCTCTTCCCAGCCTCTTAGCTAGCTTCAAGGGGCTCCCCGGATCTCCGCCGGAGGCTGCTAGCGCGGCCTGTGCAGCTGCAAGGGAGACCTGAGTGGTGGAGCCCAGGCCTACGTGCCTGGGCGGCGCTTCCCTGAGTCTGAGACAGGCATCAACGCCTAGCTCCTCCAGTAGATGATTCAGCAGGTCTTGGTAGCCTGGCGGTGCCTCTACTCTGCGCTCCCCGCACGCCACAGCCTCTACTACGACCCTGGGCTTGGCTGCGTAGAAGCCTGCAGTGCCTCGTATGCCATCGGGCCTCATTGTGTGGAACCCGGCGTGGAGTCTCGACCCTGCCTCGACGATTACACGGCCCTCCACCGCTCCCACGGCTCCCCACTGTTTACTCTTGTCCCCTGGAAGTTCCGGTTTTAACTGGTAGTTTCCACGTCAACCATTACGTTAAATGGGTGACATGCTCTGGATAGTCGCTGCAGCCCCGGTATTACGCTCTGGGTGATACCCGGGGACCCCTAATATTTCTCGTCGCCAGCGTAATATGGTGAGTGGTGAAGGCGTGATGAGGCTCATAACTGTGAAGATGCCTGAGATCTACGTGAGAGGGATCGACGAGCTAGTGAAGGAGGGCAGGTACAGTAGCAGGAGTGAAGTGATAAGGATAGCTGTGAGGGAGCTTCTAAAGAGGGAGTTATGGGGTACGGCATTCACCGTGGCCGACGTGCCACTGGTTAGGGTGAAGCCCGATGCCCCCTTCAGGGTGGGCGTCGGCGAGGGCGAGGCCACGGTAGGCTAGCACTGCTACCTGACGGCTCCGGGTTTTAGGTCGGCGAGGCTGAATATAGCCATAACGTCTCTAGGCTTGCACCTTCTACGGGCCTCCTCGACTACCATGGATATTTTGTCCTTGTCGACGGCGTGCGTCATGAAGTAGCATACGTGTCTCCACGCGCCGGGCGGGTAGCTCTCCCTGAGGACGACGTGGGTACTGTAGGGCAGCTCCGCTGCCCTCCTGCAGGCTTCCTCCTCGCCTTCATCGCCGGGCTCCATCACGACCATCGCGTTCTCCGTGAACCCGGCTTTGTGTCCGTCTAACGCTGCCCCGGGATCCATGAGCACCCCTTTATCCAGGAGGAGCCTAGCCTGGTCAACAACCTCCTCTACGGTTAGCCCGAGCCTCTCCGCGGCATTCCTGTAGGGGTCTAGGCTTATCGGCAGCACCCTGACTAGCTTGGGCAGCAGCGGGTCTACGCCTAGATCCTCAGGTGTAGGAGGCTTCTCAGCCACCCTCCAGTACCGGCCGCTCCTGGAGACGCCCTCGTATAGATCATACTTAACGCTGAGCTTGTAGGTCTTCTTGCTGAAAAGCGCCACCCAGGCTTTGCTGCCGCTCTCCTCCGCGGCCCTCCTTATCTCCTCCAGTAGCTCCTCTCTGCTCCTCCTCTTGATCACTATCCACACGTTATAGACTGGATGATTCCTCAGGTAGTTGTGTGTGACGTCAGGATCGTGCTTGTAGCGCTCCGCCAGTAATTTATAGTTGTCTCCAGCGGCGAAAGCCGCTAGCACAGCGACCTTACGCTGGGCCCGGTAGTTGTAGTAGAAGCCTATCCTCTTCAACACTCCTCTCTTGGCCAGGGCCTTGAGCCGGGATACCGCCTCCTCCCCCGGGATCCCCAGGCGCTCTGCCACGTCTCCTATCGGGTTCGGCGTTAGGGGGAAGTTGTACTGTAGCTCCATTAGGAGAGCAGCGTCTAGAGGATCGACGCCCGCGGCTTCAACCTTGGGATGCGGCCTAGGTAGCTGGCCCTGAACGCCCAATACGCTAAGCCACCCCGTATTCCACCAATTGATACACTGTTTCGGGTGTGGGGTTGATGTCTGTGATGCCTTGCGTGTAGGGTCGCAGTATTTACGCGGTTAACCTAAATAGAGGCTCCCGGGTTCAATCCACCAAGCTTATTAACACATGTTTATCAGTGTAGGATATATGCGGTGGGGGGTGTTCAGGGCTGCAGCGCTTCAAAGGACCAGAGGCGCTCATAGCCGTCGCCCCGTTAATGGCGCTAGCCTTCCTAAGCCTCGCAGTAGCAGGCCTAGCAGGCTCCGGTCTACTAGCGGCGATGGGAGGCGTAGACCCTGGACCCCTCTCGGCACTAAGAGCGCTCTACCCGGCTCACTGGGCTCTAATGATCTATGGCTTCACCCTCGCATTGATAGCGGCTGAGATGCTGGGCTTCCTGAGCCTCGAGTGGAGCGGCCGCGTAGCCCCTCTCTCCGTAAGAGCCGCGGTGTTCCTGGGCGTGCTCTCGGCTACAGCATTAATGGTGCTAGGCGCCGAGGTACTCGGCCTCCTAGTCGCGGCGCTTACCTTAGCAGTCCTCACAGCGTACTCGGTGAAAACACTAGTGGCGCCGAGCTGGGCAGGCCTACCACCAACACACTATAACTATCTCCTAGCAGTGACGCCCGCGGTCTTCGCCCTAGTTTCCCTCTACGCAGCTCTCCAGGAGTTGCTCCCTCTACCCAGAATGGATCCAGGCCTTGTGGGCCTGATCCTCCCAGTCGCGGCGATAATAGCAGTAGTAACCAGGGATATACCGCTACTCCTGGGGGTTAACCCGGCGAGGCTAGCCCTGAAGACGGGCGGCAAGCTCAGGCTCAGAGCGGTAGCGGCATTCACCATCTCATCCCTCGGAGTACTACTAGTTGCCTTCAACCACTGGCTCCCCGGCGGCGCCCTGCTGCTCCTAGGCGCAGTTACAGGCCTAGCTAGCACAGGGCTCGTGGAGGCCCTCTCAGCCGCAGGGAGGGCAGTGCCCCGCGAGATAAGGGTACACGTAGCCTCTCACCTAGCCCTCGCATACGCATGGCTAGCCGCAGCAGGCCTTACGGCAGCCCTCACGGGCCTCGGCTATAAACCGCCCCTCGCGGTAGACGCCTATACGCACATGGTTACCTTGGGCTTCATGTTCAACGTCATAATGGGGGTAGACGCGGTACTCCTCTTCGGCCATGCAGGAATACCGGTAACAGAGGCCCCCAAGCCCACGCCGGTACCCGGAGTGCTTCTTAACCTGGGCCTCCTAGCCAGGCTAGCCTTCGACGCCGGCATAGCACCCGGGGGCCTGGCAGCTGCAAGCGCTGTCCTCGTCGGCCTGGGCATAGCATTCTTCTACCTGAGAGCTGTTAGAGTGCTGGCGCCGAGAGTGGCTAGGCATCTAGCTGCGGCTAGAGCAGAGAGCTCGGCAGGCGCTGTAGAGGCAGAGGCTTTTGTGCCAGCCCGCCACCAAAAACACTAGCCTTCCCTCGTAGGCAACGCTAGAAGAATCGCCGCAGCTAGAAACAGCGCCCCGCTCAGTAAATGCCTGAGACCCGTCACTCCAGGGGCTTTTAGGCCCAATAGGGAGGCGATCTCCGGGAAGAGGAGCCATAATAGTAGTAGTGATAGGGCTAGTGCTGCTGCCGCGAGGCCGCGAATACTCCTACCGGTAACGGCTAGCGCGAGCCCAGCTAAGCCCGTGCTGAAGAGTAGGCCTCCGAAGAGCGATACTACTCTTATCGCGCTGCCGGGGACGCCGAGCGGGGTCCTTAACGGGGGTAGGAGTAGAGTTATGATAGAGTGGATATTGAGCGCGGCTGCGATGAGGGAGCCGAGGAGAAAAGCGGCGCCGGCTAGCCTCCAAGCGCCCCTCAGCTCGGCGAGGCCGATTATACCCGCTAATATGAATAAGGGGCTCACATGCAAGTTTATGGTTGAAGATGCGAGTATCGCGCTCTTGAAGGCATTGCCGTCAAGCCCCAACTATCCATAGGTATACTCCTACAGCCAGGGATTTCAGGCCGATGACAGCAAGGCCGGCAGCTACGAGCAGCACAGCCAGCCGCTTCAGCTCCATATCTATGCACCACCGGGCATTCAATACGACGCTAATGTAAGGGCTAGGTAGTACAAGATTGTTTCAAGCTCAGTCATTTTTAATGATTAACCCTTGAGGATCGAGGGGAGGCATGCGGAATGCATAGTAGAGGACGGGGCTCGATCCAGTTCCTAGCAGTAGACGCCTCTAGCCTCCGAGTATTGGTCATCGGAGGCGGGAGGGCCGGTGCTGGTAGGGCGCTCAGGCTGGCCGAGAGAGGCGCTAAAGTAGTCGTCATCAGCCTAGACTTCTCCGAGGATCTCGTAGACGCCTGGAGGAGGGGATCGCTCCAGCTTGTGAAGGCCGATGCCAATGATACGCTAGTTGATGCACTCATGGAATGGGCAAACCTAATAGTGGTTGCCGTCCCCGAGGCGGGGCTAGCAGAGAGTCTAGCCAGGAAGGCGGAGTCACTAGGCAAACTAGTCTCGGTAGCAACGACAGGCGTGAGAGGCAACACGGTGATGCCCTTCCAGGGCTATTCGCAGGAGTTGCACTACGCTGTGACCAGCCTCGGAGTCAGCGGTTTGGCCGCGAGGAGAGCACTGGAACTAATCCAGGAGAGGGTAGCGAGCGACCCGGAAGTCAGGTGCCTTCTGCGAGTGCATGGCGAGCTTAAGAGGAGGCTAATAAAGAGGGTGGAGGACCACAAATCCAGGATGAAAGTTCATGAAGCGTTATGGATAGACGAGGAGTTCAGAAGACTATGCATGGAGGGCAGAGAGGAGGAAGCACTAGCCAGGGCGTTGAAGCTAGCCGAGGAGCATACAGGGGTGCAATTGTCTTGAGCCAGAGCCGGAGCTGTAGAATAGCGTACACAGGCCCCGAGCCACCGCCTAGAGAGTTAAGGGAGAGGGTCTACTGGGTGCCACTCCTCACGGTGGAACCAGTAAAGGGGGCGAGCCGGGAGCTGCTGAAGGCAAGGCATAGAGGTGGCCCCAAGTTAATAGTCGTCACTAGCCCTAGGACGCCCAGGTTCCTAGCCCTCGACGCCATAGAGCATGGCGTGTACCAGGAACTGAGGAAGCTGGTAGAGGAGTCAGTAGTAGCGGCGGTAGGGCCCTTCACACTGCGCGAGGCCGAGAGACTCCTGGGAGCACCGAATAAGAAGATCGTCCCTGGTTACTGGAGTGTGGAAAGCCTGGCAGGAGAGCTACTAGACCGTGGAGAAAGGTACAGTATAGCCCTGGTGTTGAGGGCGTCAAGCCCGTCGCCTAGCTACAAGAAGTTAATGGAGGCTCTAGGCTCTATAGCAGGGGCAGTCGAGGAGGTCATAGTATACAGGAATACGCCGTTGAGGAGTAATGCAGAGCTACTAGCAGGTATGATCCGTGAGGGTCTAGTCGATGTTATCGCGGTTTCTAGCCCCCTACAGGCAAGGCTACTCGCCGAGGCCCTTCACGGCGAGCAGCCAAGAGCGGGGCTAGCAGTGATAGGCAGGGCGACGAGGAGAGCCGTTGAAGAGGCAGGCCTAAAAGCCGGGGTCGAGGCCCAAGAGCCTAGCGTGGCCGCGCTGATGGAGGCTGCCTCACTCCTCTGCAGATCCTAGAGTAGCCTGGGCGATACCGACTAGCCACGACTTAACCGCTATCCTAGCAGCGGGCGGCTCTAGAAGGTAGCCGACGCCCCTGCCCTTGCACTCCCTCTCTATGAACCCTGTTAGCCTGCCCGGTAGCATGCTAGTCGCCACCGTGCATTCGCCGCACCTTAACTCGCCTACCCTGGCTTCCCCCACCCTGGCCCCCGTAGCCGAGGCTAGCAGGCTCTTCAACCTCTCAAGATCCTCCCTCTGCTCCTCCACGAACCGCTTAGCAGGCCAGTAGAGCACTACGACCTCGCTGCAGCCCGCTCCTCTGAGGGCCTCCGCTGCACCCCAAGCAGCCACCTCGACCGGTATCCTGTAAGCCCTGCTACCAGCCTCTAGCGCAGCCTCCCTAACAGTAGCCCAGTGGCCCCCCCGGAAGGGTAGCAGGGCAGCAACCGTGTCTCCCCTCCTGAAGTCCTGTCTCCCCTCCTCTACTACGCTTATCGGTACAGCCTGCCACTTGACTCCCAGCACCTCGCCAGCCTCAGCGGCGAGGCTCCTGGCTATCCCGTGCCCCTCCTCCCTTCCTGGATCGTGATAAACCACTATCAGGCGAGCCACCCCTAAGCCACCCCCAGGGCCTCTGCAAGCCTCAAGCTCCTCTCAGGCCTCTCAGGGCTCCCACTGATCTCCTCCAGATAGATGCGCCGCAGCTCCTCCACGACTCTAGCCGGCATCTCCGCTGTGCTTGCCGGCGACAGATACTCACGCAGCTCCTCATCGCTCCTCGCGATCACCACGACGCTCCAAACCGGTATACTACTAAATATAAAGGAGAGTGCCTTCTGGCCGGGAGTACCGGGTAGACCTTCGAGGAGGGGCCGCATCCTCTCATAGTACACCCTAAAGGCCCACCTATACCAGCCACCCCTCCTTAGGCTCCTGTGATCGCTAACCCCCTTCTCCTCGCCGGGCCTGAGCCTCTCATCTAGGACGCCGCCTGCGTGGGGTACCCTTGCTACGCCCTTAACACCCCTCTCCCTGGCGAGTAACGCTATAGTCCTGCCAGGCTCCTGCTCAAGCATATTGTATACAAACTGTAGCACGTCTACTTCTCCAGTGTCGAGGGCTAAAAGAGCCTCCTCAAGTATATCCGTCTCAGGGCCAAGAGCCACCCCTACCAGGTCCGCGGCCTCGCGCCTAGCCCACCTAAGGAACCTAGAGGCCACGCCGCTAGTGAAGGCCTCCCTAGTAGGGTTATGAAGGTAAAGTAAGTCTACCTTGTCAACGCCTAGCCTCTCAAGGCTACGTCTCGCAGCCTTCACGAGATAGCCAAGCTCCATCCTCCTAACAGGCCTCCCAGGGCTACTGTAGAAGTCATAGCCAACCTTAGTAGCAACGACAACGCCACCCTGAGGGAATGCCTCCCTAACAAGTTCCTCGCCAAGACCCCTACCGTAGACATCAGCGGTGTCAAGGTGATGTGCTCCAAGGCTCCAGGCAAGGCGGAGAAGGCCTACAGCCCGCTCCCGGGGCACATCACCATACATGCCAGTCACGCTATAGACTCCATAGGCTATAGGGAGCCTGCCTGGCACGCCGCCCACACGCCCCCACCAGTAAAACAATATACCGAGGGCCTCAGGGGTAGCTAAGATGAGTCGTTTACGTGCACCACCCACGTAATTACGGGTATAGCCTCTCAACCTCCATTACAGCTACATCCTTAGCACCGCGCCGCCTAGCCTCGGCTATGACCCTGGCAAGATCCTCCACGGGCACAGCTGTTATCACCTCCCACATGCCGGTACCGTGGAGCCTAGTGACGGCTGGCGCTGCCATGCTGGGCAGCACAGCAAGCACACTCCCCAGCCTGTCCTCAGGGACATTCATCATGACCATCCGATACCGAGCCGCATTCAAAGCGGCCTCCACGCTGGCAAGGGCGTCGCCAGCCTCCTGCCTGAGCTGGCTACACCTCCTAGCCATCATAACAGCCTCAGACTCCATAACAGTCTCGAGTTCGACTAGCCCGTGGACCCTGAGCGTGGTGCCGGTGCTGACAACGTCGACTATAGCATCGGCGGCGCCTAGCCTTGGCATAACCTCTGCAGCACCATGTATAGGCACTATCTCGACCCTTACACCGCGGGAGGCGAAGAACTCGCTGGCAATCCTAACATACTTCGTCGCGACCCGGGCACCGTCGAGGTCCTCGACGCCCCTGTAGCCAGCCTCACCGGGGGCGGCAACGCTAAGCCTGGCCCTGCCAAAGCCCAGCCGTAAACACGGCTCCACCCCCGCACCGCTCTCAATAGCATAGTCTAAACCGGTAACCCCCAGGTCTGCGGCCCCAGTAGCGACGATCCACGGCACATCCTCAGGCCTCACGAATACCAGGTGCACCCACGGAGTGCTAGTAGGAGCCATGAGGAACCTATCACTACCCATACTAACCGAGAATCCCGCTCTAGCCAGGAGCGAGAGGGCAGGCTCCCTTAGCCTACCCTTACTAGGCACCGCGATCCTAACAGGCTCGGTGAACGCGACCAGCCACGCCAGCCACCCCACAGCCTCCAGGGAAGCTAACGCTAACCGAGACACTGCAAGGCGATAAACCCTACTTAAATACACCCTCCATACCGCTACTTGCATTAACGGTTAGGAACCCAGACGTGAAGGGAGGGGCCCGGAGCTTGCAGGGCCAGAATAAGACGCTCCTCATAGCAGGCGCCGCAATCGTCGTCTTGATCATACTAGCGGCTGGCTACTTCCTCTTCGCCGGGGGCGGCGAGCAGCCTGCTACTGGCCAGCAACAGGAGGAGCAGCCCGCTGCCGGCCAGCAGCAGGAGCAGCAGCAACAGGAGCAGGCTCCACCGGCAGAGGAGAAGATAGTAGTAGGTGCCACCTTGAGCCTCACCGGCAAGTACGCTAAGGAGGGCGAGATGAGCCTGCTAGGAGCCCTAGCAGCCATCCGCTGGATAAACGATAACGGCGGCATCAAGATCGGCGACAAGACCTACATGCTAGAGCTAAAGTATTATGACGACGAGAGCAACAAGGACAGGGTGAAGAGCCTAGTAGAGAGGCTCATCAAGGAGGACCAGGTCCAGTTCCTACTCGCCCCGTACAGCAGCGGCCTCACAGCGGCAGCAGCGCCCATAGCAGAGAAGTACGGTGCAATCATGATAAGTCACGGCGGAGCCAGCGACAAGATATTCCAGCAGGGCTACAAGTACGTAGTTCAGGTTCTGACCCCCGCCAGCCGCTACTTCGTCAGCGTAATAGACCTGGTGAAGGCCATAGACCCCGAGGCCAAGACTATAGCGATAGTCTACAAGGAGAACCCGTTCAGCAGCGTAGTAGCCGAGGGAGCCAAGAAGTACGCCGAGCAGCAGGGCTTCCAGGTAGTCTACTACCAGAGCTACCCTGCTGACGCCCAGGACCTGACCCCCGTACTGCAGCCCCTCAAGGAGATGAAGCCCGACATAATAATTGGTGGAGGCCACTTCGCCGACGGCCAGCTCCTGGCAAGGCAGCTCTACGAGCTAGGCATCAAGCCCAAGCTAGTAGCCATCCTGGTAGCCCCTGCGCTGCCAGAGTTCTACGAGACGCTGGGCGACGCTGCAGAGGGCATAGCCTACCCGAGCCAGTGGGAGCCCGGAGTAAAGTTCTCACCCGACAACGTGCCGCCGGGCTACGAGTGGTACGGCCCCACAGTGGACGAGTTCCTACAGTACTTCAAGATGGTGGCCGAGGAGAGGGGCAAGGGCGACCTAGTTCCTAGCTACCACGCGGCCGACGCCGCTGCAGCCATACTCTTCCTAGCCAAGGCCATCGAAATGGCTCAGAGCCTCGACCCCGACGACGTGAGGCAGGCAATGAACGACGTAGCGATATTCACGTTCTACGGCAAGATAAAGATAGACCCGGAGACGGGCCTGCAGATCGGCCACGAGATGATCGTAGGCCAGTGGCAGAACGGCAGGAAAGTCATAATATGGCCGCCCGAAGCCGCAGAGGCCGAGCCACTGTACCCGATGCCAGGCTACACAGGCTAAAGAGGGGTTCCTCCAGGCTTCCCCAGCCGGGGACCCATGTACGTGCCCACGTCTCTCCCCCCTTTTTAAGGATCCCACTCCTCGTAGGCGGGCTGTGGATTTGACGGGCGGGGTGCCCTAGGGCTTTGCCCGATCTCAACCTGCTAGTAGCCAGTATAATATCGGGCCTCCTAATAGGCGCAGTCTACGGCATCGCCACCGTGGGGTTAAACCTCATATTCGGCGTGTTGAGGATAGTCAACGTGGGCCACGGAGCATTCATAATGCTTGGGGCCTACCTAGCATTCATAGTGTATACCTCGCTAGGCTTGCCGCCGCTGCTAGGAGTAGTAGCGGGCCTCGCCGTGGGAGCAGTCCTCGGCCTCATAATATACTATCTTGTAATCCGCTACCTCCACGACGCCCCCGAGCTAGCAACCCTCCTCGCAACATTCGCCATCGGCATACTAATACAGGAGCTCGTTAAGGCCGTGATGGGACCTGACAGCAGGGGCTTCGTCTGGAACCCTTTGGCAGCGTATGAATTCGAGATCTTCGGGTACAAGCCGTCAAGCTTCCAGATACTGGCAGCGCTATCCAGTCTAGCGCTACTGGCATTCCTCTATGTAGTGATCTATAGGACTAGGCTGGGCCTCGCAATAAGAGCAGTAGTACAGGACCGCGAAGGCGCCATGGTAGTAGGCATAGATGTCGAGAGGATCTACGCCGCCAGCTTCGCCCTGGGCATAATGGTTACCGTGGCGAGCGGCGCTATACTAGCAGCGTACCTGCAGACTGGCATCCACCCGTACATGGGCGAGATATACACTCTGAAGGGCTTCGTGATAGCTGTGATGGGCGGCTTGGGAAGCATACCGGGAGCCTTCATAGCAGGCGTCTTGTTCGGCCTCTTCGAGAACGTTAGCTACCTCCTCCTGGCGGGGATCGAGGGCGTGCAGCCACTGGTACTAACTAGGAGCATAGCATTCCTGCTACTCCTACTCATCCTGCTAGTGAAGCCCACGGGCCTAATGGGGAGGTGACCAGGGTATGGCGCTGGTAGATCCCTGGACTGTAAGGGAGGCCGTAAGGAAGAGCCTCCCAGCCCTAGCAATCTACGCGGTCCTGCTAGCCGCGTACTTCCTAATACCAGGAAAGAGCCAGCTCTTCGCTACCATACTATTCTACGCCCTTCTAGGCCAGGCATTCAACATATTCATGGGTATGACAGGCTACGTGGACTTCGGCTACGTAGCTTTCCTAGCAGTAGGAGCCTACGCCTTCGGAGTCACAGCAATGGCACTCGCCAGCCTGGGCAGCCCAGGCTGGACACTCATACCCCTAGGCCTCCTGGCGGCGGCGGGCGCTGCTATGATACTCGCCAGTATGGTTGGAGCCATAGCGCTGAGGCTAAGGGGGGCCTACTTCGCTATAGCCACGATAGGCGTCAACGAGGGCCTCAGGTACTTCTTCGAGGGAGCTAACATACTCGGGGGCAGCATAGGCCTATACATAGTAAAAGACCTGAAGACCCTCTTCGGCGACGAGGGCTACCAGTTCATGGCCACTATAGCGGCAGACCTCCTAATGTTCGGCCTGGCAGGCTTCACCGTGCTAGTCACGGCATGGATACTCAGCAGTAGGATGGGTTTCGCTCTCCAGGCGATCAGGGAGGACGAGGACGCTGCTAGAGCCCTGGGAGTTAATGTGACCAAGTATAAGGTGCTCGCCTTCATGACCAGCGGGGCTCTAGGTGGAATGTTAGGAGCACTTAACTGGGCGTTGAAGGAGGGAGTACTGGAGCCCGAGACAGTGTTCTTCATAGTCTACACTGTGGAGGCGATAATAATAGTGGTGCTGGGCGGTGCCGGCACGCTGCTAGGTCCCATAGTGGGAGCGTTAATCTACATAGGGCTAAACTACGTCAGCAACGTCTACGCAGCCCCCCTACTGGAGGGGATAGGCATAAAGGCTAGCGGGCTCCACCTCATACTCCTAGCACCTATACTAATCGCCTTCATAATAGCGGCTCCCAACGGTATCATAGGCCTCCTGAGGGAGAGGATCAGGAACCCCACGATAAGGAGGTTCCTAGTGTAGCTGGCTCGGGGGTGGGTGGGAGTGAGTAGCGGTAGGGAGGTCCTCAGGGTCGAGAACGTTACTAAGAGGTTCGGCGGCATAGTAGCCCTCGACAAGGTAAACCTGAGTATTAGGGAGGGCGAGATGATGAGCATAATAGGGCCCAACGGCTCAGGCAAAACCACGCTCTTCAACGTCATAAACGGCGTGCTCAAGCCAGACGAGGGCAGAGTAGTATTCGAGGGGAGAGACGTAACAGAGCTGCCACCCTACAAGAGGGCCGCGATGGGAATAGCCAGGACATTCCAGATACCGAAGCCCTGGCCGAACCTCAGCGTTAGGGAGAACGTCGCGATAGGCGCCCTCTTCGGCAGGCTACAGGGCAAGATAACCGTGAAGGAGGCCATCGCAATGGCAGACGAGATAATAGAGATGGTGGGGCTATCCGAGAAGGCTGAAGCCGAAGCCGGGAAGCTCACGGTACCGGAGAAGAAACTCCTGGAGCTGGCCAGGGCTATAGCGATGAAGCCCAAGGTGCTACTGCTAGACGAGGTCGTAGCCGGTATGAGCCCTAGAGACGCTGATAAGGTCATGGAGACGGTTGTCAGGGTTAAGAGGGAGTATGGGATAGCGGTGGTGAGCCTAGTAGAGCACGTGATGAGAGTAGTAGCCAGGTATGCTGAGAGAGTAGTGGTGATGCACCAGGGAAGAGTGCTGGTAGAAGGACCGCCGGGAGAGGTGCTGAGGCACCCCAAAGTCGTAGAAGTCTATCTGGGAGGTGAGGCCATATGACGGCGCCCGAAGTGCTGAGAGTAGAAGACCTAGAAAGCGGATACGGCGAAATGCAGGTGCTCTGGGGGGTAAACCTGAGGGTGCCGGAGAGAAGCATAGTAGTAGTCCTAGGGCCCAATGGTGCAGGCAAAACAACGACGCTCAGAAGCATAATGGGGATAGTAAGGCCCTGGAAAGGGAAGATAGTATTCAAGGGCCAAGACGTCACTATGCTGAAGCCCCACGAGAAAGTAGCCAGAGGCCTGAGCCTCGTGCCGGAAGGACGACACCTCTTCCCCGAGCTAACAGTCGAGGAGAACCTACTACTAGGAGCATACACCAGGCTAGGCAAGGAGAACCCCAGCGACACACTAGAACTAGTCTACAACCTCTTCCCCAGGCTAAAGGAGAGGAGGCAGCAGAAGGCAGGCACCATGAGCGGCGGCGAACAACAAATGCTAGCAATAGGGAGAGCGTTAATGAGCAAACCAAGCCTACTAATGCTCGACGAGCCAAGCCAGGGCCTAGCACCAAAGATAGTAAGGGACATCATGGAGACTCTCGAGCGATTAAGAGACGAGTGGCGCCTCACAATACTCCTAGTAGAGCAGAACATAGCGCAGAGCCTCAAGATAGCAGACTACGCATACATACTAGAGCAGGGAAGAATAGTCCTAGAAGGGCCCGCAGAGGAGGTAGCCAAGAGAGAAGACCTAGTTAGAGCCTACCTAGGAATATAAAAACACTGTTTTAAGAGGGGGCCATTGCTCCCAAGACTGGTTAGCCCCCCATAATAGTTAAGGTCTTATCTCCCTTGAAAGAGGGCTTCTACGCCTATTGCATCATTCTCAACGCGGTGTCTAGACTACTATCTATTAATGGGGAGGGGCAGTCGCTGTCGCAGCTGCACTTGTAGCTACTCGGCTTTACGCTGCAGAGGGCTGTAGCGAAGTCACTGCACGGCCCAGGGCCGCAGTTGAGCCTCTTGTTCGTGACGCATTTCAGCACGTGAGCCGCGGTGCTTCCAGGGGTTAGGGGTATGATCACAGTGTCTCTGAACTCTTCATGCCTGTAGTATGCTATGTAAATGTTGGGGAGCATGTAGCCTATTATCGAGGCAGCGGCGCCCTCGGGCTTGAAGCCGCCTGTCAAGTTAAGGGCTATCGGGCCTTTGAACTCTTTGGATGCGTTCCCAATTATGCTCTTTAGGCTCTCCAGGCCTAGGGCGAAGTTGCTGCCGAGGTACTGTGCTACCTGGGTCCTAACCTTTGCGGGGCACCGCTGCGATAGGTAGTCTCTTAGTATTTGGGCAGCGGCTCTCCCTAGATGAGTGTCGCTGTGTATCAATAGTATCTCGCCTATACAGGGGCATCCAGCGTTTAGTGCTTCCTGCAGGGCGTTTAGCTCGGCGGAGGCCAGGTAGGGGTGGTTATTTATGAAGTTGTCTGCGGCCTTTCTAGCTATCTTGTTGCTCTCGAGGATTCCTCCGCACTTTTCGTCTTCAGGGGAGTTGGGGGGCGGCTGCCTGCAGCCGTCCCTGCTAGCGGTGTATAGCTCCTTGAGGGCGTCTTGGGCTTGGAGCATGTCTATGCCTAGCATAGCGCAGCTATGTGTGTCACCGGCGGCGCATTTCTCCAGGAGGTTTATCGTGTTACGTATAACGCTTGTACCGACTAGGATTATGTGGAGTGCGTTGTTAGGACTCGCCGCCATCGGGCACCCCACCCTCTCCTCCTTGTCACGGTATAGTACGTGTGTTATAATCCACTATAGTGAGCATATAAAATATGGATATACTGTGTGGATCTTTGATTAATGCCTTTCTTAAAATGAAACCTGGAGAGTGCCTCTCTACGGGTATTGTGTTTTGCTTTATTATCTTTTGATGTTCTGTAGCCAGAGCTTGTGTATTCTCGTGTCTCCCGTTAGTTCTGGGTGGAAGCTCGTTGCTAGGTGGGGCCCTTGTATGGCTGCGACGCCTACCAGGCTGTCGCCTGATTTGAGCCAGCTTATGATTTTTGCGTCGCCCTCAGCCTTTACTATGGCCGGGCTTCTTATGAAGACTCCGCGGAACCGGCCTTCCACCCCCTCAACCTCCAGGTCTACCTCGAAGCTCTCCCTCTGCCTGCCAAAGTAGTTCCTGATCACCTCTATGCTCATCGCTCCTATGAGGGGCTGACTCTTCTCCCCTACTACCCTGTCTCGGGCCTTAGCCGCTAGCATAACGGCCCCAGCGCAGGTGCCGAAGGCTGGCAGCCCCTCTTTGACGGCGTCCCTTAATGGTTCTAGTAGGCCTATCCGGCGGGCTACTATGCCTATAGTGGTGCTCTCGCCGCCAGGCACTATTATGCCGTCGAGGCCGTGGAGGTGCTGGGGCTTCTTCACAACAACTGCTTCTCCCTGCCAGCCGAGCTCCTGGAATGCTCTGCGCAGCATGTAGACGTGCTCGTATACTCCTCCTTGGAGGCCTAGGACTCCTATCTTCAAGCCTCCGCACCCCTAACCTGGAGCAGCTCCTCGGGCTTGAGCTTCCTAATGTCTATGCCCATCATGCTCTTCTGCTCGCTTATCATCCTCTGCGCTTCAGCCACACTCTCAGGGTCATCCCATAGGCTGGCGGCGAGCACTATAGCGGCGGCCCTCTCAGGCGGGTCGCGGCTCTTGAATATGCCGCTGCCGACGAAGATGCCATCGGCGCCCAGCCACATCATGAGGGCGGCGTCCGCAGGCGTGGCTATGCCGCCTGCAGCGAAGTTCACTACGGGGAGCCTGCCAAGCCTCGCCGTAAGGTCTACCAGCTCCACTGGCACGCCCATCTCCCTAGCCTTCCTAAGCCTCTCCTCCCCTGGCAGGCCTCGCAGGCTCCATAGTTCACCCATTATTATCTTCATGTGTCTAACCGCCTCGGCGACGTTGCCGGTGCCTGCCTCGCCCTTAGTCCTTATCATGGCAGCGCCCTCCGCTATCCTGCGGAGAGCCTCACCCAGGTTCCTCGCCCCGTTCACGAAGGGCACCTTGAAGAGCCACTTGTTTATGTGGTGCTTCTCATCAACGGGAGTGAGGACCTCGCTCTCGTCTATCATATCGACGCCTATCTGCTCTAGTATTAGGGCCTCATAGTAGTGGCCTATCCTCACCTTAGCCATAACGGGTATAGTTATACTATTCATAACCTCCTCTATAACCTTGACGTCAGCCATCCTAGCGACGCCGCCAGCCTTCCTAACATCGTAGGGAAGCTTGTCTAGAACCATGACAGCAACCGCGCCGGCGTCCTCCGCGATCTGAGCCTGCTCAACATTAGTAACATCCATGACGACGCCGCCCTTCTGATAAACTGGGAAGCCCAGCTTCACCCTCAGAGTACCGGTCTTAGGCACCTCTATCACTTCAGGCAGCCTCTCAGGGCCATACGAGAACCAAAGACCCTCCTCCCTAAGCCTGTCAGCAGCCTCAGCCAGGCCATAGAAGAACTCGACGATCTCGTTGAATCCAACCTCGTAAAGCCTGACATTGTCACTCAGGGGAGCATACCTCGGGAGCAACGCCCAAGCCACCCCAGTAAAGACCCCACACTATTACACTGTCGCGCCCGCGCCACATTAATTTCCAGGCAGCAGGCGACACCCACAAATTGTAGGGGCGCGGCGCGGCCCTCCCTCCGAGGGGAGGCTCCCTGGGAGGTTGAAGGGCTAGCCGCCCCTCTTCCAAACCTTTGGAGTCACGGGGTGCATAGCGGGGTGAAGCCCCTTACAGTAGAGGATCTAAAGCGCATAGTCTTCGTTAGCAACCCGATAGTTAATCCTGAGGGCGGGGTCGTGGCGTACGTCGCAACTAGGGCTGACGTCGACGCTAACGGGTACAGGAGCCAGGTATGGGTGGCTGGCGAGGAGGGCTACAGGCCTCTAACCGGCGGGCCCCGCGATCTGTGCCCGGCGTGGAGCCCCGATGGTAGGCTCCTGGCCTTTGCTAGGAGGCTCGAAGGCGGGGGAGCCGGTATCCACGTTGTATCTCTTGAGGGCGGGGAGCCTGCACTCTTAGAGAAGAGTAGGTGGGGCGCTGGCAAGCTGTCGTGGAGCCCGCGGGGAGACGCTATAGCCTTCCTAGCTAGGGCGCCTGTGGACGGGGAAAAGTGGAAGCCCTACGGTGAAAGGGAAGCGCTAGAGATGGACAGGATCCCGGTGTGGTTCAACGGGGAGGGCTGGGTCTTCGACAGGTTCAGCGGCCTCTTCATAGCCCGCTATCCTGGTGGCGGCGTAGAGGAGGTAATCCATAGGAGAGGGGTAAACGTTGTAGACTATAGCTGGAGCCCGGACGGCGGCATGATAGCAGCGGCCATCAGCGACAACATGGTAGAGCCCTACAGGATGAAGCTCGCAGTCGTTAATCTAGACACCATGGAGGAGCAAGTGCTACTGGAGGGTATGAGTATAGCCGAGGTAGTATGGAGCAGTAGGGGCGACATGATAGCCGTGAAGGCCAGGCCCGTCAAGGAGAGAGGGTTCGCCGAGCACTTCAGAGTATACACTGTAGATCTGTCGGGTGAGACTGCCTGTGTGACCTGCGATCTGGACAGGAACACCATGAACCTCGTTAATAGCGACTCCCGGGGGCCGTCCTGTCTCAAGGCCCTAGCGTGGCCCGACGACGGCAGGATATACTTCCCCGTCAGCGACGCAGGCAGGGTGCACCTCTACAGGGTCGTGCCAGGCGGCGAGGCCGAGGAGGTGCTAGCCCCAGAGGCTGCAGTTGTAGACGAGTTCAGCGTCTCAAGCGACGGGAGAGAGGTGGCCTTCACCATGATGACGCCGACGAGGCCCAACGAGGTCTACCTTAAGAGGGGCGGTGAGGAGGCGAAACTGACAGGCCACAATGGCTGGATGGAAACGAGGCTCCTAAAGGAGCCAATACACTACGAGGTCGAGAGCCCCCATGGAGGCAGTATCGACGTATGGATCCTCCCCCCAGCAAGGGAGCCAGACTGCAGGGGCTGCGTGCCTTGGATCCTCTACATCCACGGCGGCCCCAAGACGAGCTACGGCTACGCGTTCCTCCACGAGTTCCACGTGCTCAGCGGCATGGGCTTCGCGGTAGTATACAGCAACCCTAGGGGCAGCGATGGTTATAGCGAGGAGTTCGCCGATATAAGGGGCCGCTACGGCGACCTGGACTACGACGAGCTAATGAAGATCGCTGACGAGGCGCCAAGCCTCTACCCCAAACTAGACCCCTACAGGGCAGGCGTCACCGGGGGCAGCTACGGAGGCTACATGACCAACACGATAGTATCAAGGACAAGCAGGTTCAAGGCAGCTGTGACACAGAGGAGCTGCAGCAACTGGATAAGCTTCTACGGTGAAAGCGACATAGGCTGGTACTTCGCCCGCGACATACTCCAAGCACCACACCCATGGGAAAGCCTAGAAGCATACGAGAGATACAGCCCCCTATTCAAAGCAAGCGACATCGAAACACCACTACTAATAATACACGCCCTCGAAGACTACAGATGCCCCCCAGGAGAGGCCATACAACTGTTCACAGCCCTTAAAGTGCAAGGGAAAGACGCAAAACTAGTCCTCTTCCCAGGGGAGAACCACGACCTAAGCAGGAGCGGGAGGCCTAGGCAGAGAATGAAGAGGCTGAAGGAGATAACAGGCTGGTTCAAGGAGAAGCTAGGCCTAGAAGGATAATAGGTAAGGAGGAGAGCAACCCGGGCTCGCGAGCCCCTCCCGCTCGGGGCCTCTAAACACGTTTTTGTCTTGCAGGCGCTTAACGCCTCCTAGTACTCTCTCAGTACTACCATTGTATAGGTAGCCTGGACCCCCGGTATACCCCTTATATAGTCGATGAGGTTGTTTATGTCGCCCACGTCCTTGGCCCTGGCGACCGCCACTATGTCGTACTCCCCAGTGACCTCCATTACCTTATCTACTAGGGGATACTCTGCTATTCGTTTGCTAACCTCGGGTACAGGCGTGGGACTACTAGTCTTAACTAGTATTATCGCCCCCAGCTCGCCCGGGAGCCGGTACTCTACCGTGAACCTCTTTATTATCCCCATCCTTACTAGCTTCTTCACCCTCTTCCTAACAGCGCTCTCAGTGACCCCCAGCTCCCTCGCCAGCACGCTATAGGGCGTCCTCGCATCCCTCTTCAGGATGGAGAGGAGCCGTAGATCCTTCTCGTCAAGGCTGGGCGTCCTCAAGCGTTATCACCGTCCCCTTAGTCCCGGAGAGTAGATCCTCGAGTCCTGCATCGCCTATCGAGGCCCTAGGAGCCCCGCCCTTCACGGCCCTAGCAGCCATCATAAGCTTCATGTTCATCCCTTTGCCGACCCTCTTAGCCAGCTCCTCCGCCTCCTCGGGCTTAAGCCTGCCAACCACCCCGCCATCAACTATCACTCCTGGCACGTCTGTCACGAGGGCTAGGGGCGCCTTCAGGGCGCCTGCTATGGCAGCTGCCATCTGGTCTCCGTCAACATTCAATGGGACTACTCTGCCATCGCTTACCCCATAGGCTACGGGGCTGACGACTGCCACGTCAACCCTAGATAGAACGTGTTCTAGGTAGGTTCCGTCAACCCTTGTTATGCGGCCAGTGTAGCCGCCGGGTACTGCCTGGGGCCTCCCCCGCTCGTTTACAATGACTATCCTCTCCTTCCTCTTAGCCTCTATAGATAGGCCGTCGAGGCCTGTGAGGCTCTGGCTCTTCACGCCAAGGCCTGCTAGCGTATATTGTATCCTCTTAGCGACCAGCCCCGCCATAACCATTAGGAATACTTCAAGTTCTTCCCAGCTGGTGTATCTGCTCCTGACCCCGCTTGGATGGACCACGATCCTCGGCTCCATGCCGAGCCTGCGCTCGTACTCGTCAACTAGCCTGCCGCCTCCATGTACCAGGACGAGCTTCCAGCCCCTGGAGACGAGGTCTGCCGCCTCCTTGAGGCGAGGCTCCACATCGCTCAGTATGCTACCACCTATCTTTACTACCCCTATCTCCATGGCCCCCGGTTCACCTCCGAGACCGGAGCGGTACTGGTAATTCACGGCCTGAGGGGCGGGATCATGAGACCCTCCCCCTCGGGCCAGCCTAGCATGAGATTCATCGCTTGGACTCCCTGACCAGCCGCGCCCCTGACTAGGTTGTCGATAGCCGCGAACCCCGAGACTCTCCCTACCTCTACCTCTACACTATAGCCTATCTCGGCGAACTCGCTGCCGATAACGTTCTTCACATCCGGGGGGTCGCCTGGGATGCCAGGGGCTAAGGGCTTGACCCTCACGAAGCGCTTACCAGAGTAGAAGGATGCGTATGCCCTTGCTACGTCGTTGAACCCCTTACCATCGACTAGCCAGCCGTGCACGCTGGCGAAGGCCCCCCTCACCATGCTGACAGCGTGGGGTACGAGGCTCAGCTTCACGGGCTTCCCAGCCAGCCTGGATAGCTCCTGTCTAGCCTCCCAAGCGTGCCTGTGGCCCCAGGGGCTGTAGGGCCTGGCAGAGCCCTCCCTTAGGGAGTGGTGGTTGCTCTTGCTGGGCTTGCTGCCTCCCTCGCTGCTGCCCGCCTTGACGTCGACAACAATCCCCATGTCAAGGTCTATCAGGCCCGACGCCGCTAGAGGGGCCGCTGCTAGGATTGCCGCGGTGGCGTTGCAGCCGGGCGCAGCCGCTAGCCTGGCGCCCCTCAGCTCTTCCCCGTGGATCTCGGGGAGCGCGTATACGGCCTTCTCTAGGAGGTCGGGCCTTGGGTGCTTGAAGCCGTATACACTCTCGTAGAGGCTGGCGTCCTTCAACCTGTAATCGGCGCTCAAGTCTACTATCGTTACTCCCCTGTCGTAGGCCTCGCTGGTGTAGTTGATCCCCGCTCCGTGGGGGAGAGCGTTGAAGAGTACGTCCACAGAGCCGAGGTCAACGCTCTCTATCCTAGAGTACCTCAAGCCCTCGTAGAATCCCCTAAGGTGGGGGTGTGCCGAGTGTATCGGCCTGCCAGCGTACTCCCTGCTGGTAGCGAAGACCACCTCCACCCTGGGGTGCAAGGCTAGGAGCCTCAGGAGCTCGCCGCCAGTGAAGCCCGAGCCCCCGAGGACCCCCACTCTAACCTCGGCCAACCCGGTTTACCCTCCACTCTTAGCCGGTTACCGCCGTAGCCCGCACCCCGCGGATTTAAGTAGGCCTGAACCATATGTAGCGGGCAGGTACGAAGAGCGAACCGTTTGTTTCACGCGCTGCGTATTCAACACTTAAGTGTACGAGCCGGATACCTACAGGGATGCGGCAGAAGAGGTAGGGAGGTGGAGCGTGGGATGCCAGCGGCTAAGTGCCCGGTCTGCGGTCTAGAGGTTGAGATACCCGAGGACTACATGCCCGGAGAGCTAATCGAGCACTCGTGTGGAGTCGTGCTTGAAGTAGTGAAGAATGGTAATGGACTGTTGACGGTAAGGGTGTTCGGGGGAGTAGAGGAGGACTGGGGTGAGTAAGTTCGCCAGTGGCAACTCAACAGTCCTTTTCTTCTACGACATAGTTAGGCTCGACGAGAAGCTCCTACTAAACGCCCTCCGGGAGAGGGCTAGGGTGGAGCCTGTCCACACGGCTAGGCTACCCCTACCCATAGGAGGCGAGCCCCCCTGGCAGGCAGACATAGCGGTGGCGCGGGGCGTGAGCCACGCAACAACATTCTATAGCGCAGTCGCGGCGGAGTCCTGGGGAATGCCCGTCGTCAACCCTGCAAGGGGCATGGCAATAGCTAGAGACAAGGCCTGGAGCCAGGCAATACTAGCGGCCCACGGGATCCCGACTCCCCGCGCAATGATAGCAGTAGACCCAGAGGCGCTCCCGGAGGCGGCATCCACCATAGGCTACCCAGTAGTGGTTAAGCCGCTCAAGGGCAGCTGGGGCCGCCTAGTAAACCTCGCGAGGGACGAGGTAGAAGCTAGGGCACTAGCAGAGCACAAGGCCTACCTCCCCGAGGGCCTCAAGGGCAGCGTAGTCCAGGAGTACATAAGGAAGCCGGGCCGAGACCTAAGGGTATTCTGCATAGGCGACCAGGTCCCCGCAGGGATCTACAGGATCCACGGAGGACTAGCCACTAACATAGCCCAGGGGGCTAGAGCCGAGCCCGTCAAGGTCACGGGCGAGATAGAGGATTTAGTACAGAGGAGCTGCAGGGCCCTGGGACTCGAAGTGGGAGGAGTAGACTTGATAGAGGATCCAGGGAGGGGGCTACTAGTATTAGAGGTGAACCCGACCCCCGAGTTCAAGACAACGCAGAAGGTGACAGGAGTAGACGTGGCGGGCCTGATGGCCGAGCATATAATCTCGCTCGCAAGGAGGTGACGCTAGAAGCCTTGGAGACCACGGAATCTCCACTAAAGCTAGTCCGCTTCTACGGGTTCAGAGGGCTCAAGCTAGTCAAGGGGAGCGGCCAATACGTCTGGGACTCGGCTGGCCGCAAATACCTTGACTGCCACGCAGGCCACGGGGCAGCCCTCCTGGGCCACGCCAACCCCGACGTGGCGGAGGCCGTAGCAAGGCAGGTGTCAGAGCTAGTGGCCGCTTCAAGCGGCTTCACCACTCCAGCCCTCGAAGAGGCGCTTCACTGGTTCTCAAAGGTAGCACCCGGCTGGGCCCGAGAGATAGTATTCCTGAATACGGGCACTGAGGCAGTAGAGGCTGCATTGAAGGCTGCGTGGCTCTACACGGGCCGCCGCAGGATAGTAGCGTTTAGGGGCTCCTTCCATGGCCGCACCCTGGCGAGCCTGAGCGCCACGTGGAACCCCAAGTACAGGAAGGGTATCCCCGTACTCGGAGAAGTAGAGTTCCTGAGGTTCAACTCGGACCCCGCGGAGATAGCGGGTAAGGTGCCGAGCGACACGGCAGCAATAATAGTGGAGCCCGTGCAGGGCGAGGGAGGAGTAGAGCCTGCCTCCCGAGAGTTCCTCAAGGCTCTCAGGGAGGAGGCGGACAGGGTAGGAGCATTACTAGTATTCGACGAGGTGCAGGCCGGCTTCGGCCGCACGGGAGAGTGGTGGAGCCACCAGCACCATGGTGTGGAGCCCGATATTATGACTGCTGGTAAGAGTATAGCCGGCGGTTTGCCAGCGAGCGCCGTGCTCTCAAGGGAAGGCATACTTGAAAAGCTCTCCGGCGGCATGCACGGGAGCACACACGCCGGGAACCCTGTTAGCATGGCTGCAGTCACCGCGGCTTCCAGGCACGCAGTCAAGGTTGACCTGCCAGAGAGGGCTAGGGAGGCCGGCGGGGAGATGCTCAGGATGCTAGGTGAGGCGTTAGACGGGCTTAGAGCAGTCAGGAGGGTGAAGGGGCTAGGCCTAATGCTGGGCGTGGAGCTACGATTCGACCCAGGGAGGATAATAAGGTGCATGCAGGAGGAGGCCTCGGTGCTGGCGTTGAAAGCGGGAGCCACTACTGTGAGGCTACTGCCGCCTTACATGGTTGACGGCGGTGACGCGAGGTGGGCTGCTGATGCGGTTAGATCCTGCATCTGCAGGGGCTACGGCTGCTAGGCTCCTCTACGACCTGGTAAGCATCTACACCCCCCCGGGCAGGGAGCACGAGGCCCTGCCAGTCATAGAGGAGTGGGCTAGCAGGCTAGGCCTAGCTGCGGGGCTCGACAGGCACGGCAACATAATAGTAGCTCCCGAGGACTGGAACGGGTCCCTCCCTGTAGTGGCGCTTGCAAGCCACGTCGACACGGTACCTGGAATGCTGAAACCCGTTCTCGAGGAGGGAGCGGTAGCTGGTAGGGGGGCAGTAGACGCTAAGGGCCCCTTGGCAGCTATGATAGTCGGCCTATCCCTTGCAGCGGCGGAGGGGCTCGAATGCAGTGCAGCAGTTATGGCGCTACTAGGAGAGGAGGCCGAGAGCCCTGGAGCCTGGGGGCTCCTAGCCTCGGGCGAGGTCCCGCCCTTCATAGTCATAGGGGAGCCCACTGGGGGCGACGGCGTAGCAATAGGCTACAGGGGCAGCCTAAAGCTTGAAGCCCTCTGCACCGGGGAGGGGGGCCACGCCGCTAGTAGCGGTGAGGGAGCAGCGTGGCGCCTAGTCGAGGGGCTAGCCAAGGTAAAGTCTGTCCTCGAGCCTTCAACGTTGACCGTGCTAAGGGCTGGGGAGGCGTGGAACGTAGCGCCTTCAAGGGCTGAGGCGGTCATAGACAAGAGGTTCCAGGAGAGCCCCACGGATGCGTTAGCTGCAGCTGCAGATGCCTGCGGCTCTCTAGGGCCGGGCTGCGGCTGCAGCCGCCTCTGGCTCCTCTCCCCCGTCAGGATTCCCCTGGCGAGCCCCGTCCCTAGGAGCCTTGTCGCGGCGTTGAGGAGCGAGGGTGTAAGGCCCAGGGTCTCGGTGAAGCAGGGTACAAGCGATATGAACATACTCTACTGGGCTGCGAGGAGTATAGCAGCCTATGGGCCGGGAGACCCTAGGCTGGCCCATACTGATAGGGAGCGAGTGTCTATGGAGGAGCTGGGCCGAGCCGCCAGAGTTTACGCCGCTGTTGTTCGCCGCCTCTGCCGGGGCGCCTGGGAGACGCTACGATCCTAGAGAGGTCCCAGGCTAGGATGCTCCGGGGGAAGACCCTGCGGGCCTCTAGCAGGAGCCTTCTAGCCTCGAATCCCCTGTAGCGCTGGCTCACGTGGATCAGCACTAGGAGGCCTGCTCCCGCTTCCCTCGCTACTAGGGCTGCAGCCTTGGCGGTGGAGTGGCCCCGGGAGAGGGCCTCATCCTCTAGCCCCGAATCCAGGGTCGAGTCGTGGAGGAGCACGTCAACGCCTCGCACGGCCTCGGCTACGCTCCTACATGGAGCGGTGTCTCCGGTATAGGCCACGCCCAGTCCTCCCCCGGCCTCGGCTACCTCCTCCAACGAGATCCTTCGCCCGCCTATCATGGCCTCTCCACGCTGTATCAACTCCCTAATCCAGGGGCCCGGCCTTTCTCCCAGCAACTCGAGAGCACTTCTCTTCAGCCTGGGCCTGAGGATCCAGTCTAGCCTAAAGCCGAGGGCCTCCACAGTGTGGCACGCCTTGAAGGCCCTCGCCACTAGTCTGTCTCCTCCCGACTCGTGCAGGACCAGCTCGTCACCAGGCCTCATGGGCCTCGCCACGACCTCGAAGCCTAGCCTTTCCCGTGTAGCCTCCAATACTTCAACGGCGAATTCGAGGGCTCCAGGGGCCCCCGCGAGGATCAGAGGCCTCTCCCTGCCCTGCAAATTCATAGTCATGAGGAGCCCCGCCAGCCCGTTAACATGGTCTCCGTGCTCGTGCGTTAATAGGATAACGTCTAGCTGGCTGGGGCTGGATCCTGCCTCTGCTAGGCGTAGCTGAGCCGCCTCCCCCGCATCAAGTAGCACCTGGTTGCCCATCCAGTCCCTGATCAGTATAGAGGGCGTGAGCCTCTCCCTGCTGGGCACCGCCCCCCCGCTCCCCAGAATAGTGATCTCTACGAGCTTAGCCACGGCCCCTTGTTCACCTCCTGGCCACTACGATGGCCCTCGTAAGGCTTCCATGCACATACATCTCTATCCTGTCCACTACCCTGAGCCCAGCTTCTTCTGCCAGCACCCAGGGCTTGTACTTGACGGGG
The DNA here is from genome assembly GCA_027046245.1 of Acidilobaceae archaeon. Lineage (GTDB taxonomy): Archaea > Thermoproteota > Thermoprotei_A > Sulfolobales > Acidilobaceae > Aeropyrum. The sequence goes on from JALTZJ010000028.1 coordinate 28,268, forward strand.
CCCGCATACACTATGTAGCCCCCGTGCTTCACCGACCTCGCCGCCTCCTCAAGGAAGCCCCTAACTAGCCTCACATAGCCCTGGCCCCCCGTAGTGGTGCTCCTCCCATAGGGGGGGTCCGTGGCTATCGCGTCGACAGAGCCAGGAGCTACTGGCAAGCTTGCAGCGTTCCACGCTGCAACGAGCCACCCATGGCCGCGGCAATACGCTCTCAGATTCCTGGGGGCCCCGCTTATCATAGCCCAGTCCAGGTCGCCGCAGAGGCAGCGGCTCGCCCCCATGAGGCACGCCTCGATAGCGAAGCCTCCAGTGCCACAGAATGGGTCCAGGTAGACGTCGCCTCTGCGTAGCCGGGCCAGGTTAACGAAGGCCCTGCTGAGCTGGGGGCTCAGAGGGCCGGGCTTGAAGAAGGGCCTCCTACCAGGACTCCTCTCCGTTAGGGACCTCGTATCTAGCCTCGCCTCGGGCAGGCCTATGACGACTACGCCCTCGGTGGCGAAGGCCCTCAGCTCCTGTCTACCCCGAGGCGAGGCCTCGACCCCTGCATCTGCTAGACCCCTTGCCACCATGCGGGTAAGCCACGTCTTGCCACGGGCATGAGCGTAGGGTCCATGAACGACCGCTTCAATCCTGAAGGGCCCCCGGAGGCCTAGGCGGCGCAGCTCCTCTCCAGCCCTCCTCCCAGCACTCCTAGCCCTGGGCAGCGAGTCGGCTGCTAGCAGTAGGCCTACCTCCCTAGTGTAGCCTGCCCTGTAGGTGACCTGCCACGCCCCCCATCTCAGCTCGGCTTCGAACACGGCTAAACCGTCAAGCCAGCCGTGGAGCCTGTAGCCCCAGGGCCCCGCTTCGGCCTCAAGGATAGCCTCTAGCTCCCTAGCCGGGAGAGGCGGGTTCTCGCCGCTTATGATGGCGTAGCGGAGCCTCAACCCCGTAGCAGCCCCTTCAGGGCTTCAGCCATGAGCGGCGATAGGTCCACCCTCTCTAGGAAGCCCGCCTGAGGGTTCCATGGCAGCGTATTGCCCGCCGCCAGGCCCGAGAGGCCTGCCCGCCTTAGCTTGCCATCAACGCCTGGAAGGCCCAGGTAGTGGGCTGCCACTGCGTAGACCCTCCTAGCCCCTCTTTCTAGTAGCTGGCTTGCAGCGAGGGCCAGGGTGCCTCCAGTACTAACTATATCGTCCACTATTATCACATCCATCCCCTCTACATCCACGTCAGCCGCCTCTATCCTCACCTCGCCGGTCACCCTGTCACGCTTCTTCACGAGGTAGCCCCACTCGCAGCCGAGGCGCCTGGCTACCAGCTCTGCCCTCTGCCTGCCGCCGAGGTCGGGGCTAACTATTACGGTTTCCCCCCTCCTACACTTGAATCCGCTCCTCCTCAGGATGAAGGGGAGAGGCCTCACGTTTACCCCGTCTCCTGGGAACCAGGAGAGGCTATCAGCTCTATGCAGCTCAACCACTAGAAGGCCCCTAACTCCGGTGGACGCCAATGCCTGTAGAGCAACCCTCACACTCACAGGCTCCCCTGGAAGGAAGACTCTGTCCTGCCTAGCATAGGCTAGATAGGGCGCAACCAGATAAACCTCGTTCATGCCCTGCTCCCGTAGGGCGTCCACGGTTAACATAGCCACTAGGAGGCTCCTAGATTGCGGCCTAGACATGGTGGCTACGACGACTGCAGGGCCCCCGCCACTATCAACCCTAACACGTACATACTCCTCGCCATCGGGGAACTCCTTAAACTCGCCGTAAACAGGTTCTACTCCTAGCTCCCTCGCCAAACCCTCGCCGAGCTCTCCGCTACCAGGCGTAGGCGCCACCACCAACAACGGCTCTCCACTCATGACAAGCACCGCCCCCATGAAGAGGCGGAGAGCCGCTGCCGAGGTGAAATAAGCTAACCAGGCCCCCGAGAGAGGACGCCTTTAAAGTAGCACCCCGGCCCCGAATAAACACGGGAGAGGTAAAGACCAGCGAGATGACCCTCTCAAGCGACGAGAAGAAGAGAATACTAAAAGCCTTAGAAGAGTGATGCAGAGTTCCGCTACGCCCTGATGGGCCTGCTAGGCTTCAAGGAGATACTAGACAGGATCACAAGAATAGAGGAAAGGCAGGCATCGCTGATGAAGAGATTCTCGGGACTAGAAGAATGCTTTGTCGAGGTTGAAGAGCGCTACCAGAAGCTCAACGTCGGGATTTACGCTTACTTCGAGGAGTGACGACTAACATTAAGGCTCCGCCGCTACTGGCAGGTGATCGCTGGCCTCAACGTATACTATCCTAGCAATCCATCTTGAAGGCTCGGAGCCCTCTAGGGCGTATATGTGATCTATTGAAACCCTGGTCTCTTCCCCCAGGCAGCATGTGTACCGTGGGCCCTCCACGGGCTCCAACCTTACATAGCCCGTCTCGAGTATGACATGTGTTGCAGGGCCTTGATCCTCGTTGAAATCGCCGCACAGCACTGTAGGCCTTAAACCCTCAACTTTGAGGCTCTCGAAGAGGATCCTGGCTTGAATCAGCCTCTCCCTGGGAGTCAGGCCTAGATGAAGCGTTGCAAGAGTGATGCCATCCGCCTCTACGGCTAGCCATGCTCTCTCCTCGCTATCAACCCCAGGTAGCGTGCCCGAGGCTAGTCTCTCCAGCTCTCCTCCATGGAGGGCCACCGCCACACCATAGTGTCCAGCTATAGCTGGCTGGAACTCCACGTGGTAGCCTAGGGATGAGAGGAGTACTGGCACGTCTATGTATGCACTCGTAGCCCTGCCAGCGTCCACCTCTTGTAGGCAGAGCAGCGGCGGGAGCCTGCTAAGGGCCCTCGCTAGCTCGAGCCCGTTGAGCCTCCCGTCGGCTGTGAAGCCCTGGTGTAGATTGTATGTTGCCACGCCAGCTTCGCCGCCCGGGCCAGAATCCGGTGCGAGAGGGGCGAGCGTCACCGGTATAGCTAGGAGGAGTGCAGCTGCGGCGACGAGGCCTACACTCGAGACTCCATACCTAGGCGTTGCCCGCCGCTCTAGGCCTAACGCTACTAATGTAAGCGCTGCTAGAAGGGGGACCAGGTAGGCTCCCTCGAGAAGGCTCAGGCTCATGTAAGCTCCCGCATAGACCGCGACATGCATGACGGACACAGCCTCGAACGCAAGCCCCGCGAGGAACCCGCCAATGGCTGGAGCCCTAGAGGCCCTGAGGGGCGTAGCCAGCGCCGCCGGCGCCAAGAGCGCGGCTATGGGAGAGAGTGTCTTGAGGGCGAGGCCAGCGATCCCCAGGAGAGCTGGCAGCCAGGGAGCCCTGCTCCAGGCAAGGCCCACCAGCGCTACCATAACAGCAGAAGCGATGGAGGCGAGATAAGCTTCCAAGCCCGAGGACACCATGGCACCGGCAGAGCGGAGCAAAGCCGGGGGACTCCAGGCGCCTGCAACTGCGTAGCCTAGCAACGCTCCATGCCAAACACCGACCCCCGGTGCCTCCCCGCCGCTGCTCCGCCCCGCAGCTACGTGAGCCAGGGTTAGGGCTGCGGTGGAAGCGGCCAACATGGCTTCGCCGACGCTCAACTCAACGGGGTCAATACCGCCAGCGGCGTAGCGAAGACTCGAGTCGAAGACTAACGCCGCTGCAAAGTGCAGGGGCGATGCTATCCGGTGCATCAATGTAAGGAGCGATGCAACGACGAGAGCAGATGCTACAGCGAGGCCTGGAGTCCAGTCGCCGAGTAGCAGGGGCGCTGGCGAGGCTAGGAGTGCCGCAGCGGCGGCAACACCTCGCCGCTTAGCGGATGCGGCAGCCGCAAGGGGGAGTAGAGGCAGGGCCAGGAGCCCTGGAAGGGCCTCACCCTGCCATAGGAGGCTCCACACGCTGAAGTAGCTACCAGCCACCAAGAGTCTAGCATGCCAGAGCCCAGCAAGCACAGCAAACACTATAACAACATGAAACGCGAAATCACTAACTACACTACCACTCCTCCTACCCCTACCCCTTGAAGGCGTGGACGCCAAAACACAGCACCACGCAATCCCCACCCATGGGGCCACTAGCAGGACTCCCCCAAGCCATGGGAGGGTTGCGGCTGGATTGAAGAAGCCTTGGAGAAGCCATATTTAGTATACCGGCTCGCCGCTGCCAAGCGGCTCTCCCGCTTCCCACGTCGTGGCTTCAAAGCCTCTGCTCCACTTGAGTATCATGTAATACGCTATGACGTCTAGGGCTACTGCTAGGACGCCTAGGAAGCCCAGATAGGGGATCATGTTTGCTATGTTTAGCAGCGTTGCCGCTATGAGAAGCGCTCCAGGGGTTTCCAGGTCTTTATGAAGCTCTCTAAGGGCGCCTCCTAGCGTGATTTTACCCGTTACGTGGCCTAGGGCGCCTAGGAGCAGCGCTATAACTCTTATAATTATAATTAGGAGGAGTAATCCTACAGGGACACTGCGCTGTGGTACATTAGGTTAACTGGAAGCTCGAGCCTTACCCTGGCATCCTCTGGCAGTGAGGGTAGCTTCTCTCTCAGCTCCCCGAATGTCTTGGCGTAGAGAAAGAGGGCTAGTAGGACGCTCCCGTATAGTGTGAGTAGGGCTGTTAGGAAGAAGAGAATTAGCCTGCGGCGGATTCTGGGACGCCCGTATTTAGGGCGCCTGCAAAGCCCAGTCCGAGGAAGATTGCTATAAAATGAGTGCAGTGGTGATTGCAGCTGCGTAGCTCAACAGTATTGTCTTGCTAGCCTCTCCCAGCGCCCTAGCGAGGACTTGCCATTCGTCCTCGCTCAAAAGGAGGGTGCACCCCCGATTGTCCCGGTCTCTCCCGAGGTCTCGGCTGCTCCCGGCAGGCTTCCCCTCCACGTGTATATCATGTAGTACGCTACAATCTCTAGTATGAAGCCTATCATCCCGAAGACTCCTCCAATGTATGGGAGTACCGATAGTATCTGCAGTATTGTGCCGGCGAGTAGCAGGTTGCCCGGCGTCTCTAGGCCCGCGCCTATGTCTCTTAGGGAGAGGCCGAAGAGTAGGTTGCCTACTGTTAAACCGAGGGATGCTAGCAGGATCAGCAGTAGGCCTATCACTATGATTACCGTCACTACTCCTACTAGCATCAGGAGGGCGCTGTAGTAGAGCACTGTTACGGGAGTCTCGAGCCTAGCCCTAACAATCTCTGGGGCTGAGGGCAGGGCCGACCTCAAGCCCGAGAAGGCCTTGTATAGCAGGTACGCTGCTACTATGAATACAGCGTAGAGTACTAAACCAAGTACCACTACGAGTACTATTGCTCCTATTGAGAGTGTGGAGAGAGTGTAGCCTAGGTCCTCCTCGGTGTCTGCAGCTACTGCTATATCGCCTACCGCTAGGAAGCCGAACGCAACGATCACTATGAATACTATAAAGAATATTATGGCTACTATGGAGACGGCATAGCTCAGGAGGACATACTTGGCAGTCCTTCGCAGCGCCTCCTCGAAGCCGGTTTGAACCCCTAGAGACATAAATAGTATCCCTCAACCCCTACATGTGCAGTATTCAAATAGTGACTGTACGGGATTTAAACGCGCATTTACCGTCTACCAGCTATGCCTTCAAGACTATTGAGAATGTTAACCGCTTTCCTCTAGGTATACTATCCTGCTGTTGGCCTCTCCGCTCCTGATTCTATGAAGCGCCTCCGCAGCCAGGCTCAGGGCCTTCCTAGCCTTCACCGCCCTTCCCACGCCCGCCTTCAAGCTAAACCCGTTACCTTCGAGGAGACCGTCAACGATGCTGGGCGGTGCTGAGGGAGGCAGTACTGCCAACACGTTATCGCCGCCTAAATACTGGATTACTGCACCCAAGCCTGGCGCCTTCTCGGCCAGCGACGCCAAGAGCTTTACCACGATCTCGTGCGTCTCTACGGCACCTTTACTTCTGGTTATACTAGTAACATTATCTATGTCTATGTGGGCTACCAGCGTCTCCTCGCCCCCGCTTCCCTCCTCATATCTAAGCCCGCCGCCGCTCACCCCCTGAAGGAGCATCCAAGCCCGAGCCTCGGCGAGCCTAGGCGTGGCGGCGCAGCTGCTCGCCATCCTAACAGGCACTGGAGCAAGGGTTGCCACAGCATCCATAACCTCCTGGTGATCCTCAGGTGTAAGGCCGCTTGCCAGTAGGAGTAGAATGTCGTGGCGCTGCGCCATCAGGAAGCCGCCGCGCCTCGCAGCAGTTATCTGGCCCTCCCTGTAGACTCCTGCTTGGACAGCCTGTATCCTCCACTCCCTATCACTCCCCAAGCTCTCAGTCCACTCCCTATACCCCACTAGCTCTAGCACAGCTACCCTCACACACCTATCCCGGTTCGACACGCCTCACCAGCCCTCCATCACCGGGGACCCCCTAAAGAGGGCCCCTCTAGAGTTTAGATGCCCTACGAAGAGGGGCCCCCAGGGTCTCCCTCCAAGGGGCCTTCGGGGAGGCGCGGGGGCACGTTAAACTCTATGCTTCATGCGCTCTCTCGGGCTGGTTAAAGGGTGTGGAGTATAGTGGAGGGTTTATCGTGGGTCTAGGGGGTGCTGCTGGCGGCGTTGCCGGAGCTTAGCCCTTCTGGGCTGCTTGGCCTGCTGAGGAGGCACGGCGGTGACAGGGTGCTTCTTCTAGGGCCTCCCGGAGTGGGTAAGAGCACTGTTGTCCGGGAGTATGCTGAGGAGAGGGCTAGTAATGCTGGGCGTCGTTTCGTGGATCTAGCTGAGACCTCCATCAGCTCTGTAGACCTTAGCAGGGACTACTTGTACCTTCAGATCTATGCTCCCCTCGTTAGGCCCGAGGACCTCGCATTTATTGCGAGGGTAGACGGGGGCTATGACTGGGTGCTCCCCGGGAAGCTCAGGCTACTAGCGGATCCCAGGGCCGTGGGGCTTCTCTTCATAGACGAGTTGACCAACGCTGTGAGCCCCGATGTGCAGACGGTGTTATTTAGCGTTGTTTTGGATCGCAGAGTTGCTTATCAAAGGCTGTCCCCGGGGGTTGAGGTTGTCGCTGCGGGCAACGAGCCTAAGGATAGTCCCGTGGCTGTCGAGCCTCCGCCCCCACTTCTAGACCGGTTCAGGATGCTGGTTAAGGTCAGGCCTCCAACCCCCGAGGAGTGGGCGTCCTGGATGGCTTCCCGGGGCAGGCCATGGGATCGCAGGGTAGCGGCGCTCCTCAAGGCGAGGCCTGATCTCATGTATAGGCCGGCTAGAGGGGGGATAGAGAAGTTCCCTACGCCGCGTAGCTGGAGCGTGCTTGCATGGGAGCTAGCCAGGGCTGGGAGCCCTAGAGGCAGGGAGGCAGTGGACCTGGCAGAGCTAATCGTGGGCCCAGCCGCCGCGGGGGAGGCGGAGCCCTTCCTCTCCCCGGCTACTCCGAGATCCTGGAGGGATGCCCTCGCTAGGGCTAGGAACGAGGAGGAGAGGCTTCTAGCCGTGGCTAGGGCTGCCGAGGAACTTGCAAGTCTAGGAGCAGAGAGGGGCTGCAGCGTGGTCGAGGAGGTGTACAGCAGGGCACCTCACCTAGCTGCATGGCTACTCTACCTTAGCGGCCTGAACCCCCTAGAAGCGGCCACGAAGTGTAAAGCCGCTCTAAAGCTCGCCGAGACAATCGCAGAGCACCTATAGCGGTGAGTGATGGGAGCCGTGGTAGAGGACTGCCCAGGGTATTGGCTCGCCCGGTGTCCCTGGGGCCTGAAGGTGGCCTATCTAAGGGGCCCCCTGGCTATAGTACTCCTCCAAGGAGCACCGCTGCCAGTCCCCCGCAACCTATGCAGGCCCCTGAAGAGGCTCACCAGCTGCAAGGGCTACGAGCAGCGGCTCCACAGGGCTCTGGCTGCAGCGGCTCTAGCTGCGGAGAGGTGGGGCAGACTGTCATGAGCAGGGAGTGCTACGAGGCCGCTAGCAGGGCCTACGCAGGCCTCATAGCGTTGGACCCCCTTCTAGCCTCTCGGGGCCTCTTCGAGGGGTGCAGGAGGGAGTGGCGCTTCGAGCCAGGCCGCTTCTGGGCCGGCATAGGCTTAGAGAGGCTCGATCCTAGGGCGAGGCTTTCAGCAGTAGCGGCTGCCGCGGCGAGGGCTGCAGCGCTTAGAGAGCTTCAAGGAGTGGAAGCCGAGGGATCATTATTAGTTGCCGCTCTCGAAGCTTATGCCGCCAGCGTCCTACGCCGCCTTGGCCTCCCCCCGGTGCATCCTGCTCCGCTACGCCTCCTCCTAGGCATGGCCGCCCCCTCGGCTTCCACTCCGAGAGGGGCCCTCGACTCGATATCTTCCTCCCTCGCCGCGGGGGGCTTCAGGGCAGCCGCGGCTAGGATACTGCTCAGGCTGCTTAGTCCAAGGCTCGCTTTGATCGATAGGGGTGCTGGGAGGGGTCGGGGTCCTTTAACGGGAAGTGCAGTCCCGGGTGAGGAGGGTGATGATTCTGAAGTTGAGGCCCTCTCCAGGCTTGTATATGCGGGCCTCCACTGGCGTCGCAGCTTCATAAGGCCTCCAAAGAGGCTAGCCGGGCTTCCTGACGACGTGGTTGTGTCTGGTCGTGACAGGCTTACGGGTGAGCTGCTTTACATGCTCGACGTCAGCGCCAGTATGAGGCCTGGCGAGGTCGCGCGGGGGCTCGCTGTAGCTGAGAGGCTCTGGCGCCTCTACCCTGCAGCATCCAAGAGGCTAGTACTCTTCGACTACGGCGTCAGGAGAGTGTTATCGTCGCCAGGCGAGGCCTCAGAGGAGCACCTAGTCCCCTGGGGCGGCACAAGCCTCTCAAAGGCTATTGAGGAGTTACGCCTCCCTGCTAGGCCCTGCAGGGGCCTCTTAGCAGTTTATAGTGACTGGGGCCTGGAGGAGGCCGACTTGGAGGCTTCCCTGCGTTTCCTGAGGAGGCTTAGCTTCTCTGGCTGCAGCGTCGCCCTCCTAGGCCCGAAGGAGCCTCCTAGGGGTCCATGGCTCTCTCTCGCCTCTCACCGCAACTGAATATATAGTATTTGGTGTGAATTCGGCTTTACCCGTGAGATCCACACTTAAAGCTTACTTAAATATTTAGACCGTAGAATAGGCTCCACTATTCTTATTTACCGGTTTGAAATATGATAATATGAATCGGGGGTTCTCCCAACTGGGTGATGTGAGCCTTGTCCACGCAGAAGGTGGAGAAGGCCCCTGGTAACGGGGGCGGAAAGCTGGAGCTGAAGAGGAGAGACTTCCTGAAGCTCCTCGCCGCGGCGGGCCTGCTAAGCAGCCTCGGCCCCGCTGCGGCTGCAATGAGTAACGCTAGGTTCCTAAGGGAGATAACGACGCCGAGGCTGAACTACCCCCAGGGCGCCAGGGGCTGGGAAGACTTCTACAGGAACATGTGGAGCTACGATAAAGTCGCTAGGAGCACCCACGGAGTCAACTGTACAGGCAGCTGCAGCTGGATGGTCTACGTTAAGGACGGCATAATAGCCTACGAGCTCCAGGCAACAGACTACCCGGACATAGGGCCTAGCGTCCCCAACTACGAGCCCAGAGGCTGCCCGAGAGGCGCAAGCTTCTCCTGGTACATCTACAGCCCGATAAGGGTGAAGTACCCGTACATAAGGAAGCCGCTACTAGAGCTCTGGCAGGAGGCCAAGCAGCGCTACGGCGACCCCGTTGAGGCTTGGGCCAGCATAGTGGAGGACCCGGCAAAGCGGGATAGGTACGTGAAGGCTAGGGGCCTCGGCGGCTGGGTGAGGACCGACTGGGACACTGCGACGGAGATCATAGCAGCAGCCCTAGTATACACGATAAAGAAGTACGGACCCGACAGGATCTTCGGCTTCACCCCCATCCCGGCGATGAGCCCTGTGAGCTACGCCAGCGGAGCCCGCTTCATAGAGTTGATAGGCGGCGCAATGGGCAGCTTCTACGACTGGTACGCGGACCTGCCGCCTGCTAGCCCGCAGGTTTGGGGCGAGCAGACGGACGTGCCCGAGAGCGCTGACTGGTTCAACGCAGCCTACATAATGAACTTCGGCACTAACATACCCATGACTAGGACTCCGGACGCCCAGTTCTTCACGCAAGTACGCTACAGGGGCACCAAGATAGTAGTAGTGAGCCCGGACTTCAGCGAGCACGTAAAGTTCGCGGACGTCTGGGTGCCTATAAAGGAGGGCACCGACGGCGCCTTCGCCCTAGCAATGAACCACGTGATACTGAAGGAGTTCTACGTCGAGAGGAAGGTCGACTACTTCATAGACTATGTGAAGAGGTTCACGGACCTACCGTTCCTAGTAGTGCTTGAGCCCTACGAAGGCGGTTACAGGCCCGGCAAGTTCCTCAGGCTGAGCGACCTAGCCCCCGAGGAGTACGCTGCACCCGGCTACGCAGAGGAGGCCAACCCCGAGTGGAAGCTCCTCGTCTACGACGAGAAGAGCGGTATGCCGAGGCTAGTCAACGGCAGCATAGGCTACAGGTGGGATGGCAGCGGCAAGTGGAACCTGAAGCTCGAGGATCCAGTAACAGGCGACCAGGTAGACCCGGCTCTCACCTTGATAGACAAGGCCGACGAGGTAGTACTGGTCAAGTTCCCGGTGTTCAGCGCTACCTTCGGCGAGAAGGGCTTCACCGAGAGGGGAGTCCCGGCCATCAGGGTGAAGACTAAGGAGGGCGAGGTACTAGTAGCCACGGTATTCGACCTGCTGCTAGCCTACATGGGCGTGGATAGAGGCCTGCCAGGCGACTACCCGAAGAGCTACGACGAGCCCAAGCCCTTCACCCCGGCATGGCAGGAGGACATCACCGGGGTGAGCAGGGAGCTAGTCATAAGGCTTGCCAGGGAGTGGGCCGACACCGCCATCAAAACCAGGGGCCGCGTAATGGTCATGCTAGGCCCTGGCGTCAACCACTGGTTCCACACTGATCTCCACTACAGGGCAATACTGATGCTCGTCAAGCTAACCGGCGCCCAGGGCAGGAACGGCGGAGGCTGGGCCCACTACGTGGGCCAGGAGAAGATAAGGACTATAGCAGGCTGGGCAAAGGTGGCGTTCGCCCTAGACTGGGTAGCGCCGCCGAGGCACCAGAACAGCCCGAGCTTCTACTACGTCCACACAGACCAGTGGCGCTACGACAAGCTGAGCACTGAGTGGTTCGAGGCGCCCTGGAGGGATGTAAGGGAGAAGATGAAGTGCAGCCACCCGATGGACTGCAACATAAAGGCTGCGAGGCTAGGCTGGCTACCATTCTACCCGCAGTGGAACAGGAACCCGATAGAGCTGGCAGCCGAGGCCAGGAGGCAGGGCAAGGACCCGATAGAGTACGTGGTTGAGCTGCTAAAGAAGGGAGAACTGAAGCTGGCCATCGAGGATCCCGACGCTCCCGAGAACTGGGTCAGAGTGATGTTCGTGTGGAGGGCCAATATACTGGGCTCCAGCAGCAAGGGTCACGAGTACTTCCTTAAGCACTTCGTAGGCAGCCCGATGACTCAGGTTATGAGCGAGGAGATACCGCACGAGCTAGTCAAGGAGGTCGTGTGGAGGGAGGCCCCCGAGGGCAAGCTAGACCTGCTAGTAGCAATAGACTTCAGAATGGCAACCACCCCCATCTACGCAGACATAGTGTTACCGGCGGCCACCTGGTACGAGAAGTACGATCTAAGCATGACAGATCTGCACAGCTTCCTACACCCATTCACCCCGGCAGTTGACCCGCTATGGGAGAGTAAGACCGACTGGGACACCTTCAAGGAGATAGCAAAGAAGTTCAGCGAGATAGCGGCCAGGCACTTCGCAGAGCCCGTAGAAGACATAGTAGCACGGGCCCTCTGGCACGACTCTCCAATGGAGATAGCGCAGCCCTACGGCGTAGAGAAGGACTGGAGGCACGGCGAGACAGAGCCGATACCCGGCAAGACCATGTGGGACCTCAAGGTAGTGAAGAGGGACTACAAGAACGTCTACCACATGTACATTAGTCTAGGTCCAGGAGCTAAGAAGGCGGGCGCCAAGGGAGTCCTCTATGATACTAGCGACGTCTACGAGGAGCTAAAGAAGATAAACGGCGTCGTCTACTGGGAGAAGTGCCCCGACGGCTGCCCAAGCCTAGAGAAGGACAAGTACGCCGCAGAAGCGATACTAGCGCTGAGCCCCGAGGCCAACGGCAAGCTAGGCCCGAGAGCCTTCGAGAGCGTCGAGAAGAAGGCGGGCGTGCCGCTCAAGGACCTGGCGAAGAACAAGGAGTGGTACAGGTTCGAGGACCTAGTAGGCCAGCCCAGGAGATCGCACACGAGCCCCATGTGGAGCGGCATCGAGGACCACGACAGGCCCTACACGGCCTTCGCTCAGAACGTGGAGAAGCTAGTACCCTGGAGAACCCTCACAGGCAGGCAGCACTTCTACGTCGACCATGACTGGTTCATAGCCCTGGGAGAGATGCTGCCGACCTTCAAGCCGCCGCTAGACCCAGTGAAGCTGGGCTACCTGAAGAACGCTGCCAGGAAGCTAGGTATAGATGAGATCAACGGTTACAGGGTAGAGAAGAACGGGAAGCGCTACCTAGTCCTAAGGTACCTGACGCCCCACGGCAAGTGGAACATACACAGCACTTACTGGGACAACCTGAGGATGTTGACCCTCTTCAGAGGCGGCCAAGTGGTGTGGATCAACGACGAGGACGCCAAGTGGGCCGGCATAGAGGACAACGACTGGATAGAGGTAGTAAATGACAACGGAGTAATAGTGGCGAGGGTAGCGACGAGCCCGAGAGTGCCAAAGGGAGTAGCTATAATGTACCACGCCCAGGAGAGGCACGTCTACGCTAGGAAGAGTAAGCTAACCGGCAAGAAGGGCGGCATCCACAACAGCGTGACCAGGGTAGACTTCAAGCCCAACTTCATGGTGGGAGGCTACGCCCAGCTAAGCTACTTCTTCAACTACTACGGCCCCACCGGCGTCAACAGAGACACCATGGTAATAGTCTACCTGCACGATAAGCTCGGCACCAAACTACAACAGGAGACCAAGTAGAGGGCCCAGAGAGGTGGACTGCCCTCTTGACCGCCCCCTTCCCAGCTTACGATTCTTTTACGTCCAGCCCCCGGGGAGGGCTGGGATCGCGAGCCCCTCTCCCCGCCCGGGAGAAGGGGCGTCCCCAGGGTATGCGTGTGGGTAGAAGGGTGAGTAGTGTAGGGTGACGGGGTGTATTCGTGATGGTTAGAGCCCAGATATCAATGGTGATGGTGCTCGACAAGTGTATAGGCTGCCACACGTGCAGCCTGACGTGTAAGCATGTCTGGACCAACAGGGAGGGCCAGGAGTATGCATGGTGGAACAACGTAGAGACCAGGCCCGGCGTCGGTTACCCGAGGAAGTGGGAGGACCAGGAGAGGTACGGCGGAGGCTGGATGCTGAAGGACGGCAAGCTCAGGCTCAGGATAGAGCTGAAGAAGTACAAGCCGCCAAGCAAGGAGGACTACTACGAGCCCTTCACATACAACTATGAGAACCTATTCACAGACCAGCTCCAGGACCAGCAGCCCAGCGCAGACCCCCTCAGCATGTACAGTAACGAGCCTATAGACGTGCAGTGGGGCCCCAACTTCGACGACGACCTGGCAGGCGGCGACCTAACGATCCCCGCTGATCCGAACTGGAAGGGCATGGAGATGGCGATGTACAAGGAGTTCAAGAACGTCTTCATGTTCTACCTGCCCAGGATCTGTAACCACTGCCTCAACCCGAGCTGCCTCACTGCTTGCCCGAGGAAGAGCATATACAAGAGGCCGGAGGACGGCATAGTGCTCATAGACCAGAACAGGTGCAGGGGTTACAGGCTCTGTGTGCAGGCGTGCCCCTACAAGAAGGTGTACTATAACTGGAAGACTGGGAGGAGCGAGAAGTGTATCCTCTGCTTCCCGAGGATCGAGCAGGGCCAGCCCCCAGTCTGTGCCCTGACCTGTGTAGGCAAGATACGCTACGTAGGCGTAGTGCTCTACGATGAGGAGAGAGTGTTGGAGGCTGCTAAGGCCCCCGAGCAGGAGCTAGTGAGGGCCCAGAGGGACATCATACTGGATCCCTTCGACCCCGAGGTCATAAGGCGGGCTAAGGAGGACGGCGTGCCCGAGAACTTCATAAAGGCCGCCCAGGAGAGCCCGGTGTACTACATGTTCAAGAAGTGGGAGATCGCGCTGCCGCTGCACCCAGAGTTCCGCACTCTGCCGATGGTGTTCTACGTGCCACCGTTGAACCCGGTGATAACCGTGCTCGACAGGAGGGGCAAGTACAGTGCTGACTACGAGGGCGTCATACCGACGATAGACAAGCTGAGGATACCGATAAGATACCTGGCAAACATGTTCGCAGCGGGCAACGAGGACGAGGTCAGGAAGTCCCTGAAGAGGCTGCTAGCCATCAGAGAGTACTTCAGGCTAATAGAGGTGGAGGGCCAGAGCAAGGCCGAGGCCGCCAGAGTGCTAGCAAACAACGGCCTCCCACCGGAGGACGTAGAGCTAATGTACAAGTGGCTAGCACACGGCAGGGACCGCTTCGTGATACCCACGGCGAAGAAGGAGCTGAGGCTGAGGATGCCTAGGAGGAAGAAGCAGGCAGCGGCCGCGGGCGGGTAAAGGAGCCCTGAGTAGGGGGTGAGCGGTGATGGCGGGTAGAAGGGCTCCCCTACTATTGGCGGCCCTCCTGGCCCTAGCGGCCCTGGTAATGGCCTACACGGGCCAGGTACTAGTGTCGGCGCAGGTCGCGGACATAACAGCAGTGTACGTGGACCAGGTGCCGCTAGACCCCAAGGCCGACTTCTGGGCCCAGGCGGAGAAGACTGAGATACCCCTGGTAGCACAGAACATGGTATATCCGATGACGGGTGATGTAGACCAGAGAGTGGTCAAGGTTGCAGCGGCAGTCGACGCCAGCGGGACACTAGCATTCTACCTAGAGTGGAGCGACCCCACCATGGACGTGCCAGTAGCGGGAGGCCTAGACGTGTACCCCGACAAGGTGGCAATGCAGTTCCCAGTAAACCAGGGCGCCATGCCCTACATATGTATGGGCACCCAGGAAGAGCCAGTAAGCATAGTGCTATGGAGCGCCCCCAGCATGGTAGAGACCCTCGTAGCTGGCAGCGCCTACGGCATGCAGCCCGAGGAGAGGGAAGCCCTAGGCCTCCACAGCGTGACAACCAGCCCGATAGAGAGGCTCCCGCCAGAGTACCAGGTGTGGAAGGGCAACGCCGTCTACGAGGACGGCAAGTGGAAGGTAGTACTCTACAGGCCCCTCGCAGCCCACACACCCATGGTGCCGGACTTCACCTACGGTGCAAAGACCAGCGTGGCATTCGCCCTATGGCAGGGCAGCAACCACGAGACCGGCGGCATGAAGACCACTAGCGCCTGGTTCACAATGCAGATAGGAGAGCCGCTACAGCTAGCAGCGCCGGGCGAGGCGCAGCAGCCTGCGGCAGGAGAAGCCGGCACGGTAACAGTAACCGAGACCCAGGTGACAACCACTACGACCACGACCACGGTAACCCAGGGAGGCCTAGCCAACCTAATAATAGGCCTCTTCGTGGGAGCAGCAGTAGCGACGGTGGCGGCAGCAGCATACTTCTGGATAGTGAAGGCCGCCAGAAAGTAAAGGGAGAGAAAGAACATTTACGCCATGCCCCTCGGGGGATCTCCTCCCCTATTTTCTTTCTTTTAATCTCCGATACCCGCTTGGATCCCGGCGGTGCAAGAAGGGATTATTCCGGCCTGTAGGCGAGGTTCTCAACTTATTCTTTTCCATCTGTGAAGCGCTGAGCCCCGGCTATTCCGATCGATTTTTATGTTGTGAATAGGGGTTGAACGTATAAGAGGGTGCCTCTAGCTGTGCCGCCGTCCAGCTCCTACCTGGATAGGATGAAGCCCCTCGCGGCGGAGTGGCTACGGATAGCTGTGCCGTTAATAGCGGTTCTATACCTTGTCGAGCTGATAACTAACAGGATCATATTCAGAGTAGTCATATTCATTCCCCCGGGCCCCGTGCAGGACGCGTTCGGAAGCATCATAGCGTTCATAGGCACGGTGAGCATAAACCTTCTAACCCTAGCCTCGCTCGCCATGCTTGTCGCTGCTATACCCTTGATGGGCCGCTGGGCCTACATCCCCGCTCTAATAATACTCGCTTACTTCCTTGATCTAGCCGGCCTCGTTAAGGCGGCATGGATCCTCCCCCTGTTAGCGGCTTACCTCCTACTAGTCTCCCCTTGGAGGATAACAGAGTCCCTAGCCCTGACCGCCATGACCGTGAATAGCTTCGTGGTTAGCCCGGCTCTGGCGTGGCTAGCCAACCTGCTATGGCTAGCAGCGCCCCTGGGCCCCCTAGCGGCCAGGCTCAAGGGCTCGCTACCGGCCAGGCCCGGAAAGAAGCTGTGGATAACAGCGGTGGTATTCACCGCTCTATCACTCCTCATGGTTGTCCACAACAGCTACATTGCCGGCCAGATACTCGTGTTCGCCATGGGCCTCCTATCCCCCTGGCTCCTGCCCCCTGCTATACCGCTCTACGCTGCGACCGGCAGCCTGGGCAGCCTAGGCCTCCTTATGACGGGCCCTGGACTCCAGCTGTCCATGCAGATACTAGTATTGGCGTCCCTCTACATAGGAGAAGCCCTGCTGCAAGCCGGAGGCGTGCGGGCGGGCTGAAGCGGTGTAGCAGTAATAGCCTGAACTGCATGTGCAAATCCTAACCGTAGCCCTGCAAGGTATTCTAGCGCGGGGCCCGAAGAGTATTAGGGTGGGGGTGTACCCGGAGCCTTGAGGTTCACCCTGAAAACCCTTAGCATAATATTCGACTATCCTAGAGAGGAATTCGCTAACCTGGTAGAGGCCAAAGACGCCGTCTATAGTCTACTTAGGGGCGAGGACCCTGAGGCGGCCGAGCTGATAAAGGAGTTCCTCGAGAAGATAAACCCTAAGGATGCCGAGGAGAGCTACGTCTCAGTATTCGAGGTCCCCCCTAAATGCAGCCTCTACTCCCACAGCTACACTCTAAAAGGCAAGGAAGACATGGTGGGGCAGTACCTGCTAGAAATCAAGGCCCAGTACAAGGTTAAGGGCTTCGACGTGCCAGTGGAGAAGGAGATACCAACCTTCCTCCCAGTAATGCTGGAGTACCTCTCACTAGTCTACGACGAAGATCCAGGAGCGGCGAAGCGATTCGCGAAGCGCTACCTAAAACCCTGGGTAGGCGAGTTAGCGGCGTGCCTAGAGAAGAACAATAGCCCCTGGGCGCTCCCAGCCAAGGCTCTTGTCAAGGTCGTGGATAAGCTGGCAGGAGGCGCCTAGTAGAACTCAGCTACATCCTTATTCAGCTTCTCGAACTCGCTCCACACATCCTCCCCGCTACTACTAGCCTCGTCACCCACAGGATCCTCCACGCCCTGGAGGCCGGCTACGAAGGCTGGCAGACCCCGCTCTAGGCCATCCCTGAAGCCGAGCTCTAGCACCGCCACGGTGGCCCACCTGGATAGCAGGCGGCCGAGCCCGTGGAAGCTCCTCGAGGTGAGCCTAGTTAGGGTAAGAGGGCTGTCGCCCTTGTAGAGGCCGAAGCCCGCGCTCACGACAACGTAGTCAGGCGAGGCCTCCTCAAGCAAACCAGCGACACCCTCTATCACTGCCTCCATTACGTCGTCGCCGGCTCCCTCAGGCAAGTTGATATTGAGCACGCCGGCTTCGGCCCCCTCACCCGGAGAGCCTGTCCAGGGGAAAGTCTTCCTATAATCCTGGTGTACATCAATCATGAAGACGTTGCCTGGTCTAAGAGCCTGGAGCACCTCCTGGCTACCATTACCATGGTGCAAGTCAAAGTCGACAATAGCGACGGAGCCGTGCCTAGATAGATCAACGGCCACGGCAGCAGCAGTATTAACCAGGCAGCCCCCAAGACTAGGAGCCCCAAGCCCGGGGCCATTAACACCAACATGATGACCAGGAGGCCTACCAAGAATAAAGACGCGCTGGGCAGCCCCCCCAGAAACTAGCTCCACAGAAAGAAGAGCCGAGCCAGCAAGAGCCTCAAGAGCCCCCTGAGTCCCAGGACTAACATAAGTATCACTATCAATAAAATAACTATCAAGAGCAACCTCGAGCTCCGACAACAACCCCTGAATATACAAGGGATCATGAACCCTCTCAAAATACCTAATACTCTGCTGCCCCGGCTTCTCCCGCCGCCAACCCCCAGCAACGCCGAAAGACTCCAACGCTCTCAAAGCCCTACGAAGCCTACCAGGCTCCTCCAAATGCCCACTCTTCCTAGGAGGCACATGAGCATGAAACCACTCACTAACAACAAGCACACCACCAGACACAGACCACACCCCAAGCCCTCCAAGAAAACACGACACCACTAATACAATAACTCCCCTCTAACACCAAGCGGCAACCAGCAAACACCCAAAACCAGATATATCTATACATGTGAATAGTGTTTTGTATCATGGTTTGGCTCATCTTGCTCCGGGTTCCTGCATAGCCCTTAAAAGGCTAGACCAGCCTACGGGATAACCAGGAAATCAACGACAACCAAGCGGACAAACAAAAAGAACACCACAATGTGGCTGAGCCCGTCGCCCCACACGGCCTTGGGAAGCCCGAGCGGGTGGCTAAGCTGTATAGGAAGAGGATCGCCCCGAGCGGCAGGGTCTACGTGCATAAGCTTGGCTACGACGCCTACAGGCTGGACGCCATCCCGCCCGACGTCCGGAGGGAGTACGAGGAGAAGAGGAGGGCCGCTATGCAGCCCCTACTAGAAGGATTAGAATAGGCGTGGCTGGGCGGGGAGGGCTAGGAGCGGGCTAGCCTGCGCAGCTCTCTTAGGGCCTCCTCGTAGCTCAGCTTCCCATCTATGTACATGTCTAGTATCAAGTCGGCCTCGCGGAGCCTGTTCTCCGGGAGCTTCACTACGGCTTCTATTAGGGGCTTGAGGGATTCCCTAATCCGGGCTACCTCTGGGTGGGGCACGTCTCCTCCCGCTCCTACGATCGAGGATGAACTCGTTTAAACGTAAGACCTTGACCTTTTAAATGACGCCTTGTCGCTCGTAACGAAGTATATGACGCCTACGCCCTTGCGTAGGAGCATCTGCATGGATTTTCTGCGTAAGTCCTCCGGACCGCCAGAGGTGAACACGAATATGAGGGTTGACAAGAATAGGGCGCCCAGCCACGCCGCGGGGTATAGCCGCTCGGGGTAGCTTAATAAGGCCTTCACCTTCCGGGCCTGCCGTCTCTCAGGGCCCTTAGCCTCCTGAGGGCCTCCTCCCTTGGTATCCTGCCTTTATAGTAGAGTTGCAGTATCCTGGCGGCTCTGCGCTGGTCCCTGGCCTCTAGGGCGGCCTCCAGCAGCTCTCCCAGCCTCTCCCTCATGAGCCTAACCTTGGGGTGCACGCTCCTCACCCGTCCTATGGTTTATACAGTATAGCCCCATTCTTAAGGCTCTATTGCAGGATTGGGCGTCGCTGGTAACGAAAGTGTCTATTCTCGGGGTGCTGAGGGCGGCTAGTATGTGAGCGTAGTCTAGTATGGTGTTCCAGCTCGACCCGCGCGGCGCAACCTCCCTGGCAGCCCTGGCGGCCCTAATTATGGGGACCCTAACTATGGCTATGCCGTGATCGGCAGCTAGCCTCCTAGCGAGCCAGGCCTGCCCGACCTCCCGGTACTCCCATAGGATTATGCTGCTCGTGCACAGCCCTCTCCTCGCCCTCGCGAACCCCAAGGCCCCGGGGACCCCCTCTTCAAGGTCCACGAAGAAGTTAGTGTTGACGTAGTACCGGCACCTAACGCCCCGGGGAGCCCGCACAGGCAGCCTCGGCAGGCGACGAGCCCTGCTAGACACCAGCAGCACCCCTCAGTAGCAGGCCAAGGTTGCTCCAGCCCGCAGCCCAGGGCCCCAAGGATGCGGCCACAACGGCCCATTCGCTGGGGAGCCTAGTCCTAAGCAGCCTGTAGAGGCCCAGGCTAGCGCTCTCCCGATGGTGAATTATCTGAACTCCTCCATGGGGTACACGCACGCGTCTATGCTTCTCTACACCGAGAAACATGGAGAACTACACAACGGAGACCGTGGAGGCCCGCACCTCCAGGCAGTAAATTTATTTAATAACGCTGGCAAATAAGAAGAACGCTAACGCTATATAACTATCGGGGTAAGCTTGGGCTTGACAAAGCCCGAGAGGGTTGTCGTGGCGAAGAGCTGAAACGAGCTACCGGAGGTTCTAGAGCCTGACAAGTACAAGATCATGGGGTCACTATACAGGTGGAGGAGTCCACGGAAAAGGAGGAAATCATGATGTTCGTTAGAGGAGTGAAAAAAACTAGCAGACGAGGCGTATGACTAAGGGACGGCGCAGTGCATGTTATATCATGCACTTAAACCTTTTCTTTCTGAAGTATCCCAGGCTACCTAGATCTTCATACTTAAAGCACGCTAACCTCCATTGTTATTTTAGGGTATCAGGTTTATGCCTCGGAAGGTGAGTTGGGCAAAGGCTCTTGAGAAAGCTCTGAAGGAGAGGGCTAAGGAGCTGGATAAGCTTCGGGAGCACGGCTTAATGGCTAAGGCTACTTCCTAAATCCTGCTAGCCCTCTCGGCTCTGTAGACCATCAACAGTCGTCTATGATCCTATTCTTGGCTCCACTCTCCGCTGGTAACTCTTTAAGAGCGGTGCCTGCTGTATTCCTAGACTCTGTTGAGGGAGCATAGTTCACGAGGAGCTGCGCATAAGTAGGATGAGGCTCAGAGACTACAGGGTCCTATTTGAGATCCTAGTGGACAGTTGTCTAGCTGGGAGACTGGTTGTTGAGCATAGGAGCAGGGTCTACGGGAACCTCAGGCGCCGCTAACGTTAAACTCTTACCCCCTTTCTTGAGGCACGTCTAAGTGCCTTAAGCAGGTCCTCCTTGAGAACCCTAGCCCTTTATGGTGTGCCTCTCCCCATACAACAATATACACTCTGGGCTCGAGCGCTCGGGAGAGTGTATTTCTGGCTTTTAACCCTAACAACTCTATTTTCCCTCTCCAATGCCCAACCCAATTACTATATTCTCTCTCAAAGCAGAGAGCGGTCGAATTGAAATACACGCTTTCCTGGGAATGGCTTGAAGTGTATAACCGTATAGTGGTGGTTGTGGCAGCAGGGTTTAGAGTGTTTGTAGCGAGCGAGGAGGGAAAGCTCTGCAGCGGATGGATGGTTCATAGCCACAGGAATACCTAATAGGAGAGTTTTGATTGTATGGACATGAGAAAGGGGGAATGCGATGGTCTCTCAGGATGAAATAAGGAGGATTAGGTTAGAGTACATGCGTGAGACCGGTGCCCTCGATTTCCTAGAGGCAAGATTGGAAGCCATGAGGGCCGGTGTCCCCGAGGAGCTTGTAGCGGAGGTCATAGCAGGGTACTACACGAGGGAGTTGACGCCGGGAGAAGCCGTAAGAAGATTGAGGGAACTCGCGATAGAACATGGAGGAAGAAGTTGAAACCGGGAGATGAGGGCTAGGATTAGTTGCTAGCCTTTTGACCTTGTCTATTAGGGGTAGTGCCGCGGTGCTGGTTGCGCAGTAATGGGGTGTGTGGCACTTTTAGTTATGTGGCTGCTGGTTGCTGCCGGATTAAAGTGGGCGGGGTGGGTATCGCCCGGGTGACTGCGCCGCTCCGTGGGGGCGGCGCTCGTGTGATCCCGGGTTTCCGGGCCCCGCTAAAACCTTGGACTCGCTGTATTAATGGTCTAGTAGGTGTTTTGCTATGAATTCGAGGGCTTTCGTGTAGGCTTGTAACCTGTTCTCTAGCTTTGCTATCCCGTGTCCCTCGTCATCGAATCTTAGGTACTCTACTTGTATTCCCCGGCTTCTTAGTTGTTCTACTAGTTGTTCGGCTTCGCTTACCGGTACTCTCGGGTCCCTGGCGCCGTGGATGACTAGTAGTGGTGCCTTGATTTTGTCGGCGTGTGTTGCTGGGCTTAGCTTCAGCATTATCTCCCCGTGCTTGTCGGGGTCCCCGTATTCTGTGATTCTGTATCGCCTCCTGTAGGGGCTCGTGTTTCTTATGAATGTTACTAGGTTGAATATGCCTACGATTTCTACTCCGCAGCGCCATAGCTCGGGGTTTACTGCTAGGGTCATGAGGGTGAGGTAGCCGCCATAGCTGCCGCCCATGGCGCAGAGGCGCTGGGGGTCTACTAGGCCTTTTTCTGCTAGGCTCTTCACGGCTTCAGCTACGTCCCTCACGGCGTCCATTCTCTTCTCAACGTCGTCTAGGTGGGTGAAGGTCTTGCCGTAGCCCGTGGAGCCCCTGAAGTTTGGCGCCGCCACGGCTATGCCGAGGGAGAGGATGGCCTGTACTACGGGGTTGAAGGCTGGCCGTGCCTGGCTCTCGGGGCCTCCGTGGAGCCATATCACTGCTGGCGGCGGCTCCTTTGCGGGCCTCCGCGGCTTGTAGTAGAGCATGTGGATCTCGAGTCCGTCGAAGCTCCTATAGTGGAAGTCCGTGGGCTCCACGAACTCCCCTTCTAGGCCGAGCTTGGGGCTCCAGGTGATCCGCTCCAGGCTCCCCCTCCCCAGTAAATATACATCCGTTCCTAGGGCTGCGCTGGAGGCGCTCACAACAGCGTGGCTCCCGGGGTAGGCCTCGATCCTAGACACAACCCAGCCGAGCTCGAGAGAGCCCGTGGGCCTCCAGGAGGGCTTACCGGTCTCGAAGGATAAAGGCCCCCACGCTACCAGGCTCCTCCCCCGCTTGTTGAAGGAGGCGTAGAGCACGTTGCCGCTCAACGCTAGGGCTTCCAGGTCCATGCCGGGATCGTAGAGGGTGAAGCGCTCCCCGGTCTCCACGTTCAATGCACGCAGTGATGCAAACTCGGAGCCTTCATTGCTCGAGTAGAGCAGCCAGCCCCCGCCTACGTATACGGGGGAGCCGTTGGCTGCCTCGCCTCGGTGCTCGGTCAGAGGCTCTACTCTGCCCCGTTCAGGGTCGACGAGGTACAGGTCGCTGTCCAGGTTAGTGTTCCTGTGGATCACAACTACCTTGTCATCAATCCACTCGCCAGCTACGTTTATCCCCTCAAGCCTTGCAGCCAGGACAGGCTCACTATCCCCCTTGTAAAGGTATAGGTCGAAATCGACGCCATTCCTCTTGTTACCTGTGAAGGCTAGAACCCCAAGGGGCGAGACGGGGCCCAAGAGGTTCATGCTGCCATCCTCGCCGGCTACCTTAACGGCTTCAAGACCCTTTACCTCGTAGATGGCCCAGCGCTCGTCCCCCTCGAAGTCGCTGGCAATGAAGAGCCTTCCACTCCCGGAGGAGAGGCCGCCTACCCTGCGCCTCCAGG
Organism: Acidilobaceae archaeon; assembly: GCA_027046245.1. Lineage (GTDB taxonomy): Archaea > Thermoproteota > Thermoprotei_A > Sulfolobales > Acidilobaceae > Aeropyrum. The sequence goes on from JALTZJ010000028.1 coordinate 51,570, forward strand.
GCAATAGGAGGTCGTGCCGCCAGCCCCCCTCGCCCTGCCTAGCCCGCCAGGGCAGGGGGATGCCAGTAACATTGCTAATATATATTATATCCCTGTCGAGGGCTACAGCTCCCCACGACTCCCTCACGCTTAGAAACGCATCTACGAGCCTGCGAAGCCTCGTCTTGCTCATAGCCCTGTCGACCCCGCTTGAAGGCGCTTCCTCATGCTTATCACTCTCAGGGGAGAGGTTTTCTCTGAACACCATTCGTGTTTAACACTGTTTAATATCCCGGCTCCGTTTATTTCCATATTGGTGGATTTGCTTCATGGGGGGCGGCTGCCGGGAGAGGGTGCTCGTCGTAGCTACTCCTGGGGCTCCAGCCAGGGGCGGCCCCTGCACTGATGTCTACCTCCTAAGGCTCGGCGGCCTAGAAGGCCTTAGGGAAGCCCTCTCCCGGAGCCGCCCCAGCAGGGTCCTAGTAGTAGCAGACCCTTCAAGGCCCGAGGCAGCGGTGTACGCGGCGGCCGCCGTGAAAGCCCTGGGGCATGGCAAGGTAGAGGTGGAGGCCTCCTACCCCGGGCTGGGGGATAGGATAGTAGAGGCTGCTGATAGGGTAGTCGAGAAGCTAGACGGCTCCCCCCTCAGGGAAGAAACCCTTCTCAGGCTTGCAGCGGAGGCTTCAGCAAGCCTTGAGAGCCGCTGGGAGGCGCTAGCGGAGGCCCTCTACACCGGCAGGCTAGCACCCATAGCTAGCATGGCCACCCTGATAACAGTGCTCTTCGCGGTCTTCAGTGTATCCACCGGGTTCCCCCTGGACTTCGTGCTTGCAGGCCTGGGATTCCCCAGAGCAGCAGAGCTAGTCGCGGGCCTAGCACCCTCCAACCTTATAGCTTCGCTATTCGACGAGGCCCGCATCATAGTAGAAGCTCTACTACCCGGAGCCCTGGGAAGCGTTGCCGCTGCCGTCGTAAACGGGGTAGGGGTAGTTGCTAGCCTCGCACCAGTAGTCGCCCTAACAGTGCTAGCAGTAGCAGCGCTGCAGGACTCCGGCTTGATGGCTAGGCTAGCCCTAGGCCTTAGACCCCTAACAGCACCCCTAGGCCTTCCCTCCCAGGCACTCTACCCGCTACTAGTGGCTACGGGATGCAACGTGCCGGCTATCATGACTGCCGAGAGGCTGGGCGATGGGAAGCTGCTAAACGCTGTAGCCCTTGCAGCCCCCCTGGTGCCTTGCAGCGCCAGACTCGCAGTGATAGCAGCCTTCAGCTTCGCCCTCTTCTCTAACCCCCTACTACAGGCTGTAGCAGCTGCCAGCGTGTATGCAGTATCGATAATATTAGCGGCCACGGTAGCCGGGGCGGCGTACAGGATACAGGGGGGCAGGGAGCCCCCAAGGCTAGCTATAGACCTCCCACCCCTCAGAAGGCCCCGCTTATCCCCGGTACTAGATGCCGCAATAGACGCTGTAAAGGAGTTCTCAGCCAAGATCGCAGGCCCGATAGTAGCCGCGGCAGCCCTGATATGGCTGGCCACTAGCCCCGAGGCCCCAGAGGCTACGAGGCTCCTAGGGGAGGCCGTAGCAGGCGTTGTAGCTCCTATCTTCACATTGATAGGCATCGAGGGGTGGCCGGCCCAGGTACTAGCCCTGGCAGCTATCGCAGGCGCGGCAGCTAAAGAGATAGTGCTTGAAGCCATAGCAGTCCAGGCGGGCACACCGCACCCCTGGGAAGCGGTGGCGGCCCTGGGCCTCAACCAGGCACAGGCATACGCAGCCCTCCTCTTCTACACCCTCTACGCGCCCTGCATCGCGACAGCAGCAGCCATACTGGGCGCCACGAGGAGCCCCAAGCTCCTCGCTGCTAGCTACGCATTGAGCATAGCTGTAGCGGTAGCCGCGATGACACTTGCATACAAGCTAGCAGAGGTGATTGGGGTTGCCTAGCTCTAGGGAGAGGAGGCTCCAGAGACTACTAGAGGCTCTAGAGACGGGCGAAGTACTGGAGGTCCAGGCATGCGACTTGAACTGCCCCGTCTGCCCCCTGAGAAGCGTTTGCCCCCTCTCAGGGGCTTCACTCCAAGGGGGAGGGGTCAGGCTCAGGCTCCTTAGAGGCTAGAAGGGGAGTAGCCGGCGGCGGAGCCAGGTAGCAGCTAGTATGTCAAGGGCGAAGAGGGCCAGCATGAGGCCTACCACGGCGAGGAGGAGCCTCTGCAGCCAGGCAATCCCCGCAGCTAAGCCTCCGAGGCCGGCTAGCAGGGCGAGCCAAGCGTAGTCCATCCACACGTGGCTAGCATACATAGCTGCGAAGCCCCTCGCACCCAGAGAGCTGCTGTCACGAATCAACGGGTAGCCCACTGTGAGCCACCAGAGCAGGAAGTAGGCGTTAAACCCCGTGAGTACGACTCCCACTATAAAGGCCTGGGCCAAGGAGCCAACAGCCATGCCCCCAGCAGCATCGCCGCCTCCGCGGAACGCCGCCTCAAGAGTTAGGAACGCAAACCATAATATGAAGGCCGCCACAAAAGTGTTCAACGGCTTCTCAAGCCGCCTCAAGAACGGCTCGACCCTCGAAGCAGCAACCCATAGAAGGGCTACGTATGGCAGCTCGAAGGCCATATGGCCCAGCGCTATGGCCAAGCCTCCAGCAACGCCGAGGGAGGCACCAGCTACTATGGCACTGGCACTCAGAGGCCCGGGACTCAGAGCGCCACTCGGAGTAATAGCGAGGGTCTTCAAAATCAGTGGTTTCAAGCTCCTAGTAAGGCCTCCGCCGGCCAACGCCCGCTCCAGCCCCAGGATACCTAAGGGATCTAGCCCGCACTAGCATTTAAACGGTGAAATCAGTGGTTTCGGCTCTTACCCTTTGCATGGGAGAGAAGGGAGGGAAGAACGGGCTAGAGGGTCTCCCCTAGGCTCCTCTTGATCCTCCTAACCCACTCCTGCCTGTCGGGCCTCCTCCTCAGCTTCACGTAGTTCTTGAAACACTTGCTGCTACAGAACCATAGTATCTGGCCGTTCCTGAGTACGTACATGAGCCCGGTGCCGGGCTCTATCATGCGCCCGCAGAAGCTACACGACTTAAACTTCGGCATCCCATCTCTTCACCTCTCCCCGACGAGGAACCCGGGGGAGGGCCAGCCTTTAATACTCTTAGCCCCCTCAGAGATGGGCGCAGGGGAAGTGGAGGGCGGTGCAGGCCTTGGCCGATGAGAAGCGGCGCGATGAGGAGTGCATCACGGCGGTGAGCCCGGTCAAGAACATAATAGAGGAGATAGGCTTCCCGGCAGAGGTAATACAGATCATAGGCCGCACCGGCGTCACTGGAGAGGTCACACAGGTCAGAGTAAGGATACTAGAGGGCCGCGACAAAGGCAGAATACTCACCAGGAACGTCATAGGCGCCGTTAGGAAGGGCGACATACTCGTACTGAGAGAGACCGAGAGGGAGGCGAGGAAGCTCAGCGGCAGAAGGTAGAGAAGAGGGAGGCTCTGCACGGGATAAAGGACTATCTTACAATTTACCTTCACCCTGTTGCGCCTCTAGGAGGGATTCACCGCTCCCCTCCGGGAGCCGGGTTTTGGTTTTCCTCTTGCGTGTCTGCTTGAGGAGGGATGCGTGCTAATGGGCTTTGACGAGGTTATCCGTGAGGTTCTAAGTGTTCTCGGCGATGAGGAGTTCCAGGAGGCTCTACGTAGGGCATCGGAGAATAATTTCAGGAAGGTTAACGAGGTTCTTCGCCGCTATCCCGGGCTTGTTGAGAGGGCTAGGAGGGTCGCGAGGGTTAAGAGGGAAGTGGTGTCTAGGCTGCCCGAGCTCGTGGAGGAGGCTATGAGGGCTGTCGAGGCTGGCGGTGGCAGGGCTTATCTTGCTCGTACTGGTGAGGAGGCGCGCGAGATCGTGGGTAGCATTGTTGGGTCTGGCAAGATAGTAGTGATGAGTAAGAGTATGGCTGCCGAGGAGGCCGGCATCAGGGAGTATCTAGAGTCTCTGGGTAACGAGGTGTGGGAGACCGACCTCGGCCAGCTCCTGGTGCAGCTGGAGGCTGGCAGGCCTATGCACACGATAGCTCCTGCCGTGCATATGACTAGGGAGAGTGCTGCTAGGCTTGTAAGGGAGAAGCTGGGAGTCGAGGTCTCCGGCGAGAGTATCGAGGAGATAGTCGCTGCTGCACGCTCCTTCCTGCGGGACAAGTTCTTCAGGGCCCACGTGGGCATAACGGGTGCTAATGCCGTGGCAGCGGATACTGGGGGCCTTGTCCTGGTGGAGAATGAGGGTAACATAAGACTGGTCTCCTCAGCGCCTCCCGTGCACATAGCGGTAGTACCTGTTGATAAGGTTGTGCCTAGCCTTGACGACGCGTTCAGCGTTGCACTAGTTCAGGCGGCCTTCGCGGGCCTCTACCCGCCCACCTATATAAGCGTGATCCACGGGCCCAGCAGCACCGGGGACATAGAGCAGGTTAGAGTTAGGGGGGCCCACGGGCCGAGGGAGCTCCACGTGGTGTTCCTGGATAACGGTAGGTTCGAGGCGGCTGGCCACCCTTTCTGGCAGAGCAGCTGAGGTGCGTCCGCTGCGGCCGCTGCCAGTTCGAGTGCCCCGTGTTCCAGGCCGCGGCAAACAAGTGGGGAGGCCCCGTCTACGGGGGCCCCATGGGCGTGATATGGACCGCGATAACCTATAGCTTGGAGGAGGCGGCGGAGCTGTCGTTCCTATGCATAGGCTGCGGGGCCTGCGATGAGGTCTGCCCAGTCGAGATACCCCTGAGCGGTATACTCTGGAGGCTGAAGACCCTCGCCGCAGGCAAGGAGGGGGCGCCAGGGCGGCGCGGAGGGGACACTTAAATAAGGTTTGAAGGTGCACCACTCAAGGCCAAGGCCCGCCGGGTTAGGGCTGTGGAGGTGGCCTATCCCCCTTGTACGCGATCTACGAGGTAGAGGAGTGGGTGGGAGTCCCCCCCGACAGGGTCTACCGAGAGGATGTCGACCTCGATAGGGAGGTATTAGAGCTGTTGAGGGCAGCCCTCGAGGCCAAGTATGTTGAAGGGGTTGGCTTCATAGTAGCAGTGCTCGATGCTAGAGTGGTGGGCGACGGGATAGTGATAAGCCTGGGTAACGACCCCAACATATACTATCCCGTGAAGTATAGGGTGTTGAGCTTCGAGCCCTTCAGGGGGGAGATAGTGAAGGGCGTGGTTACAAGGGTCGATAGGGCTAGTCTCACCGTGAACATAGGCCCCATGGATGGCAGGGTCCCCAGGGATCATATAATGGATGAGTACGTGGAGATCATGCCTGGCATTGCCAAGGGCACGTCGAGCGGCAGGGAAGTGAGGGAGGGGGACGTTGTGAGGGCGAGGGTTATGCACGTCTCGCGGCCCGGCAGGCACTCAAGCTTCATAATGGTCACCCTCACAATGAAGCAGCCCTACCTAGGCAAGGAGGAGTGGGTGGAGGCACAGGCCGCTCAGGGGTGAGTAAGCGGTGAGCACGAGGGTGAGGAGGCCGACGAGGCTGCCGCCCCTGAAGGCGTGCAGGCAGTGCGGCGCCCTAGTCCCGAGGGACTCCAAGGTGTGCCCCTACTGTAAGTCGAGCGAGTTCACGGATAGCTGGGAGGGCATGATAATAATAGTGGATCCTGAGTCTAGCCAGCTGGCAAAGGAGCTCGGCTTCGACAAGAGAGTAGTGAAGGCGATCATAGTGGCTAGGAAGGTGATGGTTTGAACCTAGCCCTCCCCCGATTCCTTGCACGCGACCTCGCAGCAGCCCGGGGGAGGGTCTACCCGGGCCCCAGCCTCCTAGAAGCGCTGAAGAGCAGGGACGCCCTAGTCTGCGTGGGCGACGTAGTTACCAGGTATTGCATTGAAGCCGGGCCGCCGAGGCTCCTAGCAGTAGTCGACGGGGCCACCAGGAGGGAGCCCGGCCTGCAGCCGCCCCGAGGGGCCTGGGACCTGGTGGTCCGCCTAGCTAACCCGCGAGGCACTATAAGCTCGGAGGCCCGTAGCGCTGTCTGCAGGCTTTCGGCGAGCCTAGAGGGGTGGAGGCTCGTACTAGTTGATGGAGAAGAGGATCTACTCGCCCTACCCGCTATAGAGTGCTCCGACGCCCCCGTAGTCTACGGCCTACCAGGTGTGGGGGGAGTAGTAGTGGAGCCCAGCCCCCAGGCGAGGCTCCTGGCCTCGATGTGGCTAGCCCAGATGACGCTGCTAACACTTAAAGGTCGGGGTTAACCGGGCTATGGATGGGTGCTGAGGTTTGTCCCTGGTGGGCGCTAGTAAGAAGATAGACCTCGGCGATGAGGGCTGGGCGGAGATCGTGCGTGACGTCGAGAACCCGTTGATAGGCCGGAGAGAGGTGGTAATGGTTATCAATCACCAGGGCAGGTCGACGCCCATGAGGATAACACTTAGGATGACGCTAGCAGAGAAGTTCGGGGTAGACGTGAAGAGGCTATACATAAGGAACATCCACACAGAGTACGGGATAGGCAGGAGCACGGTGAGAGTACACATATACAGGGATGTAGAGAGGGCGCTACAGTTCGAGCCGAAGCACGTAATAGAGAGGAACGGCGGAGTAGATCCCTTCGAGGAGGAGGCATAAGCCCTGGGAGGTGTAACGGGGGATGGCGAAGGAGATCAAAACCTACATACACAAGCTATACGAGTACGACTATAAGACCAGGTTCATAAGGCTAAAGAACAAGAAGTGCCCCCGCTGCGGCAGCATAATGGCTCACCACAAGAAGCCGGTGGAGCGCTGGCACTGCGGCAAATGCGGCTACACAGAGTTCGTAGCCCCCAAGAAGTAAAAGGCGGGAAGCCGGCAGGGGGATCCCCGTTCCACGGTTACCAAGAATCGGTGGAAGCCTCTCTTGGATGAGGCTACCCGGCCGGAGCAGGGGCTCATTCGTCCCCGAGTTCTTTAGCGTCTAACAGGGCCCTCCCCGGGGCTCCTCTCTAGAGGGGGTAGATGGCTTCAAGGCTCAGGGAGCTATTCATTAATGGCTTCTATAGGTGAGGAGTGGGGGTGCGATTTGGGGGTTGACGACGGTTCTGGGCATCGAGAGTACTGCTCACACCTTTGGGGTGGGCATTGTAAGTGATGAGGAGCCGTTCATTCTGGCTGATGTTAGGAGGAAGTATGAGCCTAAGACGGGGGGTATACTGCCTAGGGAGGTTGCGGCTTTCTTCAGCAGCGTTGCTGGGGAGGCCGTGAGGGAGGCCCTTCGGGAGGCCGGAGTCTCTATGGAGGAGGTCGATGCCGTCGCTGTGGCTCTAGGCCCTGGCATGGGGCCTGCTCTGCGTGTTGGCGCCACTGTAGCTAGGGCTATTGCGGCCCACTACGGTAAGCCGCTGGTCCCGGTTAACCATGCTGTAGCTCATATCGAGGTTGCCAGGTTTCTCACGGGCTTGAGGGATCCCGTAGCGCTCTACGTTGCCGGCGGCAATACTACCGTGGTTAGCTTCGTTGAGGGCCGTTACAGGGTGTTCGGTGAGACGCTTGATATAGCGCTGGGCAACTTGCTGGACACCTTCGCTAGGGAGGTGGGTATAGCTCCTCCCTACGTGAGGGGCGGGAGGCATGCTGTTGACTGGTGTGCTGAGGGCGGGGACTTCCTGGATGGCGAGATACCGTATGTCGTCAAGGGTCAGGACGTGAGCTTCAGCGGCATCCTGACTGCGGCTCTCAGGCTAGTCAAGAGGGGGGCACGGCTGAGTGATGTGTGCTACACGCTCAGGGAGGTGGCCTTCAGCAGCGTGGTGGAAGTCACTGAGAGGTGCCTGGTGCATACAGGGAAGAGGGAGGTTACCCTAACCGGGGGTGTCGCAGCTAATGAGCTGCTAAACTATAAGATGAGGGTTATGTCCTCGCTCCACGAGGCCCGCTACGAGCCAGTCCCGGCAAGGTATTCAGGGGACAACGGTGTCATGATAGCAGTCACAGGCCTTATGGCCTACAAGGCTGGGGTCACGGTGGAGCCTCGGAGGGCCTTCATAAGGCAGAGGTGGAGGATAGACCAGGTGGACGTGCCATGGTATCCCTCGACCCCGAAAGGCTAGTAGAGGATCTAAGTCGGCTCCCCCTCCTGAAGAGGGGGGCTGAGAGTGAGATCAGGCTAGGCAGCTTCCTAGGGCTGCCGGCAGTGTTCAAGGTTAGGGTTAGGAAGCCCTACATGCATCCAAGGCTGGCTGCGAGGCTCGCCTCTCAGAGGACCAGGAGGGAGGCCAAGGTCATAGCCGCGGCGCTTGAAGCGGGGGTAAACGCTCCGCTACTCCTGGCGGTGCTACCCAGCGCTGGAGTGCTTGTCATGGAGTACGTTGAGGGCCCCCTATTGAAGGAGCTGCTGGCGGGAGCCGCTAGGGGGGAGGCAGTGAAGCTAGCCCGGGAAGCGGGCGTCATACTGGGGCGCCTCCACGCTGCGGGCATAGTCCATGGCGACCCCACCACTAGCAACTTCATAGCATCACCGCGGGGCCTAGTACTCATAGACTACGGGCTAGCCGAGTTCAGCGAGCACGTAGAGGAGAGGGCAGTGGACCTCCACCTATTCAGGAGGGCCGTGGAGGCGACGCACGCCTCCCTAGCAGGGAGCCTCTACGAGGCCCTACTGGAGGGCTACAGGGAGGTCATGGGAGGCGAGGCCGAGAAGGTGATCAGCAGGGCCGAGGAGATTAAGCTGAGGGGCCGCTACGTCGAGGAGAGGAGGCGCAGCGTATGGCAGGCAGTAGGGTAACCCTGTGGCTAGCCACCGGGAATAGGCACAAGCTGGAGGAGGCTAGGGCAGCCCTAGAGCCTCTAGGGGTAGCAGTGGAGCCGTTGGAAGCCGAGAAGCTTGAGATCCAGAGTGAGAGCCTAGAGGAGATAGCATTATTCGCCGCTAGGATAGCCTACGCCTCCAACCCGAGGCCCGCCGTCGCAGTAGAGGATGCAGGCCTCTTCGTTAAAGCACTAAACGGCTTCCCGGGTCCATACAGTAGCTACACCTATAAAACCCTGGGGGTGGAGGGCCTCCTCAAGCTACTAGAGGGGGTAGAGGACAGGAGGGCCTGCTTTAGGAGCGCAGTAGCATTAGTGGGCCCCGGCTACGAGAAGGTATTCACTGGCGAGGCCTGCGGCTTCATAGCTGAAAGCCCCAAGGGCTCCCAGGGCTTCGGCTTCGACCCAGTATTCATACCGGAGGGAGAGGAGAGGAGCTTTGCTGAGATGAGCCTAGAAGAGAAGAACAGGTATAGTCATAGAGCCAAGGCCCTCCGAGCCGCGGCGGAGTGGCTAATCGAGCGCGCGGAGGGTTTAAGAGGCGGGGCTGCGAGGCGTGTGTAGGAGGGGTACTCGGGCTTGAACAAGAAGAGGGAGAAGGGCAGGAGTCACTCAACTAGGCCCGCGAGGCCCACTGTGCCCACCTGGCTAGTATTCACTCCGGAAGAGATAGAGATGCTAGTAGTCGAGCTAGCCAGGAAGGGCTACGGGCCTAGCATGATCGGCATAATACTCCGGGACCAGTACGGGGTTCCGCTGGTCAAGCCGATACTAGGCAAGAAGCTAGTTAGAGTGCTAGAAGAGAACGGCGTCGCACCAGAGATACCGGAGGACCTCATGGTCCTCATAAGAAAAGCAGTCAACCTAAGGCGCCACCTAGACGAGCACCCGAAGGACCTACACGCCAAGAAGGGATTGATAGACCTCGAGAGCAAGATCAGAAGGCTAGTAAAATACTACAAGCGCAAGGGCAAGCTACCGAAAGACTGGGAGTACAGCCCTGAGAGGGCGAAGCTCCTCGTTGCGGGCACAGTATAGAGAGGGGCCTGGAGCCCCCCTTCCACCCTCCTCTCGGAGGGCTCTCCTCGGTACTCCCTAAATTTAACACGAGCTTTCCATAGACCAGGGGTTCCCTACCCCCGGTTCTCCTCGGGCCGGTCATACCTTCATCCCTTGGAGTTCATGCGTTCCCGCCTTCCATGCCTGGGTTTATGTTGAAGCGGTTTAGCGATGCATCTACTTGATATATGTAGTGTGTGGCATCTCTCGGGGGTAGTTGCTGGTGGGTCTCCGGATGCGGAGCGTGTCTTCTCGTTTTATAGGCTCCCGAGGGTGTATCGGTAGCCGATAATGGGTGTGGGGGTGGCGAATTGATTTACAGGCTTGTAGAGCGGGCTCCCATAGTATTGATACTATTCTGGCTCGTCGCGAGCCTCGTTGCAGCTCCCTTCGCGTTGAAGCTTGACGAGTACGTGAAGGCGGATACCAAGAGTTTCCTACCTGAGGGTACTGAGAGCGTGAGGGCTGAGGAGGCTATAGCGGAGCTTGGGGTGGGCGGCCCGGCGGCGGCCACAGCCATCATAGTCGTCGATGGTGTCTCGCCCGACGCGGAGACGTATAGGGGTATGAAGGATTGGTACCCGGGGCTGAGGAGCGAGTACGGCCTGCTTAGCTGGTACGATGCTGTAGAGGCTGCAGAGGAGAGGCTGTCCCAGGAACTGGCTATCCACGTATTGAGGGCGGCTCAGGCCTATGAGGCCGCTGACAAACTCTACCAGGGCTATCTGGCCGCTGTTGATGGCTTGGCCCAGGCCTCAGAGGCTCTTCCCAGGCTGGCCTTCCTCCTAGCCAAAGCTGACGAGGGCTACGTCGGCCTCCTCGGGGCTCGCCAGGACCTGGAGGCTCTAGCCGCGAGCCTGGAGCCCCTAGGCGAGGGAGCCCTCGGAGTCTATAGTGTTGTGGAGGCTTATGCAGCGGTCTACCTGGATGTTGTGAGGGCTGAGGCCCTCCTGGAGGGCTACACCAACGCATACGAGATAGGGCTGAACGACGTGGCGGTAGCCATAGTGGTTAGCAAGAGCAGGGTTGAGGGCCTGAACCCCCTAGAGCCCGAGCTAGTAGCTGCTGTGTATAACTACACGGTCTCGATAGGGGGCCCCGAGGAGTGGAGCAACGTAGAGGCGGCTAGGCTAGCGGGAGCACTCCTCTCGGAGAAGCTAGAGGGTGAGGCGGCCGCCTGGGTGCGGGTGGTAGAGCAGGCGTGGATGCAAGCCGTCAAGGAGGCGCCTGACCTGAGAGCCCCGATACTACTCGACGACCGTAACGGCCAGCTCCAGGTGGCTAGAATAGTATTCAACTCGATACTCCCAGGGGCGTGGAGCAGCGTTGCAGGGGTCTACGCGGAGGAGGTGCTCTCACAGCTACCCCCGGGGCCGGAGAAGAGAGTAGTAGAGGCTTATCTAGGAGTAATACTTGAATCTAGCAGGGTAGACGAGGAGGTACTAGCGAGGGCCCTGGAGGCAGCGGTAGCCGCTGCCCTAGAGGCTCGCGGCGTCCCCGGAGAATATGCAGCCAGGCTCGCGAAGGCATTCGTCGACGGCGACGACGAGGCCTACAGGAGGGCCGCCTTAGAGGCGGCTGCTGTGATAGCTGCAGAGGCGAGTCAGGGGGCTGTCACCAGCGATGAGGTTGCAGCCGTACTAGTAAAATACGATTCCCAGGGCCAGGGAGTTCTAGTGGCTGACAGGCAGCTACAGCTCAGGGCCGCAGCCGAGCTGCTATCAGGCAAGACCGGGCTACCGGCCGAGATTATACTAGAGGCATATAGAGCCGGGCCTGAGAGGGCTGCAGTAAGGCTGGTGCTAGAGAAGGCATCCCAGGAGGGAGAGGAGGCTGCTCGGCTAGCTGAGGCCATCTTCTCCGAGGGGCCGCCGGGGAGCAGGGAGGAGGCCCTCGCCAGGGCTAAGGCGCTAGTAGCCTCGGCGATAATAGAGGCTGGAGCGCCTGAGGGCCTAGCTGATGCAATAGCAGAGGCGGGCCTGCAGTACTATCTAGGTGCGAGCCTTGAGGAGGCCTCTAGGCTAGCGGTGGAGGCGGGCCTCCCAGCTGTTGTGGAGAAGGTGGTGGAGGAGCTTAAGGGCGTCCTAGTGGCTAGGGACGCTAGCGGCTTCATAATAATAGTTACCGGGGACGCTAGCTACGATGAGGTTAAGGATCTCGAGGCCCTGGTAGAGGAGAAGCTGGGAGGCGACGCCAAGAGCACTGGAGGCGAGGTCATACAGGTCGAGGTTAGAGAGGCCGCTCTCAGGGACGTGGAGAGGAGTGACAGGGTCAGCATAGTGCTGGTGCTAGTCATACTGGCTGCACTCCTGGGCAGCGTGCTAGGCGTACTACTACCCTTCATAGGCATAGGCGCTGGCATAGTGGTGGCGAGCGCCGTAGCCTGGCTCCTAGCAGGCCAAGGCCTCATAGACGTGACGAGCATGGGCAGGGCCCTCATGTTCACCACGGGCCTCGGACTGGGCATCGACTACTCAGCATACATAGCTAGGAGATTCAGGGAGTTCAGCCGCGGAGCCCTAAGCCCAGGCGAGGCGGCAGCCAAGGCTTTGAAGGTCAGCTGGAGGCCGGTGATGGCCGGGGCCCTAGCCGCTGCAGCGGGCTTCGGCAGCCTAATACTAGCCTACGACTTCCCCTTCGTTGCTAGCATAGGCTACACAGTGCCACTAAGCATACTAGCGGTTATGCTAGCCAGCCTAACCCTGACCCCGGCACTATTAGCGGTGACGGGCTTCAGCGGAGCCCTCTGGTGGCCCACATGCCCCTACAAGCCCCACGAGCTAGGGGCGGGCGTAGCTGGATCGCTCGCCAGCGCGGCCGCCAGGCTAGCGCCGATAATAGTGGTGCTCGTAGCAGGTGCAGCCCTGCTTGCAGGCCTCTACGCAGCCGGCTATGAGGGAAGCTACGATGTCAGGATAAGCCTGCCGAGCGACGCTCCAGCACTCCAGGCCCTCAACACTATAATAGAGAAGTATGATGCCGGCAAGCTATTCCCCCTCTACGTAGTCGCATCAACCCCCGAGAAGGCGGAGGGCATAGCTGAGAAGCTAGCCGGCCTGGAATGCGTGGCCTCCACGAGGATCGAGGCCGGCCGCGTAGTCATAGTGGAGCTTGACGTCTATCCGCTCGACAAGGAGGGGCTGGAGTGTGCCGGGAAGGTGAGGGAGGAGGCCAAGGCTATCGACCCAGAGGCGCTCGTGGGGGGACAGGCAGCGGTTAACCTAGACCTCAGGAATGCAATGTTCGAGGCGTTCTACAACAGGGTGCTCCCAGCGGCCGCCATACTAATATTCCTGGTAGTACTGTTCTTCTACGCCAGCCTCCCCGCGGCACTGGCAGCGGTGGCAACTATAGGCGTGGCCGCCCTCTGGAGCATAGCACTAGTGGCCTACCTAGCGGAGCCCCTCGGCTACAAGGCGCCCTGGTACCTGCCAATAGTCGTGATAGCAGCCCTACTAGGCGTGGGCATGGACTATAACAGCTTCTTCCTCAACAGCGCCAGGGAGGCCTTCCACTCGGGCTCCAGGGACTGGGTGGTCAAGGCGGCGAGGCACGGCTCGGCCCTAGTAGTAGGGCTGGCCCTCATAATGGCGGGAGCCTACGCAGGCCTAACGCTGAGCACCAGCGAGGCCCTCAGGGTCATGGGGGCTGCGCTAGCCCTCGGAGTACTCCTAGCCGGGGTGAACAGCGCCCTCCTGCTTACGCCGAGCCTGATGGCGCTACTAGGCAGATACTTCTGGTGGCCCAAGAGCGGTGTGAAACGATCGCGAGCCGAGGCTTAAAGCCTCCCGTGGAGACCAGTGGCGTGCCGGGCTAGGTAGAGTACACTTGGCGGGAGAACCGGTAAGGGCGAGGCTCCGCTTCCTCATCCTAATGCTACTCGCGATACGCCCACTCCACGGCTACGCCATAATGGAGGAGATATACAGGATAACAGAGGGCGCGATAAGGCCGAGCCCCGGCACCCTCTACCCAGAGCTGAGGAGGCTGTCAGAGGAGGGCCTAGTAAGGGAGAGGATAGAAAAGGGGGAGAGGGGGGTTAGGAGGGTCTACGAGATAACAGAGGAGGGCCTAAAACGCCTCAACGAAAGCCTAGAAGTATTCCTAAACGTGATGGCAACCCTAGTGGAGCTAGGCCTCAAAGCCCAGGAACGAGTCCACAAGGACCTCCACGGCTCGCAGCAGAGGGACGAGTGCCACAGGAGGGTTGAGAGGCTCGCCTCCAGGCTAGCCAAGAGCCTCTCACCCTGGGGTGTAACGTGTTGAGCTGGAAACCCCCGGTCCCTGTTATCGACTTCCACACACACCTACCATGGTGGGTCAAGAAGCCTGAAGGAGCGTGCAGCCGCCTCCTCCTAGAAGCCGACATGGCCGGGGTGGAGAAGC
>JALTZJ010000029.1 GCA_027046245.1 Acidilobaceae archaeon
GGGGAGGTAAGAGGGGGAATGAAGGTCTCATACAAGGGCTCCTTCACGCTACCCAAGCCGCCCGAGGAGGTCTTCGAGTTCCTAACCGACCCGAACCGCTTCGCACGCACATTCCCAGGATTCAAATCAGTAGAAGTAGACCCAGAAGGATTCACGATAAAGGTTAAGCTAGCACTAGGCCCCCTCAGGGGGGACGCCAGAGTAAGGGGCAAAATCGTGGAGGCCGAGAAGCCCAAGAGAGCAGTAATAAAGGGCGCAGGATCAGGAGCCGGCAGCACAATAGACTTCACACTAGAATTCACCGTAGAACCCAGCGATGGAGGCTCCAAGGTGGACTGGGCCTTCAACGGCGACGTAGGAGGCCTAGCAGCCTCCATGGGAGGCAGAGTACTAGACCCAATGGCAAGAAGGCTAATAAACCAGATAGTCGAGGGCATCAAACGAGAAATTCAGAAATGACAAAACAACATGACCCCGTGAAATACACACCCACGCAACCCCCAGGAAGGGAATGGGGGGAGAAAAAAGGGGCACCCCCTCCAGGCGGGGGGAGGGCGTAGCCTATTGCCGGAGGCTAGCGGCTCGGGCTCCTTCCGCGAGTTCAACGACCTCCTGGATAGGCTCTTAAGAGAGGAGAAGGAATTCGTAGTTGCAATAGTAGTCTCGGTGAAGGGCTCTGCAGCGGCCAAGCCCGGGGCAAAGGGAGTCATACTACCAGACGGCACAGTCCTAGGATGGCTAGGCGGCTGGTGCAGCGAGAGAAGCATTATATCAGTAGCGCTGGAGGTCCTAGCCCTAGGCAAGCCCAAGCTAGTAAAGCTAGTGATGAGCGGAACAGGGGCAGGAAGAGTAGGAGAGGACGTTATAGAGGTTTCAACTCCCTGCGGGGGCGAGGTCCTCCTCTACCTAGAACCAGTATACCCTCCTATACAGGTGGCAGCACTAGGCGACGCTAGAGTAGTCAAAGCCGTCACGGCTTACGCGAGAATCCTGGGCCTCAAGACACTAGCACACACTATCCAAGGAGAGGAAGTAGAAGCCGACAATACACTGAAGAGCCTGGAAGACCTGGCTACCACTAGAATAGACCACTACACCTACGTAGTACTAGCATCAATGGGAAACACAGACTACGACCTAAAAGCACTAAACAAAATACTAGAAAAGAGACCAGCAAAAATATACCTAGTAGCCAGCCGTAGACGAGCAGAAGACATAGCAAGAAAACTAGCAAGAAAAGGAATACCCCCCGAAAAACTAGCAAAAATAGAATCACCAGCAGGAATAGACCTAGCAGCCACAACACCCGAAGAACTAGCACTAAGCGTAACAGCAGCAATCATAGCAGACCTCAGAGGAGGAACCAGGAAACCAATGGAAGAGCTAAGAGGGGCTCCGTTTAAAAAGATAGCAGAAAAACTAGCCTCGCAGAAGCAAGAAACAATAAAAAGCTAGAACCCCTCACCGCACAACATTCTAAGCACTCATACACGACAATAAACGTATAACTATGTATCCATATATCTGAATAGTGTTTTGTATCATGGTTTGGCTCATCTTGCTCCGGGTTCCTGCATAGCCCTTAAAAGGGTAGACCAACCCACGGGATAACCAGGAAACCAGCAAAAACCAGGCGGACAAACAAAAAGAACACTACAACCCCCGCTCCCTGAGCTTCAGGAACAGGTCTATAACGTCTCTGCACTCCTCGGACAAACAAGAAGAACATTACAACTTGTGCAACGTTGCGGGGAGCCCATCGGAGCTCCGGGCTAGGGCTCGGGATCGACAAACAAGAAGAACACTACAGCAGCTGCGACTTTGAGCCATGCCAGTGATATCATGAAGGCTCTCCTGAGGTCCTCCGAGCGCCAGTACAAGAACATGAATATCGATGCTGAGAGGGCTAGGGCTGCTAGCCAGGCTGCGGGGTAGAGCCAGGCCGGGTAGTCACCGGGCACGGTTCATCCCCCGCGAGCCACGGGGTCCCCGCCGGGGCGAGCCGCCCTGCCTCACCTTCCGTTTCTTCCTCCCCCGTACCTCCTTGCCAGCTCCCGCAGCCTTGCCTCTGCCTCCTTGAAGCTTAGCTTGTACGGGGCCTCCGCTATCACGTCTATTATCTCCTCGTCTGGCAGCCCCAGCTTTCTTCCTAGGCGTAGGAGCCTGTCTAGCTCCCTCCCGACCTCGTCCCTGTACTCCCTTACTAGCCTGTCCGCCCTGACTGCACGTGTAGGCAAGTGGCTCCTCCGGTGGCCTAATGTGTATTAGCTTGGGTATAAGCTCTGCTAGCCTCTCGTAGTCACCAGTGTTGTACGTGGCTAGCCTGAGCCCCCTCTCCGCGGCGTGTAGGGCCAGCGCGGCGTCGTTTCGAAGCCTCAGGCTCAAACCAGCCCTTACAAGCATCGCTGTAGCCCGCCTCCTAAGCTGGCCTACCCTTGCTGGCTCCTCCCAGGCTCCGTACCTCCTCAGGGTGTTTAGCGCTCTCTGGGCGTCTCCGGGGCATAGCCTGCCCCGAGCCTCCATGTCACTGAGCTCGTCCCTCAGGAGCTCGCTATAGCAAACCTCCCCCTCGTGCCTCCGGAACCAGGCTAGGAGGGGGTGGTGTAGGCCCATGCTGTCGGCTAGATAGAGGGTTATAGACACGTCGGTGTTAACCATGTACCTGCACTTCCTCTCGGCCACCCGCTACCGCCTCCTGAGCATGGCTAGCCCCATGACTCCCAGCGCCGCCATGCCTATCCCGCCAAGCACCACGGCAGCCTTCACGGAGTCAGGCGCCTCCCGGTACTCCCAGAGGTCCACGATTACCTGCGAGGCCACCATGACTAGTATGAGTATGGTCAAACAAGTAGAACACTACAATGTCTCCCGCTACTCATATCGCCTGCGATTAAAGCATAGCTCATGTTGAGCGACGCCTTCTCCGCGAACCCTAGCCGGCGAGGCGGAAACCTGTAGGCCCCACGGAACAGTAATATCGATACCTGTTTCAAACAAGGGGAGAAGACCCGCCGAGGACTGTAAGGCCAAGCTAAGGTTCAGGCTTAAAGGCCAAAACGGGTGGAGCAGGTGGTTCGAGCTACACTGGGCAGACAATCCAGAAGACAGCATCAATGAGGCATACAAGCCCCAAACCATAGCCCCAGGCGAGGAAGCCTACATAGACGTAATAGCATACCACACCAGGAACCCGCCACCACAACCCTACACCACAGCAATAGCAATAGGCCCGAGAGACACAAGAACAGAATACATGCCCCAAGCAACCCCAACAATACTCACGTTTTACGCAAAACCCTTCCTAAGAGGCCCCCTAGCAATAAACCCTTGCAAAGGGGATCCTCCAACAATAGAATACCTAAAACCTCCAACGAACGAAACATACAACGCCGAAATACTAATTACATGCGGAAACACGACAACAAAAACAGAGATTGACATAGACATAAAGGCGGACCGTAAAACACTACAAATAACAGTCAAACCTCCCAATAAACAGTCCCCAACACCAACATACACATACACAAGAAAAACACCGCAAGATCCCCCAACAACACTAAACAACTAAAGACGAGGCCCGGACCCCGCGCTCCACCCGCCTCCTCAGGGCGTGTAGGAGGAGGGATTTGAGGGGGTGGTGCGGCCGCCGGGATTTGAACCCGGGACCACCGGCTTGGAAGGCCGGCGTCCTAGTCCAGGCTAGACGACGGCCGCTCCCGCGCAGGGACTGCTCCGTAGTGTGGGCTTTGGCTTGCCCTGGGGGTTTAAGTGTTGGCCTGCTTTATGCCTAGCTTCTCCTTTATCCAGTCTAGTTTTAGTTCTAGCCTCTTCCTGCGGTGTCTTGGCTGTGCTGTGACGCTGTGGCCGTGGCCTCCCTTCTTGAAGACTACTAGTTTGCTTTCTTTGCCGTGTTTGAGCATTGATACGTGCATTGCTAGGGCCTGGTCTATGAAGCAGCGGTAGTCCTCCATGCTGTGGATTATGAGTAGTGGGGTCTCGGCCTTCGCAGCGTGGTAGGCGGGGCTGGCTTTTATGTAGCGTTGGGGGTCTTCGTGGGGAGGGGCTCCTAGGTAGTCATGGTCCCACCAGTATCCTATGTCGCTGGCCCAGTAGTCTGCTATCCAGTCGGCTATGCCGTTCTCGCTCACTGCCGCCTTGAAGCGGCCTCCCGCCTTCACGGTCATAACGTTGGTCATGTAGCCGCCGTAGCTTATCCCGGTGACCGCCATCCTATCGGGGTCGACTGGGTACCTCTTCTCTACTTCGTCTAGGAAGTCTATGAGCTGCTTGTAGTCCACCTCCCCCATGCCGCCCTTGAGGTCGGCGTAGTCCTCGCTGTACCCGTCGCTCCCCCGGGGGTTTGCATAGGCCACTATGAAGCCCTCCGCGGCGAAGAGCTGCATCTCCGGGTGGAACTGGTAGCCGTACATCCCCTTAGGGCCGCCATGTATGAATAGTATCAGGGGCCTCCTCTCCCCGTAGCTCGGCGCGCCATCCGGGGGCTGCAGGACCCAGCCCTCCACTGTGTCGCCCTGGCTCTCCACAACGAGCCTCTCCGGCCTGGCTAGCCGTCTGCCCCGGAGCCACTCGTTGAGCCTAGTCAGCCTCTCCAGCCTGCCCTCCCCTGGGAGCCTGTATAGCTCGGGGGGCTCCGTGGGGCTACTCACAACCAGGTACGCCTCGCCGCCCGTGGCGGCTGCCTGGTGCACGTAGTAGTCCCCCCGGGCAGCGTCCCTGAGGCTGCCGTTCTCCTGGGCAATCGCCAGTACGCTCCTCCCAGAGTCTAGGTAAGTGAAAGCAACGCCGCCCCACAGGTCGCCGGCAACGCTAACCACGTTCCTGTCTAGCCTGCTGCAGGTGATGCACTCGAGGGCGCCCCCCGGCTCTAGGAGGTGGAGCTTGTAGTGGGTCACAGTGCCCCTCTCGAGCCCGTGCATAGCCAGCGCGAGGCCCTTTTCAGTGCACTTCATGCTCCCTATGCTCACACCCTCAGCAACGACCTCTCCCTTCCCAGAGCCGCTCCTCAACTCTACTAGCACGTGCCTGTCAGGCCTCCTCCAGTCTGTGGCGACAGCAGCGTAGAGCCTGCCCCCGCACGCCTCAGCTGCTACAGGCTCCCCCTCAACGCCTAGCTCGACGTTATCGACGTGCCCTGACTCCGCGTCAACCATGTAGAGGCGCTGCTCAACCCCGGCAACCAGGCCTTCACCCTCAACCCACAAGGGCAGCCTACTAGTGGCGACGTAATCCTCGTCATAGCCATCATCAACTTTCCTATAGCCGCCTACCAGGAGAGTGTCATCCCCCGCCCAGCGGAGGAGCCAGACGCCGCGGAAGAAAGCCGCTAGAGGCCTCCAACCCCCTCCCGGCGGAGACAGGAAGACCCAGCCCCTCTCCCCCGCATCCTTGCCCTCAGCCTTGAAGCCGTGGGGCCTCCCCGTGAAAGCCAGAAGCCCCCGAGGCGAGACAGCCAGAGAGCCGGGCGACTCTAGCGAGAGAGACTCCCAGGCGCCGCTACCCCGGCTAACCCTAAGCTCGTACAGGTACCTGTTGCCCTCCAAGTCGGCCCGTTCAACCTGGAATGCAACGCCGCTGGAGGAGGCGGTGAGCCCTCTGATCCTAGCGATCCTAAGCACGTCCTCGATAGCAAGGAGGTCCCCAGTCATGCCCCCAGGGCCACCTCCAAGGGAATCCCGGAGGAGGCCTGCAGGGGCCTTAGCCGCGGCTGGAGCCAGACGGTGCGATACTCTTATTTAAGTAGACGGCTATACACGCATTTACCTACGGGTCCCGATACTTGGCTGAACCCGCTGTCGAGGCCCAAGGGCTTATCAAGGAGTTCAATGGCTTCCGGGCAGTGGACGGAGTCTCCTTTACCGTTGCTAGGGGCGAGCTCTTCTCGCTTCTAGGCCCAAACGGGGCGGGTAAGACCACTACTATAAAGATGCTGAGCACCCTGCTCAGACCCACCAGAGGCGATGCACTAATAGAGGGGTTCAGCATAATCAGAGAGCCAGGCAGGGTTAGGGAGGTGATAGGCCTTGTACCTCAGGACTTCACCGCCGACGACGAGATGACAGGGTGGGAGAACGTGTACACCCAAGCACGACTCTATGGCCTTGGCAGAGCCGAGGCTAGGAAGAGGGCCAGCGAGCTTCTCGAGGTTGTAGGCTTAACCGAGGCGGCCCATAGGAGGGTAGCAACGTATAGTGGAGGGATGAGGAGAAGACTAGAGATAGCTATGAGCCTGGTACACGAACCCCGAGTAACATTCCTCGACGAGCCCACCCTTGGCCTTGACGTCCAGTCTAGGAGAAGCCTCTGGAAGCTCATAATAGAACTGAAGGAGAGGGGTTCTACAATAATACTTACTACTCACTACATGGAGGAAGCCGAGAGGCTCTCGGACAGAGTAGCTATAATGCATAGAGGCAAGATAGTGGCTGTAGGCACGCCTGGCGAGTTAAAGGCTAAGATAGAGGGAGACACTATATACATAGAACCCATAGATCCGGGGGAGGCCGAGGATCTCCTTAAGGCGCTAAGAAGGGAAGGCTTCAAGGCGGAACTCGTAGATGGGAGAGTCGCTGTAAGGGTTGAAAGCGCGGAAACCATTCTACCCAAGGTGATGTCCGTTATCAACGGGTTTAGGCTTAAGAGCGTAAGCATAGCGAAGCCAAGCCTGGAAGAGGTATTCCTAAGGCTCACAGGGGAGAGCCTCAGCAGCGGAGAGGAGCCGGTAGACACTTTCAGATACAGGAGGCTCCTCAGGGGTGTAAGGAGGTGACTTAGAGAGGTGGGTCTAGCTAGAAGCGTAGACGCAACCCTGGTTCTACTCAGGCGCGAAGTGCTTAAGTGGGTAAATAGGAGGCCTGTGCTAGTGATTAGCTTGGCCACTCCCATATTCTGGATAGCCCTCTTCGGCAAGAGCTTCAACCTAGCCAGCCTGATAGACTCGACTATATCATCTACGGCTCTAGGGCCTGCCGCGGAGGCCGCTAAACAGGCGATTCTTGAGGCGGTGAAGAGGCTCTTCGGCACAGATGACTACTTCACCTATGTGGCAACAGGCATGCTTGCTGTGTTCGCCCTATTCCAAAGCATGTTCGGAGCCGTAGGAGTAGTATTCGATAAGAGGATAGGCTATATGACAAGGCTCCTAGTAGCCCCCATACCCAGGGCTAGCATATTCGCTGCCAAGGTGCTAGGAAGCCTCGTCAGGATAACCGTGCTAGCCGCAGTACTCCTCGCTGTCGCCGCAGCCCTAGGCCTTAAACTAAAACCCGGCATTACCCCGATAGACTTGCTAGTGTCGTGGCTAGTTCTCATGCTTCTAAGCGCGGGGCTCTCCTCCCTATTCACAGGGTTAGCATTCAACATAGAGAACCAGGAAGTCCTATTCGCACTAGCAAATCTAATCAACCTGCCTCTAATGTTCAGCTCGAGCGCCCTCTTCCCCCGAGAGCAGATGCCGGAATGGCTAAAGGTGATCGCCGGCGTAAACCCCATTAGCCACGCGGCAGACCTAATACGCTACTTCCTAATAGGGAAACCCCTTGACGACCCCCTAGCCAGCACCATCTACCTCGCAGTGCTTAGCTTAGTACTAACCGCTGCCGGCTACACTCTAGCCCTCAGAGGAATGAAGGAGGCCTAGCCCTAGGCTGTGTGCAGGCACGCCACGATCACTGAGGGCAATAAGTGTAGATGTGGAGCAAGCGGTTAATGGTGCGGGGGAGTGTGACACCGGTGGGCCGCAGCGTGTGCCTGGCACTTGCTAATAGATTAGCTGAGGCCTCCTCCTATGTGTTAGAAAACTGTGACTGCATGCTTCTCTCGGGAGGAGTAGACACAGGCTTCCTAGCTGCTAGCCATCCGAAGCCCAACACGATGACGGCGGTCACCGTGGATCTTGGAGGCCCTGACGCGGGCTACGCATCACTAGCAGCCTCGAGGCTCGGCATGGGCCACGTGGTGCTCAGGCCTAGCGAGGCCATGTTCCTGGAAGCGCTGGCAAGCGCCGTTGATATAGTGGAGACCATTGACCCTGTGGAGGCAGCCGCGGATGCTGTCCACGTGCTAAGCGCCGGCCTAGCCAGGGCCCTGGGATGCCGCTGCCTAGCGACGGGCGACGGAGGCGACGAGATGTTCCTAGGATACTCATTCCTCCTAGACAAGCACCCAGAGGAGCTTCGCGAGTGGCAGAGGGCTATGGCGAGAGAGGCCTGGCTCCCCACGATACCTCTAGCAAGGACCCTGGGACTAGAAGCTAGAGCCCCCCTATACAGTGTTGAAGCCAAGAGGATAGCGCTAGACGCCCCCCTGAACTGCCTAGTAGGCCTCCACAACGGCAGGCGCTGGGGCAAGCTACTGCTACGCCTCTACCTAGAAGCTCGGGGCCTGCCAGAGCTTGCGTGGAGGCCCAAGACGCCAGTCACCAGCGGCTCAGGAAGCCTCGAGACGTTGAAGAGGCTCGCAGCAAAGCTAGCGCCAGAACCCAGGAGCCTGGAGCCCCTGCTAGGCTTCACGCCACCCTCTAGAGAGCACGCACTCCTAGCGAAGCTACTCACAGCAAGGAAACCCCCTCCCCCGCCCTGCAGGGGAGACGCGGGGCAGCGCTGCCCCATCTGCGGGAGATGCATGACTCCACGAGGGCACTGCAGGTTCTGCGGCGCGGTGAAAACCCCGAAGGGCGTAACGGTTTATCGCGGGCTGTGACGACACGGGGTTACCCGAGGGCCCCAAAAATAAGCGAGAGGAGAGGGGGCCCTGTGGAGAGAGGTAGAGACGCCGAGCCCGCTACAAGCCCCTACTCAGCATGAGGCCCAGCATTACTGCTCCGAGGCTCGCGAGGAAGGCTAGGGCCGCTGCTATCCTGGCGTTGCCCGGCTTCTTCTCTGCAGCGTGGAAGGCGTAGCCCGCGAGGGCCGCCACAACTATGAACGTCACTATCTTCTCGCCAACCCTGCCCGTAGGGGTGCCGAAGCGGAACCAGGAGCCTATGTCGCCGTAGAGCATGTAGGCGTTCACTATGCCTACGAGGCCAAGGGCCAGCAGGCTAGCTACGCCGAGGCGGGCAGCCAGCTTGAACGCCTCGCCACCCCGCCCGGCTGTGAGCGCCATCAACGCTAGGCTGCCAAGCCACAGCCCCGCGAATACTATATGTAGGAAGGTGAGCGCGAGCCCAGCCATGCCCTGCTCAGCCAAGGCCAGATCCCACCCCTAACACGCTACACCTACAAGAACACTATACATCGAGAATCGAGTTTAAAGCCTGAAACACTACTAGGCACAGTCAAAATACTAAGCCCCCCAGGAAAGAAGGGGGGGTTGACTAGCTCCAGCCAGCCTCCCTAATAGCGGCTTCAAGCAAGCCGCGAGACTCAAGCTCCCGGAGAAGCCTCCTCACGCGCCTCTCGTTAACGAGCCGCCCGTGGGGCCTGAGACCCCCGCTAAAACTCCTAGGGATATGTAGGAGTTCGTGGATGAGCACTGCAACCCTCTCCCGCGGCGGCAACCTGTAGAACCTCTCACCTATAACCTCAATCACGTAGCCAGGCTCTACACCGAGTCCAACGAGCCAGGCCCTACTAACCCCGTGGATCCTAGCAAGGCTAAGACTCCTACTACCCCAGCTAGCAACGCACCCCACACGCTCAAGCCTAACATACCCAAACTCCTCGAGACCACCAACAATAACCCTAAGGGCTCTACATACGTCAGGCGCGCTAGTATAGCGGATCACCGCACCAGCCCCCGCCCCGAGCCCCCAGGGAGCGATAGGAGCATCAATAGTATGAGCGGTGCCCCCTGAAGGGAAGTATCGAAGACCTAACAAGGGAGGGGAGAGAGGATGGGGCTCGGATGCTCCCCTGGACTTCACTGCCCCTCCAGCCGGGGGGCTCCCCCGGTGGGGGTTGAAGCCAGGGCTCCTCACAGCCCTCATTGCCTCTCCTGGTTCAGTTGTAGCGGGTTAAGTGGGTCTCCACTTGACTACTCCATTCTCCTCCATCTTCTCTGCTAGGCCTCTCTCCTCTAGTAGTCTGAGGTGTGAGAGGGTTTCGCCCATTGCGAAGAAGCGTTCTGGGAGCGGGTACTGATTCCAGGAGTCGTAGCGGGTCCTCCATTTTACGAGCCTTGCTACATCGTATGCTGTTGCTTTGCCGAGCTGTTTTAGTATGCCTAGCACCTCCTGGAGTCTCTCCTCGTGGTGTAAGAGTAGCTCTCTGGCTCTCGCTGCCCCGCTGCTTATAGGCTTCCTGTGGCCTGGGAGGGCGGGGGTAGGGGCTAGCTTTTCCAGCCGTTTTAGTGTCTCCATGTAGTCTCCGAGGGGGTTGGTGTCTTCGTGGTGTAGGGTTACGTGGGGCGTTATCCCGGGTAGGAGGGTGTCCCCTACTAGGGCGGGTTTGCCGGGGCCCTGGGTGTAGATTAGGTGGCCTGGTGTGTGGCCGGGCGCTGGGATTGCCTGGTAGTCCGTGCATGGGAGGGGCTCTCCCGGCGCTAGGGGCTCGGCCTCCTTTGCTATTACCTCGTAGGCGTCGGCGGCTCTGAGTGCGGGGTGGTAGCCTAGTATCTCCTTTGCCTCGTCCTGGGGCATGCCGTGCCTCGTGAATAGCTCTAGGGTGTCTCTTATGAAGCCCTCCACGCCGCCCTCGTAGCGTAGCACCTCCGCGAGGTCGCCCCTGGGCACGAGCACCTTGACTCCGAGGGCTTCCCTGAGGACTGCGGCTGCTGTGAGGTGGTCCACGTGGAAGTGGGTTGCAGCCACGTAGGCTAGCTCGCCGGGGTCTATGCCTAGCAGCCTCAGAGCCCTGAGGAGTGCTAGGAGGCTGGGAGCGTAGTGCATCCCCGGGTCCACGAGGGCGGGGCCGCACCTGGTCTCCAATAGGTAGGCGTTCACGCTACCTAGGGCCTTGATAGGCAGGGGGACAGGGATCCTACGGGTACCGTGGGCTGCCTCATCTATGATGGGTGCATCTATGACTCGCCACCCCTCTCCAAGTTAAGAGATTCTATGGGTTGCTGCGGAGCTAATCCACCGATTCCTTCACCCTTCTTTGTTGCGCCTCTCCTCGAGGAGCTTTTCTAGCGCGAGGGAGGCAAGGTAGACTAGCCTGGCGTAGTCCTCCACGTAGCTCCTGAGGGCCTCCTCCTGCCGCCTCGTTAGCCTAGCGCCCCTTACAGGCTCACTCAGAGCCTCGACCACTCTTTCAAGCCTGGGTTCCTCCAGCTCCACGCCACCAGCCTCTATCACTGCTGTTAGCCATGATGGGCTCTCTGCTTGGAGCCCCAGCTCCTCTGTCATGCAGCGAAGACAGCGTGCCTCCCTTGCCAGGCTAGCCAGGATCTTCAACCCGCCGGCCTCAAGCTCTCTAGCCTCCACCTCCGGGTTGAAGGCGTAGAGTTGGAGGCCCTCGTAGGCCTTGTCTCTGTAGACACGGTACTCTAGCTCGGCCAGGGGCTCGGGGGGCCTGGTTGAGCCCGCCACTACTACGTCAGCCGCTGACAGCGTCTCAGAGCCGTCGTAGTAAGCCACAGCCACCGCTCTAAGTGGTACCATGACGCCGGGGGACTCCACGGGGTGGCTGATCGCCGCTATCGCGGCCCTGCCCAGGTGCCTGCCAGGCCTAGGCACCCTCACCCTGAAGCCTGGGAGCCTCACTTCTAGGCTCTGCCTCGCCGCTAGGAGCCCGGCGACCCTGGATGCCCACTCCAGGGCCGCCTCCCAGCGGTAGCCCAGGCCTTGTAGGGCGGCGTAGGCGTGCTCGTCTACTGCTAAGAGTAGCACCTCGTCTAGCCTCTCCGGCCTCCACCCTGCAACGCCTGAAGCAATGGAGGCCCAGTCCAGGGAGTCTAGGAGCCCAGCGGCGCTCTCCTCGTGCACCTCAAGGAGCCTCCTCTCCCCCGCGGTATAGACACTGTACTTTACGAGGCCTAGGGGGACTCCCACAGCCCTCCTAAGGTAGACTCCGAGGACTGCTAGGCCGAGCCTGAGCATCTCGCTCGGCGCCCCCTCCGGCGCCTCAACCAGGAGGCCGTACGTGTAGTCCCTGTACTCGCCAGCCACCGGGGCGTCTAGGGCGAAGACCTCCCTGGGCCTGTAGACCCTGACACCGCCTCCCGCCTCAAGGGCCCTGGGCTTCCTCGCCTGCACCCGCCAGACACAGCGGTGGGGCCGCTTCACTAGTAGCCCGAAGCCCCGGCGGGGCGGGTAGACTATTGCGAGGGACTCGCTGGCTAGGAGCCCCGATGCGTAGTCCCTCAGCAGCCTCGGCTCCTCGCCCCACCTCTCCTTGGCCCACCTGTAGTTCTCCACAGCGTCCATCAGCCACTCCGGCTCCCTCGCCTCGAGGGCCGAGCGTAGGGGCCACTCCACGACCCGCTGAACACTCCGAGGCCTCCCAGGCGGGTGGACGAGCCTCGCCACTACAGCGTCATGGGCAGGGTCTAGGCAGCCGGGCTGGAACTTCTCCACCAGGTCGCACCTGCCTATCTCCTCCAGCTCCCTCCTCCACCCGCCGCCCGGGTCCTCTAGGACCCTCTTCACCCCGTAGGGCGGCCCGTACTCGTAGAAGTTGAGCCTCTCCCAGAGCCTCTGGAGAGCCGAGTGGTCGAGCCTCCCATCTCTGAACACCCCCGCGGCCTCCAGCGCCTCTCTCTCGAGCCTCGTCAGCTCGGCACCGAGAGCCCTTAGCATGGGGCTGAGGAGCTTCGCCGCGCCCGTGAATAGGGCTTTGTAGTGGTTCCCCGGGTTGATCTGAACCCTTTCTAGGGGGAGGGAGAGCCAGTCCATGAGGGCGTCGAGGCCCTGCTCTAGGAGCTGCCTGTCCCAGCGCCCCCGAGGTATAATTATGGACTCCGCGTACTCAATGCCCTCCCTTCTACCCTTCCTGCCCTCCCTCTGCCAGAACTCCCTCACATCTCGGGGTAGACCGACCTGCACTATCCTAACGACTCCTCCTATGTCTATGCCCTGGGTGAGGGTGCGGGGCGTTACTATGAGGCGTAGCTCGCCCCGCCTCGCTGCCTCCTCTATCCATGCCCTCTCCTCCTTCGGGACCAGGTGGTGGTGAGCTGCTACAGGCGCACCCGGGCCTAGGATCTCCCTCAGCGCCCTTACTAGCCTCTCGGCCTCGTTTATGCTCCTCGTGAATGCGAGGGTCAGCCCCTGGGGCTCCGCCTCGCCCCTAGCATAGACCTCTAGCACCTCTACCGGGTCGGGCGCGGGCTCCGGGGCCTCAACCCCCTGAGCCTTGAGGTACTCCACTACTATGTAGGCCTTGCCTGGGAAGACCGTGGGATCCCTGAGGGCGCCGGCGATCTCGCCGGGGAGCTTGAGGCCCCTGCGCTCCGCCTCTTCAAGCAGCCTTCTCCTCAGCCCCTCCAGGTCCTTGCCCAGGACTACTAGCACCCTGGTCTCGGCCCTGAAGGGCTCCCCTTCGACTACCGTTGCGGGCCTGCCGGTGGCCCTGGCTAGATGCGCTGCCAGCTCCTCCGGGTTTGCTAGCGTCGCGGAGAGCACCGCTACTCTCAGGCGGCTGCTCATAGTGGCTAGCAGCTCAGCCATAGCGAGGAGGAGCGCCACTCCGCGGGGGTCATAGTAGTCTAGCTCGTCTAAGACTAGGAGGTCTAGCTCCTGGAGGAGGGGGCTGAGGAGGGCCGAGCCCGGCTCCGCTAGGTGCTTCTTGAGCTCGTGCATCAGCATAGCAGGATTAGTAGCTACAATCCAAGCACCACGCACCCGAGCCCTCAGCCCCCTCACGCTCCTCTTAGCAACGCTGTCGACGGCAGCCACCGGAATGCCTAGAGCCTGGGAGTACTCGTGGAGCCTGGAGAGCTGGTCCCACGCCAAGGCGAGGGTAGGGTAGACTGCAAGCACCCTGACCCTGACTCCTCGAGCCGCCATGGAGGCGGCCCAGGCAAGCCAGGCCTCCGTCTTCCCAGACCCAGTGCCGCTCACTAGAACAAGGCTACCGCGCTCCAGCGCCTTCACAGCTTCGAGCTGGTGCCTGTAGAGGCGCCTGCCTCGGAGCCTAGTGGAGGCGAAGCCCGGGTGTAACTCCTCGAATCTAACCTGCGATGGGGCGGGCCTGCTGCCGGGGATTCTGAGGGCCTCAACTACATTATAGCCCCTACTCCTTAGAGCCTCAAGGCTGCCGCCGCTCAATCCGCCCCCAACAGGACTAATTGTTATCCCCTGGAGGGGCTGGGTCTAAGGAGGGGCCTGCTCTCAGGTTAATAGGTTGCCCCTTGTAGCGCTAGATTGGAGGCCTTCACCGGCCCCACGCTTCCCCAGCACCCGGGAAAAAGGGTAGATGAAAGGCTGTGCCTGGTGGCTTGAGCCGTGGCGAGGCCGCGGGAGGAGATCGAGGCTGAGGCTCTCAGGGTAGTGAGGGACCTGAGGAGGGCGGCTGGGAGTGACGTGGCGAAGCTACTCAGGCGTGTAGGCGAGGCGCTACGCTACAGTATCCCGGCAAGGTATAGGGTTATGCTGGTGCTGAGCGGCGGCGACCCTGTGAGGGTGGGGGCGGCTACTGCGAGGACGCTCCTCTACTATGAGAGGAGGTATAGGAAGATAGCTGGCAGCCGTGAGCTGAACGTGCTCTACGTGTTCCACGATGAGTTCGATGATGCGAGGCTTAGGAAGGAGATAGTGAAGAGGGCTGTCAAGGAGAAGGGGAGCCTGCTGAAGCAGACTACTGCCCGCTACGAGGACAGCGATCGCTACCTCGGCACTACGTTCCAGGCCCTAGTCCTAGATCTAACTAATGATCTTAAGCCGAACGACGTCGGCAGGCTAGTGGAGGTCGTTGAGGGTGGCGGAGTCATAGTTGTGCAGGCGCCGCCCTGGGACGAGTGGGACACAAGGATGACCCTCTTCAAGAGGAACCTCCTCGTGCCAGGCTACGAGGAGCCTCGCCATGTATTCATATCCTGGTTCAAGAGGAAGCTGGTAGAGCACGATAATAACATATTCGTGTACGATCTCGACGGGAAGAGGCTCGTAAGCGGGGAGCCATTGACGGGCGCCAGGAAGGCTGAGAAGAGGAGGATCAAGATACCCAAGAAGAGGCTCTTCCCCGAGGACCTCTACAAGCTAGCGCTTACGCAGGACCAGGTAGAGGTGCTCAGGCTCCTGGAGAACCTCTATGAGAAGCCCAGGAAGAAGAGGAGGATAGTGGTAGTAACGGCTGATAGGGGCAGGGGTAAGAGTAGTATACTAGGGATAGGCCTCGTAGGGTTAGCCTACCTCCTCGGCAAGGTGAAGCACAGGGTTAGAATAATAGTGACTGCCCCGAGCCCCAGCAACGTTCAGAGCCTAATGCAGCTAGCCCTGAAGGCGGCTGAGACCCTGAAGCTCGACCCGCGCCCGGTTAGGAGGGGCGGCAGCATAATCGAGATACAGGGTAGGAAGTTCAGCCTGGAGTACTGGGAGCCTCTGACCGCTGCTAGGATCCAGGGCGCTGATATAGTGGCGGTCGACGAGGCCAGCGGCATACACGTGCCGCTCCTCCACAAGATCTGGAGGGCGCACCGCCGCATGGCATTCTTCGCCACTATACACGGCTACGAGGGCGCCGGGAGGGGCTTCAACATACGCTTCCTAGGCACTGTGAAGAGCGATCCGAACACGGAGCTGCTGGAGTACAAGATGAGCGAGCCCATTCGCTACGCCGAGGGCGACCCAGTAGAGCGGTGGCTATACGATGCGCTGCTCCTAGACGCGGAGCCGGCCGAGCTAGACGATGAGGACCTGAGGGACATAAGGGAGGGGCGGCTCGAGTACCTGCGGCTAGACCCCTACTGGCTCTTCAGCCCCGAGGGCGAGGAGACGCTCCGCCAGCTCTTCGGCATCTACGTGCTCGCCCACTACAGGAACGAGCCCGACGACCTGGGAATGCTAGCCGACGCACCCCACCACAGCATCAGGGCCGTGAAGACAGCCACGAAGGGCAAGATAGTAGCAGCGGCTCAAGTGGCAGAGGAGGGAGGCCTAGACGAGGATCTAATAGACAAGCTGCTCCGAGGCGAGAAGACGCCGGGCAACATAATCCCGGACAGGATGCTCAAGCACAGCAGAATAAAGGAGTACGGCCGCATGAAGGGCTGGAGGATAGTAAGGATAGCGACGCACCCCGAGGTCCAGGGGAGGGGCATAGGCTCCAGACTCCTAGAATTCCTCTACCAGGAGAGCGTGGAGAGGGGGCACGACTGGCTAGGCAGCGGCTTCGGCATAAACGAGAAGCTACTCCGCTTCTGGCTCAAAAACGGCTTCACAGCCCTACACCTCAGCCCCGACAGGAACCCTGTAAGCGGCGAGTACACGAGCCTAGTAATGAAGCCGATAACCCGGAGAGCGGCCAAGGCTATAGAGGTGAGCGCCCGCGAGTTCAAATGGAAGCTCCTCAACAGCCTACACGACACCTACAACGACCTAGAGATAGAAGTAGCAGAGCTACTACTAGACCAGCCACCCCCAGGAGCTAAGCCGGGCTACAAGCCTGTGCTCTCCAAGGTGCAGATAGACAGGCTCTGGGTATACAACTGGGGCCCCATGACCTACGAGGCAGCCACAGACATAATAAGGGAGCTAGCAGTAGCATACTGGGCCTCAAAGCCCGAGGAAAGACCGCAGCTCAGCAAGCTAGAGAGGAGAGTACTGATAGCCAAGGCCCTACAGGCAAGGCCCTGGAGCGAAGCAGCAGAAGAGCTAGGAGTAAGGGAGCACAAGGTAATGGTGACCCTGAAAGACGCCATGAGAAAGCTCGCAAAACACTACCTAGGCCTAACAGAGGACAGCCCAGTAGGCATAGAACTAGAAGACCTCCTAGAAGGAGAAAAGATCGGTGCAGGAGACCCGGGAAGACAGGATCAAAGCAATAACGAGGGCAACGAGCCGGCGGAGGCAAACATCTAAACCCGGGACTAGCCCCGGATTTTTAGTTTCCGAATACCGAATAGTTTAAAATGTGGAATCAGCTAGGATAGACTACTCCGCGCAGCCCTACACAACCCTCTAGCCGGGGGGAAATCGGGCTGCACGATGAGGGAGGAGGTGTTAAAGGCGTTATGGTCTGGAAGAAGGAGAAATTCCAGTGGAGCATTACCCTGGAAGAGGTGCCAGGCCTAGGCATACGGTGGCCGGGCTACAAGATTACAATAACGTTCTCGTGCAGCGATGAGGAGAATAACGAGAAGAAGGATAGTATATATAGTTATAGAGACACGGATAGGCCCCTCTGGGCTGCAGCCGTTTAAACCGTGTAGACCTGCCAAATCCACCATAAAGGTAGAGCTAGTCGGGTGTAGTAGAGTTAGCGAGGTTCAAGAAGCCTGCATTAAATCTAGTGAGTGGAAAGGCGGTATAGCAGTTATATTCTGGTATATTCTGGTCTAAAGCTGAGTCGACTACAGGCACCTCCGAGGATGTGCTGCGCAAGTTTTTAACTGAAAAAAATACTCTGAGAACCTAGTAAGTAGCTTAGACGGGTTCTGCGAAGAGCTAGCGGGGATCGCTAGAGAAAGAGGGGGCGATAAGGCTGGTAAGGATGTTTACAGCTTATGTGTAAAGAGGCTGCTAGTCCCTGTGCTGGCAATTCTAGGCAGGGCGGGCGATTTCGTCTTAGGCCCTGGGGGCTCTCGGTGCGGCTTTGATTCATCTAGGGTGGCTGGCGTGCTTGAGTGTAGGAGAGGCTCGATTATTAGGGCTTATGGCGAGCTGGTTAGGGGGTTGCTCGAGGAGTGTAGCAAGCCCTACTTGAAGAGGGGCTGAGGGGCTCTGGAAGGGGTGGAATTCTTCACTGGGCCCCCCTCGTGTATCGTGGGGCCTCTGTTTTGGAGTCACTCTTCATTGCCCTGGTTTGTAGTGGTTTCGTGGAGGGTTTATTGGTGCTGTTTGCGGCGGCGTGGGTTTTGGAGGGGGTGTCCAGGGGGCTTTGGAGGGCGAGTCCAGGGTTCTCGCAGCTATAGCTCTGCTGGCTTTGATCGTTGTAGGCGGTTTGGGAGTGCTTTACCTCAAGATTAGTGATTTGGAGAGGAGGTATTCTGAGATTAGTGGTGCCCTGGAGGAGCAGGCTGCTAGGCAGGAGAGGAGTGTTGAGGAGCTAGGCGCTACTGTTGGTGACCTAGCTGGCAGGCTAGATGAGTTGTCTAGGAGGCTCGAGGAACTTGCTTCGGGGCAGGAGGCCTCTCGGGAGAGTGTTGAGGAGCTTGCCAGGCAGCTCGCCGAGTTGAGGGCTCAGCTTGACTCGCTGAGGGCTCAGGTCGAGGCGCAGGGGGAGGCTCAGGCTGATGTCGCCGAGCAGCTAGCTGCCTTGGAGGAGAGGCTCTCCCTGTTGGAGGAGAGGCTTGCCGGCGTTGAGGAGCGCCTACTCTTCCCTGTGACTGTTGTCGATGGCAGCGGGGACGAGGTTATAGTTTTTGAGAGGCCGGAGAGGATAGTGAGCATTGCTCCCAGCGCCACCGAGCTAATCTACTATCTCAACCTACTGGATAGGCTGGTCGGGGTAGACGACTACAGTGACTGGCCGCCGAGCGTGGCTGAGGCCCGGGAGAGGGGAGAGATCGCTAGTGTAGGCGGCTTCTGGAGCCCGAGCGTTGAGGCCATACTAGATCTTCAGCCCGACCTCGTCGTCGGAGTCGCCACCGCCCCGCCCCACCATGAGCTGAAGAGGGTGCTGGAGGGCTACGGCATCCCAGTGATCCTGCTGCCGGCTGAGAGCATCTATGACGTCGCCGAGGCCGCCGTCATACTGGGGAGGGCTACGGGGCAACTGGTAGAGGGCTACACAGTCTCATTCAAGATAAAGATGGCTGCAGGCTACGCCCTAGCACTGCTCCAGGGAGTAGAGCCCGTGAGGGCCGCCGCCGTTGTCTGGGTTAACCCGCTCTTCGTCGTAGGCTCCGGCAACTGGGAGCACGAGGCTATGGAGCTAGCAGGCATGACCAATGTTTATGGCGACCTGGAGGGCTGGCCTCAGGTTAGCCCCGAGTCTCTCCTGGAAAGGGCCCCTGAGATCATAGTCATGACGGGCCATAACTACGGCCTCACGCCCGACGACCTGAAGAGCTACCTCGAGGAGCAGCTGGGTGACGCAGCCAACGAGATACCTGCAGTGGCAGGCGACAGGATATACCTGCTGGGAGGCGACTACGAGAACGCCTTCGTAAGGCCCAGCCCGCGCACCGTGGTATCAGTGTACGTGCTGGCAGTGATAGCCCACCCACAAGCATTCGGCCTAACAGTAGAGGATATACCCAGAGTGGTCACGCCTGACAACCTAGACGTGGTTTCCCTGCTAGAGGAGCGGGGAGCCCCGGCTGAGCT
Organism: Acidilobaceae archaeon; assembly: GCA_027046245.1. Lineage (GTDB taxonomy): Archaea > Thermoproteota > Thermoprotei_A > Sulfolobales > Acidilobaceae > Aeropyrum. The sequence continues at coordinate 19,328 of JALTZJ010000029.1, forward strand.
ACTAGACTTCCTAAGGGTGGCCCTACAGCCTTGAGGGGCTTGAGCCTCGCCGGCCCCGCGGCCCTCCTAGTTTTAGCTTCCCTAGCCAGCCTCCACGTAGGCCCCGCCAAGCCCGGGCTCCCGGAGATAGTGGCCGCCCTCCTGGGAGGCGGCGACCCGGCGGTCGAGGCTATAGCCAGGTACAGGCTCGTCAGGCTCTTGGCGGCAGCCGCTATAGGGGCAGGCTTGGCGGCAGCTGGTGCGGGAATGCAGTTCACCCTGAGGAACCCCCTGGTAGACCCATACCTTCTCGGGGTGAGTAGCGGGGCGAGCCTGGGAGCCCTGGTAGCGGTTGTCTTCCTAGGCCCTAGCCCCTGGCTGATCCAGCTCCTAGCCTTCCTAGGCGCGGTCTCGGCGTACCTTGTAGCCGTGGGGGTCTCAGGGCTAGCAGGCCTCACGGGCGCCAGCCTTATAGTAGTGGGGGTAGCGGTAGGCTACCTGGGTTACAGCGGCTCCGTGCTCCTCATGAACCTCTACCCTGATAGGATCCCCTTCGCCTTCTCATGGCTCCTGGGCACGGTGGCCTACACTACTCTCAGGGACCTCGAGTGGCTCGTGCCCCTCACCCTGGCCAGCCTCATAGTGCTAGCAGTCCTTGTCAAGAGGGTAGAGGCCCTTAGCCTGGGCGAGGAGAGGGCTGAGAGTCTGGGGGCGGGGGTTAGGGTTACTAGGCTCCTAGTGGTCTCCGCGGCTAGCCTGGCAGCCAGCAGCTCTGCAGCGGTAGCGGGCCCCATAGGGTTCGTTGGCCTGGCTGCTCCCTGGCTAGCTAGGCTCCTGGGCGAGAGCCGGTATTCTAGGGTTCTTGTGGCGAGCCTCCTATGGGGTGCACTCTTAGTCGTAGCAGGGGACCTCGCCGCTAGGCAAGCCGCAGCCCCAAGGGAGCTACCGCTAACCCCCCTCATGAGCCTCATCGGGGCGCCGCTCCTAGCCTACCTAGCTGTTAGGGGTAAGCGGGGGTGGTAGAGGGCTTTGGACTGCATAGTGGAGGCCGAAAAGCTGGTGGCCGGCTATAAGCGTGGAGAGCCCGTGCTGAGGGGCGCCAGCCTAAGGGTGGAGCCTGGAGAGGTGGTGGCGCTCCTGGGCCCCAACGGCTCCGGGAAGACAACGCTCCTCAGGGTTCTAGCCGGCCTATTGAAGCCGTGGAAGGGTGATGCTAGGATCTGCGGCCACCCCCCGGGCAGCACCGAGGCAAGGAGGCTACTCAGCTACCTGCCCGGCGTGCCGGGAGAGGACGAGAACATAAAGGCCCTAGACCTAGTAGTGGCCGGCCGCTACGGCGTCAGCAAGGGCCTCTCATGGAGCCGGAGCGACTGGGAGGCCGCCTGGCAGGCCCTAGAGAGGCTCGGCGTCGACAGGCTGGCGGAGAGGAGGCTCAAGGAGCTCAGCGCCGGGGAGAGAAGGCTCGTAGCGCTGGCGAGCGCCCTGGCACGAGGCGCTAGAGCACTGCTACTCGACGAGCCCTTCGAGAACCTCGACCTAGCTAATAGGAAGCGGCTTGCCTCGGTGCTCAGGGAGGAGGCTCGCCGCGGGGCAGCAGTGCTCATAACCCTCCACGAGCCCACGCTGGCCCCCGTGGCTGATAAGATGTACATACTCCTGGGAGGCGAGCTAAGGACTCCTAGAACCTCTGAGGAGATGGCTAGGCTGCTCCAGGAAGCCTACAACGTGCCGATAGAGCTAGTCGAGGCGGGGGGAAACATTGTAGCCCTCCCCAGGATATGGTAAGCAGAGTGGCGGGGCGGGATGAAGAATCCACGGGAGCCGAAGGCCCCGACTACACGGGAAGGTGTGGACACCTGTCTCACCGGACCGCTCCAACATCACCTAGCAGCATATCCCTAAGGGATCGAGCCACTCCAGGCCCGGGCCTTAGGGAGCCGTACTCCGTTACCAGGAGCGAGGCCGCCTTCCACGGGACAGCCTCGAAGACCGGGCTCCAGCCGCCCCTCTCAAGGCGCTCCACACCCCTCGGGTAGGAGCTGCAGCCGGCCTCCGGCAACGCCTTAGTGGCGTCAGCCAGCACCGCGACGGGCTTGCCGAGCAGCCTGGCTGACGCCGCTAGAGCGCCACTGCCAACCTTGTTAATGAAGCACTCGTCTAGTATAGCGTCTGCTCCTAGGGCTACCGTGTCGCTCCTCTCCGCCGCGGTGAACGCTGCTGAGTCACCTAGCACCTCCACTCTTAGACCCGATCGGGCTAGTAGCTTCGCGAGCTCTAGGCCCTCGCCTCCGGGCCTGCTCTCGAGCACCACCACCAGCCTGGGCCTCGCCTCTATCAGGGCCCTGGCAGTGGTGCCGCTATAGCTGAGAGTTGCCACCCGCGAGTCCTCCAGGAGTCCCCGCGCCAACGAGGCTATCCTAGCCTCTGCTTCCTCGACATGGCCCAGCAGGCTACGTAGAGAGTCTTCGAGGGCTTCTGGCTCGCCGCAGAGCCTAGAGACCAGTAGGGAGAGGAGCCTCAAGGGGGCGGCCCAGGGCGCCGCGGCCTCTATCTCCCCTGCGGCTCTACAATCGACGCCCCAGCCCTCCTCAAGGTCTAAGAGGGCTGCCCTTAGTATCTCCCTGAAGACCAAGCTGGCCCCCTTCACCCGCTCCCTCCTAGCCCTCTCCAGAGCTTCACCCAGCCTAGATCCAGGTCGTCCCAGGCCACACCACCCTCCGAAAGCCGTTAGACCTGGTATCCGTGTATCTCCGTGTACTTGCGAGTATTAAGAAGCCCTGGACGCTAGTAGTGGTTAGTATCCGGGTTAGGGGTGCTACTCTGCATTGCTTGACGTGTTATTCGCTTGGTGGTGGCTGGGCCTGCTCGAGGCCCTAGTGCTAGCCGGGGTTATGGGGCTCGTCGTCCTCAACGCTGACAAGCTGGTGGGCGAGGCGCCCAGGAGCCTGGCAGCCCTCAGGGGTATGATGCTATTCACTGTTGCAGCGATGATAGGAGCATACATCGCCGTCGTGGGCTTATCCCTTTACATGCTGGAAGCGTATACGGGCCTGCAGTTCGAGAGCCTAGCGTTCCTAGCCGGCCTAGCCGCCGCTGGCATGCTACTCTTCCAGTGGCTCCTCAGCCCCTACCTGATAAACGCAGTCTACGCTGCAAGGCCTCCGGGCCCCAGGGAGGAGTGGCTGGAGCGCGAGCTGGAGGAGCTAGCGAGGAGGAGCGGCATACGGAAGCCCAAGCTTGTGATCGCTGAGGTGGCGATGCCTAACGCCTTCGCCTACGGCAGCCCCCTCACCGGGAGCTACGTCGCCGTAACCCGGGGCCTGCTAAGGCTTCTTAGCAGGGACGAGGTGAGGGCTGTCCTAGCCCACGAGGTCGGACATTTGAAACATAGGGACGTGTCAGTGATACTGGCGCTCACACTACTACCGGTGGCGGCCTACTTCATAGGCAGAGCGCTCATATGGCTGGGCCTGCTCGGCGGCGACGGGGAGAGGAGGAGTAACCCACTAGTGATAGCAGCTATAGGGGCGGCACTGCTAGCTGCGGGCTTCCTCTTCGAGCTAGCGGTAGCCCACTTCAACAGGCTAAGGGAGTATTATGCTGACGCTCATAGCGCCTTGGTGACGGGGGCTCCCAGGGCCCTCCAGAGGGCTCTAGCCAAGCTCCACCTAGCCTACGAGTCGAGGCCCGAGCTGAAGGCTGAGGCCGAGGAGAGGAGCCTAGCTGCTATGCTCTACATAGTTGCCCCCCTGGTCGAGCTGAGCGGCGGCTACTTCTACGACGTGGACTACTACGTGGAGCAGCTTAAGAGGCAAAAAGTGAACCCCGTGCTGGAGCTATTCAGCACTCACCCGCCGATACCGAAGAGGCTACGCTTCCTGGATAGACTCGCTATGGGGGCCCGCTGAGGATTAGCCCGGCCGAGCCGGCCCAGCGCCTCGGAGAAGACTCTATATAAGCCTCTATGGACTCCCCTCCCTCCGGCTCCTCCACGCTGGCTCCACGCTTAAGTATTCTCCTCTTTGGCGGGTTGAGTGAGGGGTGTTGCGTAGCGTTGAGTGTGGAGCCTCACAGACCTAACACCATACTCGTGGGCAGGAAGCCTCCCATTAACTACGTGATGGCAGCGCTGAAACTCTTAAACGAGGAGGGGGTCGAGGAGGTGGTGATAAAGGCTAGGGGCCGGAACATCTGCACCGCTGTGGAGGCCGTCGAGATGCTGAAGAACCTGTTCCTTAAGAATGCGGAGGTCAAGGAGGTCAACATATACAGGGAGGAGCTGGTAGACGACCAGGGGAGGCAGAGGAGCGTCACAGCCATAGAGATAGTAGTGTCGAAGAAGTAGGCGTCACGCGGGGCCTCACCTTTTTAGGGGCCGCCGCGGCTTCCACCGTTACACGGCTGCGTGGGGCCGTCGTCTAGCCTGGCTAGGATGCCAGCCTGGGGTGCGCAACCCCAGCCCCGATAACAGGGGGCAAAGGGCGCCCGGATCGCTGGTGGTCCCGGGTTCAAATCCCGGCGGCCCCACCACTCCTACCACCCTAAATACCTCGGAAGCCGAGCATTCCCATCCCTTCTGGGGTGTAGGGTCTCGGCTAAGAGCGGCGGCCTTGAGGAGCTGAGGAGCAGGGTCGTAGAGGGCCCCATAGTAGCCACGATGATAAGCCTGGCGGCCCCCATGATAGCGGCTAGGATACTAGCAAGCATACAGGAGAGCGTAGACGCCGTTTTCCTGGGGAGGGTAAGTGCGGCGGACCTGGCGGCCCCCGTGGCTGTGTGGCCCCTCCTCATGGTCTTCAACGGCCTCAGCTTTGCCGTGACTACCGCTGCTGTGAGCATGGTGAGCCAGCTAGTTGGGGCCCGTAGATACGAGGAAGCAGAGGCCGCTGCCGGGAAGTTGATGGGCCTCATGCTGATACTAGCGGTGCTCGGCGCCGCGGCGGTCGCATTAGCAGCGCCCCCCGTGTTCAAGCTGCTAGGCCTGCCCCCGGGAGTCTACGAGTTGAGCGTGGCCTATGCAGTGATAGACGCCCTAGGACTTCCCTTCATGTTCACTCTCTTCTTCTTCAACGCCACGAGGAGCAGTCTAGGCGATACTAGGACGCCCTTCAAGCTCAGCAGCCTTAGCAGCCTCCTAAACCTGGCGCTAGACCCGCCCCTCATATTCGGCCTGGGCCCTGTGCCTGGGCTGGGAGCTGTGGGGGCTGCCCTGGCTACGTCGCTCAGCAGGGCCGTAGCGGGGGGCGTTGCCCTCTACCTACTCTTAACTGGGCGAGGCGGCCTGAGGGTGAGGCCCCGGCTCCCCGACGCTGCCACCCTGCGCTACGTAGCCTCTACGGGGGGCCCCATCGCCGGGCAGCAGCTACTTGTAAGCACGGGCTTCCTAGTAATGATGGGCATCGTCGCTAGGCTGGGCGAGGCCGTTATGGCGGCTTACAACCTGGGCCTAGCCATTATACACCTCGTCCAGACGGCAACCTGGGGCTTCAGCAGCGCCACCGCCACAATGGTCGGCCAAGCCCTGGGCGCCGGGATGACTGGAAGGGCCAGGAGGGTGGCCCTCACAGGTATCGCTATAGTCTCCGGTGTGCTGGCAGCGGGCAGCACGGTCCTCTACCTGGCAGCCGGGCGAGTAGTAGTCCTGCTAACCGATATCCCGGAGGTAGCCGAGATCAGCGTGGAGATGATAAGGATACTAGCCCCCGGTGTACCATTCCTAGGAGCCTTCTTCGCATCCATGGGTGTCGCTAGGGGCAGCGGCTGGACCCTGGTAATGAGCCTGCTGAACATAGCGCGCCTATGGCTCCTGAGGATACCCCTGGCAGCCCTCCTAGCGCTCCACCTAGGCTGGGGCCATACAGGCGTCTGGACAGCTATGACTGTGAGCAACGTGGTTGCAGGGCTGCTAGCGGCTGGATGGGTCCTCAAAGGCTCCTGGGCTAGGCCCCGAGTCAAGCGGATAGGGCCCAAGGGGGAGGCGAAGACGGTGGAGGCTAGGCTAAACTAGGCTAGGCTTAGGTGGATGAGTGGAGGAGGAGCCCTTCACTCGCCCCATCTCCACTCCGGCGGCCTCCTCGACTCCACGAATGACCTGGCAGCCCGGGCCACAGTCTCCCTCCTTGACAGCGAGACCAGCGCCTCGGCTCCGAGGGCTAGCAGGCTCCTCTTCTTCCACTCCCTAAGCAGCTTGACGCTCCTCATGGCCGCTACAGGCTCGTTCCTCATAATCCTACCCACTAGATCCCTGACAGCACCTTCAAGCTCCTCAGCGCTATCTACAAGCACGCTGGCGAGGCCGAGCCTGTAAGCCTCCTCGCCGCTCAACTCGCCGCCCGCAAGGGCAAGGAGCGACGCCCTCCCGGGCCCCAGCACCTGGGGCCCCATAGTGGTGAGCCCCGGCGCTACAAGGCCCCAGAGGGCTTCTGGCCAGAGGAGCCGTGCATCCCTGGTAACCACTACGAAGTCGAATGCCCAGAGGAGCTCGCTTCCACCGCCGGCGGCGACGCCGTGAACAGCTGCTATCGATATCAGCCTAGTGCCTAGCAGGTCATTCACCAGGCAGACTAGCTCCTCGAATAGTGCACCTCGCTCCTCAGCCCCCCGGGCTCCTGCAACCTCCGAGAGATCCGCCCCGGCGCTGAAGGCGCGGCCCTCACCCCTAAAGGCAACGAAGAACACGTCACTCCTCTTCTCAAGCTCCCTCAGGGCCCGCCTAGCCTCGCCGAGGAGACCAGTGTTCATAGCGTTGAGCTTACCGGCGCGGGAAAACACTATCCAGCCTATAGGCTCCTCGACCTCGACCCTAACCAGTCCCTCGCCAGCCACGGCTACCCCCTCAAGGCCTAAAAGAGGGAGCCCCGCGGGCCTGGAGGGCGCGGGGCGGATAGAAAACCGGGCGATATACAAAAGCAATGAAAAGGCTCAGCCGGGCACCTGCTACCAATAACACGGGGGCCGGTGACCGGGATCACCGGCTCCGAGGCCCCACAGACGCATTCACTACACGGGGGGAGCCTGTGGCGAGCTGGCTGAGAGGCGAGGCCCCCTCCCTCCGAGTCTACGTGGAGAGACCCGGGGTGTCTGGCTGGAGTTGCGTGGGAGGCTTTCCAGGCTTCTGGGGCTTGTGAGGGCTAGCGTCGCCGCTACGGGGCTTCCTGTCCCGGCTCCCCGCGACGTGGTTTACCGCTGGGCTCTTCGGGGTAGCGTTAGGCCCGAGTCTAGAGGGAAGGTGGGCTTCTATACTGGCGGCCTCTACCAGCTGGCGCCCTACATTAAGGTTAGCGTGTCCATGCTCGAGCGTCTTGAACGTCTCGGCCTCTTCGAGGCGGGCCTCTCGGCTTCTAGGATAGCAGTTAGGCTCAGGGTCGCCGGGTTCCTTGTGAGGCCTCCTCTATGGGAGGTTGAGAGGAGCGAGTCCATAGTCTCTACCATCTACCGATTAATGTCTAGCGTCGTAGACGGCCTCTTCTACCCCTACAAGCGGGACCTCTACACGGGGGTTATACTCTACGAGCTGGGGCTCGAAGAAGACTTTGCCCGGCACGCTAGGCGGGTGGCTAGGGCTATCGAGGAGAGCGGAGCCTCGGAGCTGGTAACCATCGACCCGCACACCACCCATATACTGAGGAGCGTTATGCCCCGCTACGTCGACGGGTTCGGGGTGCCTGTGAAGAGTTATCTCGAAGTCCTCGACGAGGCCGGCTACGAGCCCCCCAGGCTGGATACAGAGGCGGTGCTTCACGATGCATGCTATTATGCACGATTCGAGGGCGTAATAGGACAGCCTAGACGGCTACTGGGGAAGGCGCTGCGGCTCAAGGAGCCCCCTAGGAGTGGGAGGCGCACCTTCTGCTGCGGAGGCCCCCTGGAGGCGGTCTCGCCCGCCCTATCTAAGAGGATCGCCAGGCTCAGGATGGACGAGCTATCAAGGGTCTCCGGGACAGTGATAGTAGCCTGCCCTATCTGCATGATAAACCTTGAGAGCGTTGCCCCCGAGGGAGTCAGGGTCGTCGACGCGTCTCAGGCCTTGAAGGGCCTGCTATAGGGCGTCGCTCCACTCCACCTCAAGCCTGCCGCTAGACTCTCTATAGTATATGCTTGGTATCCCGTGGAGCCTGAGGCGCCTCCTGAGTATCCTATCGCTCGTTGCTACATAGATCCTAGCCCCCCGAGCCTTCAACTTCAAAGCCGCAGCCTCCAGGCTGTCGTCAGCATCGACTCCCCCCGAGGCCTCTATCACCTCTACTCCTAGCCTGTCCAGGAGGCATAGAGCCGCTGCTGCAGCCCTCCTCAGGCTCGGCCTGGGACTGCTGGCTGCGAGTCTTCTGAGCTCCTCTACGACGGTGCTAGTGGTGGCTAGCCTCACGGGGGCCAGGACAGCCTCCTCTATCATGCTGGGGGCCGCGAGGCCCCGGGCCATCAGGATAAGGGTGTTTGAGTCTAGGAGGACGAGGGCTACTCTCTCACTAGCCCCCATCCTATGAGCCTCCACCTGCCGTGTATCCTCCTGCTCAGCGCGACCCTCGCGCCGTCCCAAGCCACGACGGGCCTCCTCAGCCTCACTTCTAGCTCGTCCTTCCCGGCCCTGGTAACTGTTCCTAGGGTTATCGCTGTGCCCACGCTGAGCATGAGCATCTCGCCTTTCCTAACGGGTTCAACCCTCATCTCCTGCTTCGTGCCCACAACCTTCTCCAGCAGCTTGTACTCTATCCTCAGCGAGTCGAATACTGGAGGCGTCTTCCCGGGGAGCCCCACTATATTGCCCACTAGGTTGTCGGCCTTAGTGAGGCTGGGGTCGAGGCTAGTCCCTATAGCTACGAGGCCTCCCGGCTTGGCCTCCTTCACCTCTATGTTGCCGAAGCGGAGGCTCTCTATCCTGGTGTAGAGGGGCTCGTAGGTTATCCCGCCTCCCGGCTTCCTCACTGGGAGGCCCGGCTTTATCTCTATCTCGTCGCCTACCCTGAAGACGCCGTGGATTATCCCGCCTCCCACAACCCCGCCCACGAGCTTCTCCGGCGGCGTGCCGGGCTTGTTCACGTCGAAGCTCCTGGAGATCCACATGAGTGGCGGGCTCTCCAGGTCCCTCTCAGGAGTGGGTATATAATACTCTATCGCTGCTAGCAGGGCGTCTATATTGGCCCTCTTCAGGGCGCTCACGGGAATAATGGGGGCGTCCTCTGCTATGGTGCCCTCTATGAACCTCTTTATCTCCATGTAGCTCTCCCGAGCCCTCTCAGGGGTGACGACGTCGACCTTGTTCTGCACTATTATTATGTTCTTTATCCCCAGGATCTCGAGTGCAACCAGGTGCTCCCTGGTCTGCGGCTGAGGGCAGGGCTCGTTGGCGGCGATCACTATTATAGCGCCGTCCATGAGGGCGGCGCCGCTGAGCATAGTGGCCATCAGTATCTCGTGGCCCGGAGCGTCAACGTAGCTGACCCTCCTCCTCAACCTGGCCCTAGCCTGCGGGTCGCACTCACACACAGGCTCAGGACTGAAGTTCTCCGGGAACCTACAGCCCTCGCACTCCCAAACCTCGCCATCGGCATAGCCGAGCTTGATAGTCATACCCCTCTTGATCTCCTCGCTGTGCCTCATAGTCCAGACGCCGGTTAGGGCCTGCACTAGCGTGGTCTTGCCGTGGTCCACGTGGCCTACCACGCCTATATTGACCTCGGGCTGCCTCGGCTCCTCCCCAGACAACTCCTCTAAGCCACCCCACTCAACCCAAGGATAACGCTTCCACACTAATTAACACGGGGACCCCAGGTAAAACGCAGAGTCAAATTAAAATCACGAGGCCCGGGGAGCCTCCCTCCCTACAGGTAGCTTTACTCTTTCTCCTCATCGCCGTAGTATACTACTACGTTTAGCTGTGCCAGCGCGGTCTTCCTCCTCTCGGCCCTCGGATCCGGGATCACCCTGCCCCTCACAGTCTTCCTACGCCTCTCACCCTTCTCCCTGGGGTGGAAGCCCGGCGGCCCGCTGAGGAGTATCTTCTTCTTCCCGCTCCCGGGCACTCCAGGGTGCATGGGGAAGCCTGTAGCGTCGCTTCCACCCCTTATCTTGAACTTGAGTCCATCGTAGCCTATGATGCTGCCATCGAATACGTCACCTATCTCTAGCCCTGCAAGCCTCACGTGCACCTCCTCGGGCACCGCTACCTGCCAAGCTTTAGCCCTGAAGGCCTCGGCCTCGGCCTCAAGGTTGCCGGCGGCCTCGCCTAGTAGCTCCATGCTAACCTCGACCTCGTAATCGCCCAATCCATCCTTAACCTCGACTTTGAACGGCACATTTACCTTACCGCCTTCCTCGTTGCGGAACCTCAGCGTCATAACGCCTACTTCGCCGAGCCCTAGCTCCTCGTAGAGCTTCTTGCTTACCCTAGCCAGGGGCAGCTCGGTCCTCTCCTTGTCCTTCGTCTTCTGCTGACTCTCCTTGTACTCTATATCTTCGACTCCCTTAACCTTGACCTTGACTACCTTGTCCCCTGCGCGGGGGTCTGAGATGACTATCCTGAGTGGGGGCCTCTCGCTGCTCAACTCCTACACGCACCTCCCTCCAGCCCGGACCCCTATCCTAGGGCTACTAGGGGTCCAGATACTCCTATCCGCTGGCTCTAGCCGGGAGACCTCCGGGGCTTAATAATCTTGGCAGGCCCCCTCCTTGATAGCAGGGTGGCTGGCTCCTTGGCTGAAGAGGTTAATCTAGAGCTTCTCTACGACGTGCTCAGGTGGCCTGAGGACCTGGATAGTCTCTGGCAGAGGCTCGAGCTAGTGAGGCGCGACATGGCAGCGCTCCTCAACCACGAGTGGCTCTCCTGGCTAGCTGGTAGACAAAAGGTCAGGCTGCTAGACGCTATGGGCGGGGCTGGCATAGCAGGCGTAGCCCTAGCCCTAGAGCTTAGGGATCGCGGCGTCGAGCAGGTCGAGCTCTACGTGCTCGACGCGAGGGCCAGAGCGCTTGAGAGGGCCCGGGAGTTCACCCGGCAGGCCCTCGGCGTCGAGGCAGTCACTATACAGGCCGACGTGGCTGAGGCACATATTTATGTGAAGTACGCTGACGTGGCAATCGTCTATGGGAACAGCGTGCCTCACCTAGACGCCTACCACCTAGTGAGGGCCGCTGCTAGCCTCGCGGCTAGCCTAAAGCCCCGCGGCAGCCTAGTGGTTGACGTGCTAGACCTAGTGAGGGAGTTCGGGTCGAGGGGTTACAGGGACGTCATAGTGGAGCACTCTGAGCCGGGCGCGGTAGTTACGAGCTATCACTACAGGTACGAGCCGAGGAGAGGCCGCTACCTGAGGGTGCTCGTGGAGCAGCCCACCGGGAGGACGACGCTCCTCAGCTTCCGTCCCTGGGATCCTGCAGGGGTCGCCGCGCTCCTCTGGACCCTCTTCCGCGACGTAGACGTAATTGAGAGTCCGGTGAAGAGGGATCACTACCTGGTCCTAGCCCACGGGCCTCGCGGGGTTAGCCCGGAGGCCTTCGGAGAAACGCCTAGAGCCTTGGGGCCACGCTAAAAGCCTTCAATCCACCCCGGATAAGAAGCCTAGGTAGCCCTATATATGAGGGTATGCCTAGAGCATGGAGGTGTTTAGCTGTTGAGCGAGGGTAAACGGCTGAGGCAGCCCATAGTAGTCGTGCTGGGCCACGTGGACCACGGCAAGACCACGCTGTTAGACAGGATCAGGCGCACCGCCGTGGCCGCGAAGGAGGCCGGCGGGATAACGCAGCACATAGGAGCTAGTATTGTGCCAGCGGACGTGATAGAGAAGATAGCTGAGCCCCTCAAGAAGATTATCCCTGTTAAGCTAGTGATACCCGGGCTCCTCTTCATAGACACTCCGGGGCACGAGCTGTTCAGCAACCTGAGGAGGAGGGGTGGTAGCGTAGCGGACTTCGCAATACTAGTCGTAGATATAATGGATGGCTTCCAGCCCCAGACCTACGAGGCCCTTGAGTTGCTCAAGGAGCGAAGGGTACCCTTCCTGGTGGCGGCGAACAAGATAGATAGGATACCCGGCTGGCAGCCCCATCCAGGGGAGCCCTTCATCTTTAGCTTCCGCAAGCAGAGCCCCGACGTGCAGGCAGAGCTAGAGAGGAGGGTATATGAGATCGTTGGGAAGCTCTACGAGCAGGGCCTGCCAGCCGACCTGTTCACCAGGATAAGGGACTTCACCAAGAAGATCGCAGTCGTGCCTGTCTCTGCCAAGACTGGAGAGGGGGTGCCAGAGCTGCTAGCCGTCCTAGCAGGGCTTACGCAGCAGTACCTGAGGAATAGGCTGCGCTACGCAGAGGGCCCCGCTAAGGGGGTTGTGCTCGAGGTTAAGGAGATGCAAGGCCTCGGCACAGTGGTCGACGCCATAATCTACGACGGCGTGATCAGGAAGGGAGACATCATAGTGGTGGGCGGGAAGGAGGGGCCCATAATAACAAGCGTGAGAGCCCTCCTGATGCCCGCGCCCCTCCAAGATATAAGGAGCAGGGAGGCCCGCTTCGTCACCGTGGACGAGGTGCACGCCGCCGCGGGAGTCAGAGTGGCGGCACCTCACCTAGACGACGTGATAGCCGGTAGCCCGCTCCTAGTCGCGAGGAACGAGGAGGAAGCAAAGCAGCTGGCGGAGAAGGTTAAGAGCGAGGTCGAGGAGCTGAGGATGCGAACCGACAATATAGGAGTCGTGGTTAAGGCAGACACCCTAGGCACCCTAGAGGCCCTCGTGGAGGCCCTCAAGAGGAGGGGGATCCCTGTTAGGATAGCCGATATAGGCCCTGTGACCAGGAACGACGTGCTAGACGCCGAGGTGACCAGGAAGCATGACCCCTACCTGGGGGTCATACTTGCATTCAACGTTAAGGTGCTGCCTGAGGCTGAGGAGGAGGCCTCTAGAGCCGGTGTGAGGATCTTCAGGAACAACGTGATATACAGGCTCCTAGAGGAGTACGAGGAGTGGGTTAAGAGGGAGAAGGAGGCTGAGCGCCGCCGCAGGCTGGACGAGCTCGTGAGGCCGGGCAAATTCAGGATACTGCCGGGCTACGTGTTCCGCAGGAGCGACCCAGCTATAGTGGGTGTCGAGGTGCTAGGCGGCGTCATAAAGCCGGGCTACCCCGTAATGGACGAGAACGGCAGGCAGCTAGGCAGGATCCTAGCTATAAAAGATAGAGACAGGAGCCTCCCGGAGGCCAGGCTCGGCATGGCGGTGGCGGTGAGCATACAAGGACGCATCCTAATAGGGCGCCACGTCGACGAGGGCGACATACTATACACCGACGTACCAGCAGAGCACGCATACAAAATACTAACAGAGTTCCGCGACATAGTATCAAAGGACGAGCTAGACGTGCTAAAGGAAATAGCAGAGATAAAGAAGAGAGCCGGAGACCAGGGCTACCAAAGAGTACTACTCCGCCTCAAAATGCGGAGAGCCTAAAGCCCCCGAACATTAAAGACCCCCGCAGCCCGGCCGCCCGAGTAACGGTGGCTCCCCCATGGCGGTCGAGCGCACCCTACTACTAGTCAAGCCTGACGGCGTCGAGAGGGGCCTCATAGGCGAGGTAATCTCCAGGCTAGAGAGGAAGGGCTTCAAGATAGTCGCCCTCAAAATGCTCAAGATGACCCGGGAGCAGGCAGAGGAGTTCTACAGCGTGCACCGCGAGAGGCCATTCTTCCAGGAGCTAGTAGACTTCATAACCAGCGGCCCCATAGTGGCAATGATCGTCGAGGGGGAGAACGCTGTAGAGACTGTCAGGATCATGATAGGCCCCACCGACGGCCGCAAGGCCCCGCCCGGCACGATAAGGGGCGACTTCAGCCTAGACATAATGGAGAACATAGTGCACGCCAGCGACAGCAAGGAGAGCTTCGAGAGAGAGCATAAGATCGTATTCAAGCCCGAAGAGATAATAGGCTAAAGGGAAGCCGCCAGCCAAACCTCCCCCCGGGCTTTAGCCTGGGTCAAACAGTCCTCCACCGAATAAGTTGCCCTCTCACAGGCTTTTCCATTAACTTGGCGCCGTGGGGTGTGTAGGGTATAGGGGCTCTCAGGAGGCTAGCAGGCACCCTGCTCATAGTAATCTTGGGAGTAGCGGTACTCGCCCTCATACAGGGCGGCGGAGACGGGGGCTCGGGAGCACCTCCTCAGGAGCCGGAACCATTCACTGCCACGGAAACCCCTAGCTACGAGGTTATAGAGCCTAGGGCGGGGGAGGCCCGGTCTTACGAGGCGTCCTCGGGCGGCGCTGGCGAGGCCGGGGTGAGCGATGCTCCCAGCTATCTGCTCTCTGTGGAGCCTCGTGTAGTTGTTGCACCCCCTGGTTCCAGTTTCACTCTGTCCATGAGCCTAGCGGGGCTAGACGGGTTCTCTGGCGGCGTTGATGTCGGGCTTGCAGGGGTCTTCTACTATGGTAGCGGCTTTGTTAGCGAGCCTCCGAGGGCCCTAGTACTTGGGGATCTCTTTAGGGTTGATAGGGTGTCTCTGCCGCCTGGAGGCGGCTCTGCTGGTGTAGTCGTTGAGGTGTCTAAGGATGCCCAGCCGGGCAACTACCTGTTGGCCCTCCAGCCGGTCCATGACGGCTTGCTCGGGGCCTCTGTTATAGTTAACGTCTTCGTTCCCGCAGTGCCCGGCTACGCAGTTATACCGGAGCCCCCTGAGAGGCCTGTCGAGCCCTTCCAGGACGTAGTAGTGAAGCTGAGAGTGGTGCCAGTCGGCGACTACAGGGGAGAGGTCTACCTTAACGTGGAGTATGAGGGTGTGAAGCTCGTGAGCCTCGAGCCCCGCAGCGGCACGCCGCCCTTCACAGCGGAGCTAGTCTTCAGGCTAGAGAGCTACGAAACAGTATGCGAGGAAAACGGCGAGTGTAGGAGCGTCGAGGCAGACCCCTGGAGGGGCCTCGCCGAGGGCGGCGTTAGCAACGGTAACCGGTTCATCCTAGTGAGTGCTAGCGGCCCCGACGCTCCTCCAGCCCGGGCAGTGATTCTAGTGGGCCTGGAAGAGCCTCCCAGGAGGCCTGGCCTCTTCGAGACCCTCTTCCGCATCCTGCTATTCCCCCTCTACCTGGCCCTAAGCATATCCCTCTCTACAGTCACAGGAGCAGCGCTCACCCCCCTAGCCGCCACAGCCCCAGTGCCTACAGTCTACCTAGAGGCCGGGGCAGCAGCGCTGGAGCCCTACAAGCTCCTGGCGCCTCAGGAGGTGCAGCAGGCTCCGGGAGACGGCGGGACTGGAGGCCCCCTAGAGGCAGAGGGGCACTGGCTGAGAGCGGCTATAGTGAGGAAGGACGGCGGATACACCAGCGTGTTAAGGATAGCTGCTGTAAGCGAGGCGAAGCCCGCGTCAATAATGGTGCCCAGTCCCCGGCTGATAGGCTCAGCCACTCTCTGGGTCTACGCCCCTGGAGCTGGAGACAACGTAGAGTTGAGGCTCTACTCTCCTCGAGGCGGGAAGGCGCCCGCGGAGCTACAGATAGTATCGCGGGGCAGCGACTCGCTTGAAGCAGTCATCCGCTCTAGGAGCCCGGAGACAGCTACAGTGATACTTGAGGCCGTGGCTGACGGTAGGGTGCTAGACAGGGTCGAACTAGACCTCGTGCCTCCACCCTCTCAGCAGACATACGCAATAGTATTCGCCAGGCCCGGCGACAGGGTGCTATTAACCGTGCCCCTCCTCATGAGAGACGCCATTATCTATCCCCAGTCCCTGGAGCAGCTAGACCCCTGGGTTGAGAGGTTCGAGCCCAGGAGCGCCGGGGCGGGCCCCCTGCAGCTGGCAGTCTACACCCAGTACTACAATATCTACTACTACTACCCTGCACCCGGTGGCGGCTACCAGAAGCAGGGGGAGGAGACCCGGGAGATCCCGGGGACGGGCAGGATAGAGTACCGGGAGCTGCTTAGTAACATGGCCGTAGCGCAGCAGGATCGTGGGTTCGCAGTCGTGGAGCTGAGACTCTCCGATGAGGCCAAGCCGGGAATGTATGTGGTCAGGGTGAGCCCGCCGCCGAGCTACTCAACTATAAGCTTGGCCATAATAGTGTCGTGGCCCCCGGATCCTGCAGAGCTGGAGCCCCTAATAGTCAAGGTGTACAAGGGCTGAGTGGCGGCCTGGAGGCGGTGTTGTGGAGGAGGGCCGGGTGGTGCCGCCGCGGGGATTCGAACCCCGGACCACCCGGTCTTCAGCCGGGCGCTCTCCCGCTGAGCTACGGCGGCGCCTAGCCGCCGTGGGTTAGTGGCGGTGGGAGCGAGGGTAATAAGTGGTGTGTTGGTCTGGGAGGGCCACGGTTATATGCTCTACTCGGTCTACTCTATTTTTATTGCGGGGTGAGTTGCCGGGTTGATCCTCTTCGATTGGGGCACGTATAACGGGTTGACTAAGCTCCCCGCGGCTGCTAGCCTGGGTATGAAGCTCACGGAGATACCGCCGAGGGAGCTAACCCGGAGAAGGTATGGTGATGAGTACTTTGATAGCTACAGGGAGTTCGCTACTAAGGCTTTCACCACTATTACAGCCCACGCGCCCTACTATAACGTTGTCAGCGTCGATAGAGACGTCATGGAGCGGAGTTGGCGGGGCCTGATAGACGCTGCAAGGAAGGCTAAGAGGGCGGGGGCACAGATCTACAATCTGCACCTCGGCTGGAGGGCTTTCCTCGACCAGAGGGACCTCGAGTACGCTGCCGAGTTCATTAAGAGGCTCCTAGCAGAGGTAGGGGACCAGATGGTTGTGAGCGTGGAGGTGCCCTATACTAGGAGGATGCTTGGCGACTGGGAGGAGATCAGGGCCCTCAGGGAAATGACTGATCCCGAGAGGGTAATTGTGAGCGTTCAGCTGGAGAACGCCTGGCTCTACGAGACCGGTGCCGGCGACACTGGACGCTTCGAGGAGGCTAATAGTGCTGCCACCGAGGAGTTCTGGGGGCAGATGCTGCAGAAGACGCTGAAGCTGAGCAGCGGCTACATAAGCCTCAGGTTCAGCCAAGTGATAGGCTTCGCCTTCGGCAGGAGGATCCTGAAGAAGAGGGTGCCCCTCGGTAAGGGATATCCAGACCTCGAGCCCCTCAGCAGGGCGCTCGCCCGGTTCATAGTGAAGGAGGTAAGGGAGAAGGACCTACCGCTCAGCATGCACATAATCTACACCGGGCCCCCTGAGAGTAAGTACCGCGATACTATAATGCTCTACGCCGCCATAATGATTGAGGCGGCGGCCCACCTATGAAGCTGAAGCTAGAGCCGAGGCCGTATCAGCGGGAGGCTGCTGAGTGGGCGCTGAGGCGTGGAAGAGGAGTAGTATGCCTGCCCACTGGAACGGGTAAGACCCTCATAGCTGCCCTCTGGGCCTGGAGGCTCCTCGACTCTGGCCGGGCCCGCCGCGTCCTTTTCCTAGAACCCACCCGTTTCATGGTCGAGCAGGTGGCGTTATTCCTGAGGGAGAAGACGGGTCTTGAGGCGGCGGTCTTTCATGGGAGCCTGCCCCGCGGGTATCGGAGGGAGGCCGCTAGGAGGGCCAGGATCGTAGTAGCTACTCCCGAGGCTGTGGCAGCGGATATGGAGTTCTTCAGGGAACTCGGATTCGACGCCGTAGTGGTCGACGAGTGCCATCATACCACGGGGCAGGACGCGTATGTCAAAGTAGTCAAGGGCCTTGATTTCAGGTACAGGCTAGGCCTCACCCCCCTCGTGCCGCCGGGGCGGAGGAGGGAGCTAGAGGAGAGCATAGGAGAGATATGGTGCCGTGGCTGGGACGACCCAGGGGTAGCCCCCTTTATCCCGGCGTGGGCGGGAGAGGTGTATGAAGCTCCCTTCAACGATGCCGAGGCCGGGTTGTATGAGGCGATCGAGGCTAGGTGGGACAACGCAGGAAGACGGGGGGAGAGGAGTCTACTGGGTAACGCTCTCCGGTGGCTAGCTCGTGACGGCCCCTTAGCTCTGAGGGAGAGCTTTGAGAGAGGGGAGAGGCTGCGGCGCCTCCTCCAGGGGCTCGAAAGCCTCATCTACAGCCCCCGCGTGAGGCCCCTTCACAAGCTCGACTCCCTCCTTAGAGCCCTCTCCGATCATGAGGGCTTCCAGAAGGCTGTAGTATTTGTTGAGAGAGTGTCGGTGGCTGAAGCCGTAGCTAGGAAGCTCGAGGCCGCTGGCTACACTGTAGCCACCCTTATAGGCAGGCGCTGGGGCGACCCGGCAGCGGCTCTGGCGAGGGCTAGGAGGCCCGAGACGAGAATCATAATTGCTACTAGCGCGGGAGAAGAGGGGATAGACCTGCCCGAGGCCGACCTGGTAGTTATATGGAGCAACGTGGCTAGCCCCCTGCGCTTCGTGCAGAGGCTTGGCCGCATGCTCAGAGCCCGTGGCGGGGCGGCAGGGGCTAAGCAGAAGTACGCTGTCTTCATAGCAACGCCCGACACGGTAGACGTGGACAGCCTGGCGGATAGCATAATGGAGGCCTCTAGGGCGGGGGTCGCCGTCCACGTCTCCCCTGATATCGTGAGAAGACTACTAGAGCAGAGTAGAAGACGCAGGATACTAGAGGCCCTTGAAGAGGAGCCCATGACCCTTGACCTGCTAGCGCAGGCCCTACAGGCGCCCGCCAAGAGGCTCGAGGCCCACATTAAATGGCTCCTAGCTAGGGGGCTACTACTCTATATCCACACCAGTGCCGGCAAGGTCTACGCTCCCAGCTATAAGCTAGACAAGCTGAGGCACCGCTGGAGAAAAGCGCTCACGCCGAGGAGAGACGTGGAGGCAACCATTGTACTAGACACCCCTGGAGGCGGCAAGAAAAGATTGAAAGGCGACAGGTGGAACGTCGGCAGCCAGGCTCAGAGCCTACTGGCCAGATGGGGCAGAATAGAGCGCGTCAAAGCCTACCCTAGACTAGTAAAAGGCGGAGTGGAGTACATGCTCTCGGCCTCATACTCGTTCCCCATAGAATCACGTGAAGCCCTAGACGTGGTACTCGACAACGCCTATAGCGTTGAATGGGGAGACAAGCCCAAGATACCAGAGCCCTCAAGCTAAAAAACCCCGGCTCCTAAACCAACCGGGCCTAGAGTATCTAGAGCCTAGAGCCCGCGAAGGTGGGTCTCCCCTCCACGGGGGGCCTGGAAGCCCGTGGGCTTCACTCGTGGAGGGGAGAGGGGAGGCTTGGACTGTTTAGTAGGGGGTGTATGGCTGGTTGAGTGTTACGGTGTTGTTGCAGCCTGTGGGGCCTGTGGATGCAGCTCTACTTCGTTCTGTTGCTCGTAGCGTTGTCAGGGCGCTTCCTGTGAGGGCTAGGGTTACGGTTAATATCACTCCTGTGGAGCCCCCGTTGGACGCCTTTGACTGGGATAGGCTGCAGTATAGGGCTGACGAGTTGAATGGTGTTCTCTATGGCCTCTATAGGGGCTTCACGGGTAGTGGTGTGAAGGTTATTGGCGTCGTGGATGGCGACGGTTATGTTGAGAGGTTGAACTTCGTCTTCGGGCTTGCGAGCCCCGAGTTGGGCGTCGCTACAGTTTATACTGCTAGGTTGAGGGGGGCCCGGTTCGGTGAGAGGCTAGTTAAGGAGGTGCTTCACGAGCTGGGCCACTTGTTGGGTTTGGGTCATTGTAGTAATCCTAGGTGTGTAATGAGTTTTAGTAATAGCGTTGATGAGGTTGACGGGAAGGAGGCTTGGTTCTGCGAGGAGTGTAGTCTTAGGTTGAGGAGGCTCGTGGGGGAGGCCTAGATGTCTACGACGAACTGGACTTTCCAGCAGGTGTCGTTTTCCCTCTTTATCTCCATTTGGGCGTATGTCATGGCCTTGACGTAGGTTCTGTGCTCGTGGCGTTCTGGGTCGAAGGGCTCGCCCCATGCTGCAGATACTATCCTCCAATCGTCGTCGCCCCTCTTCTCTATCCTGCATACTCTGAACACGCTAAACATTAGGCCCTCCGAGTCAGTGTATGCTAGGAATGACTCTATCCAGCGGTAGAGTAGGTTCTCAAGGTCTACGCCATCAACTTCTACGTCGACCCTACGCCGGGGCTCTACTTTGCCCGTGTCGGTGGCGACTTCGTAGACTGCCAGTGCCGCTTGCTCGAAGGCCTCCTCGAGGGTGCGGCCCCAGGCCTCTATTAGTACGTCGGCTGTGTGCTCGCTGTGCCTGAACCCCGGGCACGGCGCCTCTCCACTCACCGCCCCTCCCCCCTTCCAGAGTCTAAACTAAGAGGCGCTCGGAGGCTGTTATAGGCGAGGAGCTGCGGGTTGGCGGGGGCTAGCATAGCTGAGCGGCTGAGCGGCGAGGAGGTATTCAGGGTGCTTAAGTCGAGCCTTAGGGTTGATTGGCGCGACTACGTCGCTCTAGTAGCCTATGAGCTTGACCGGGATCCCTTCGCGGTGCTTGCAGCCATTATACTGAGCCAGAATACTAGCGATAAGAATAGCATCAAGGCGTATCTCCGGCTTAGGGAGGAGATTGGCGTAACGCCCGAGGCTATACTCGATGCTAGCGAGGACTCGCTAATAGAGGCTATAAGAGTGGCGGGCCTGCCTAGGCAGAAGGCCAGGGCCCTCAAGGCCCTGGCGGGCCTCGTGGCCGAGCACGGGGGCAGCGAGTGGCTCCTCAAGGAGAACCCCTGGAGGGTTAGGGAGGAGCTGCTCAGGCTCCCCGGAGTCGGCCCTAAGACTGTCGACGTCTTCCTCAGCATATACAGGAGGGCCCCCGTGTTCGCCGTGGACACCCACGCTGCGAGGATAGCCAAGAGGTGGGGTCTGGTAGGGGAGAAGGCGGGATACCGGGAGATAAGCAGGGCCCTACTGGAGTTCTTCGGGGCTGAGAGGGCTGAGGAGGCCCACAGGCTCCTCATAGCCCTAGGCCGCACCTATTGTAGGGCTAGGAATCCGAGGTGCGGGGAGTGCCCTCTCAGGGAGGTATGCCCGAGTGCCCGGCTGCATTAGCTGTGGCGAAGCCCAGGAGAGACTCGTGGCTCGTAGAGGAGCTGTACGACACGCTGTTCCTCGGAGACCCCGGCGCTAGAGTCGTGCGTACAAGGTTCCCTGGGGTGCTCCTAGTTTATAGTAGCCTGGAGCCTGCACGCCTGGTACCCCTGTTCCGCAGAGTGGAGCACAGCTTCCTCCAACGACTGGTTCCGGCCCAGCGGTGCATAGTAGAGGCTTCCCCGGGGGATCCTGAGAGGCTCGTAGAGGAGATGGCACGACTACTCGCGGCTGCGGAGGTTAAGGAGGCTAAGCTACTAGCGGTTATGAGGGGGGCCGGCAAGGAGGTATACAGTGGTAGTAGGAGCCTGGAGCACGCCATGGCGAGGGCGGGTGTCAAGCCATCCCGGAGGGCTCACCGCTACGTGGTAGCCCTCGAGAGCGTTGACAGGCTCCTAGTAGCCGCAGCCGGTATTACCCGGGGATGCGGGTTGGGCTGCATCCTAGTGGACTTCACCCCTCTAAAGCTTACCTAGTACTAGCGCCTCACCCCTTAACTTGCGGGTCGCTGGTGAGGCGTGTGAAGGGGTGGCGCGAAAGTGTTCCCAAGGGCTAGGCAGCGCATAATAATGGATCACAAGGTATTCGACGAGAGCTGGCTGCCGCCCAGCCTCCTGGTGAGGCGCAGAGAGGCCGAGGAGCTGATAAGCCTCCTACTCGAGAGGATAGAGAGTGGCGTGGGCCTAGCCAACCCGATACTCATATACGGCGCGAGGGGAGCAGTGGGGATAGGCAAGACCACTCTAGCGAAATACGTTGCTATGAAGACGGCGGAGGAGGCTAGGAAGAGGGGTTTCAACGTAAAGGCTGTAGCGACTAACCTCTTCAGCTCGCCCTCGATCCACCAGATACTATCGATGATAGTCAAGGGCGTGGGCCTCAACATAGCGGTACACGGCAACCCAGTGCTTGACACGCTAAAAGCGATAACCGATAATCTCGCGAGGAACAACTCCTACCTGATAGTAGTGTTGGACGAGTTCCAGAGCATGATCCTGAGCCCCAAAGTCCAGCCCTCCGACATCTACACCCTAATCCGCTACTATGAGGCCGTACCGCTGGTAGACGGGATACCCAGGATAGGATTCATAATAGTGGTGAGCGATCAGGTCAGCGTGTTCCATATGAGGGAGAAGCTGCCCCAAATAGAGTCGCAGATAGCACACAGGGTGGGCCTCGACAGGTACAAGCCAAGTGAGATCTACACGATACTAGAGCAGAGAGCCGAGCTAGGCCTCAGGGAGGGAAGCTGGGGGCCGCCTCAACTCGAGATGATAGCAGAGGCTACCGGCGCCCCCAAGTTCAGCGGTAGCGCTAGACTCGCGATAAAAGCCCTATACAACGCTGCGATACTAGCAGAGCATAGGGGATACGGCGAGATAACCCTGGAGGACGTGAGGGAAGCCCTCAGCAGGGTCAGCGACCTGGGGATCGGGATAAAAGACCTCCAGAGCCTCCACCTCCACGAACTCATACTACTCCAAGCCCTGACAGTAGCCGCTAGAAGGGGCGACGAGTGGGTGAAGGCTGGCGACCTAAGAAAACTCTATGAAGAGGTAGCATCTATGTATGACGTGAAGCCCCTAGGCTACACCCAGTTCTACGAGCACATAAGGTTCCTAGCGAGGAGCACGCCGATAGTGGACATGAGGATGAGCGGGAAAGGCCATAAGGGTAGAACCACCTTCTACAGGCTATCACCCTTCATACCGCCAACCCACTTCTCAGAGCTACTAGAAACGATAATACTTGAGAAGCTCTCGCGTGACCCTAAGAGGGGGGCAAGCCTCTATTAACCCCTATCAACGATAGCCCGCCACACGCCGTGACGACTCGAGGGGGTTAGAGGGGGGCCTGGTCAGCCTTGGACGTGGAGGAGCTTTTCTGCAAGGGAGGCAGGATCCGTGTTCTGAAGCTGCTACTCGAGAAGGGCTCTATGAATATAACGCGGCTAGCCCGCGAGACCGGGCTCCACCATAAAGTCGTCGTTAAGCATATCGAGTACCTCAAGCAGCTGGGGCTAGTAGAGGAGAGGAGATTCGGAAAGCTTAGGCTAGTAGAGGTTAACTTTAACGATCCGCGTGCTGTTGCTCTCCGCGAGATCCTGAGGAGCCTAGAAGCCCTCTAAGCCATTCAGCCACGGGGGCTGCATAACTCGGGCTCCTCACTAGCAGCCCCCTAGCCTCGCCCCTCTGGCTAGGCACCACTATAATCACCCCCTCGCTGGTGACAGCCATATCGGGCAGCCATGTCGACAGCCTAGCTGCGGGCTTCAAGGGCTCCGGCACCGCCTCCACCCAGGGCGCTGCCACGGCAACCACTACAAGGCGGCCCCTGCTCCTCAAGGCGTCCACCAGGCCCGCCAGCCTGGCAGCGTGGACTAGGAACACGTTGCTAACGGTGATGTAGCCTGAGCCTGCCTCGTCTACTAGCTCCGCAGCGGCGCTGAAGACAGAGCTTATACCCTCAAGCACGGTAGTCTCCTCCCTCTCCCATCTCCTAGCTAGAGCCTCAAGGCTCGACGCTACATCCATGACCTCCCTAGCCCTCCTCCTAGCCTCCTCCTCTATCCTGGCTATCTCGCTAACAGCGACGGCGTTGGGAGGGACGGCACGGTACCAGCCCTCCTCTGTGGGGATCACGAAGCCCTTGGACTCGAGAACCCTCACTACATCATATATTCTGGGGAGGGGCACGCCGCTCATCGAGCTAGCCTCCCTGGGATTCCTAGCCCCCCGCAGTATGGCTAGGTATAGCCGGGCCTCGTACTGGGTCAGCCTGAAGCTCCTCTGCAGTCTCTCCACGAACTCGTCGATGTCGCCGCTGCTAGAGCCCAGAACCCTCCACCCCCTCCACGCCACTTGAATGGAGCAGCGATGCAACAGTCAATCTAGGAGTCCCGCTGCTCGTAGAGGGCCACGAGCCCTCTTTAAGGGGGCCGTGGGCTTCCTCTATTTTAGCCTTGGGAGTGGGTGAGCTTTGTCGATATTTGACAGGGTCGCGGAGCACTATTCTAAGCCTCTCACCGTTATACAGGCTTCTAGCACCGTCGAGGACGCCTTACGGGAGGTTGTGGAGCTCGGCGCTAGGAGGCTAGTAGTGGAGGCTGCCGGCAGGGTAGTTGGCGTGGTTGAGCCTCTAACTCTCATCGACGCCCTAGCCTCGGGCCTCGACTTCTCTAGGGCGCGGGTTTCGGGCCTCCGGCTAGCGCCCCCCGTAACTATAGATCCCGGCACTCGCGTGGTAGAGGCCATGGAGGTCATGGCCGAGCAGGGGGTCTCAGCGTTGATAGTAGAGGCTGGCGGCAGGCCCCTTGGACTATTTACTAGCTGGGACGCTGTAGCGGCATTCGAGCAGGGCGACTTAGAGGAGCCGATCCTATCCTTCGGCCCCCCTTCTAGGAGGACTACGAGCCCCTGGACGCCTCTATCTGAGGCCGTGAAAGTCATGGCTGCTAGGAAGGCCACAGCGCTGATCCTCTCGGAGACAGGCGTGCCCAGCGGGCTCCTAAGCTTACGAGGCGTCATAAGCCACCTACTCGCGGGCGGCACCATGGCTAGCCACGCCATGGACGTGGCAGACCCTCTGAAAGCAGTTGTGCCGAGTGATGCGACTGTGAGCGAGGCAGCAGAGGCCATGGCCACTAGCTGGAACGAGGCAGCAGCTATGACGGCCCATGGACGCCTAGTAGGAGTCATCACCGAGGAGGACATTATAGTGATGACCGTGGAGGCTATTAGGAGGAGGTGATCTACTGTGAACACTGAGAGGGGGGTCCAGGCGGCTATACTGGCGGGGGGCGAGGGCAAGAGGTTCCGGCCCTACACAGAGCTACTCCCCAAGCCCATGGTGCCCCTCGGCCCCGAGGAGAGGCCCCTACTGGAGTATATACTACGCTGGATCGCGAGGCACGGCGTCAAGCGCTTCGTCTTCCTCCTAGGCTATAGGTGGAAGCAGGTCCGCAACTACTTCGACGAAGGCGACAGGTGGGGGGTTGAGATAGAGTATAGTATAGACGAGGAACCCTATACTGGTACGGGAGGCGCCCTGGCGAAGGCCCTCGACACTGGGAAGCTCAGGGCCCCCACAATCCTGATCTGGTACGGAGACATCGTAGCCCCCCTAGACGTCAAGACGCTCCTAGAAGAGCACGAGTCCTCGGGGGCCGCAGCAACCCTCGCAGTAGCCGACCGCTACAAGGTCCCCGTAGGCGTCGCCGAGGTCGCAGGAGACGGGAGCGTGGCTAGGCTCAGAGAGAAGCCATGGGTCGACCTCAAGGTTACAATAGGAATACTAGCCCTCGACCTAGAAGCGCTAAAGGAGGCCAGGGAGGCCCTCGGCACGAGCTTCGACATAATGGAGCACATGATACCCTGGCTAATAGGGAGGGGCCACACTGTTAAGGCCTACATACACAGTGGCCCCTGGTACGACGTTGGGAGCTGGGAGAGGTACCAGAAGTTTGACCCCAGAGAGTTCAAGGAGTTCCTCGAGGCCTAACGGCGGGGAGGAGCTGGAGGGCACAGCGCTCAGGATCTACCTCTACATCCTAGAGCATGGCCCCGCCGGGCCAAGGCAGGTGGCCAGGGCCCTAGGGGTGAGCCCGAGCACCGCGCACAGGCACCTGAAGAGGCTAGCCGAGGCAGGCCTAGTCAGGGAGACGGGGGAGGGCTACGAGGTAGTCAAGCCCGCTAGGATAGAAGGCTTCATCTATGTAGGCCGCCGCCTAGTCCCCAGACTCCTAGTCTACAGCGGGTTCTACGCAGGCCTAACCCTTGGCTGGCTCGCCTGGGCCCTCATAGCGGGGCTCCACCCCGAGCTACTGCTACTAGCCGTCACAAACGGGCTAGCAAGCATCCTAATGGCCCTGGAGGGCCTCTCAGCCCTGCGAAGACTCAGAGGCTAGCATGGCGCGGCGTTCCGGGCTCGGAACGCCCGCGTTCCAGGGCCGCCACTAAGACTCTGGAAGCCTTAGCCTGTAAACTGTGGAAGCCCCTTTAGGGGGTGACTAGCCGCTTGGATCTTAGCATTAGTACTAGAGGGTTGCTGGTGAGGGGATTAGTTGCTCTACTCCTGGGCATCGCTGTCTCATTCCCGATAGCCTACTTACTGTTAGCCCCTGCCACTGGAGTAGAGCCGGGTAGCCAGGGGTCGGCCGGCTACGGTGTGACGCCTGTTAGGGTAGGGCCCGGCTATACAGACGTGGAGGAGCTGGGGAGAGGCGGAGCCGGCGACTTCATCGTCTTAGAGAGACTTATAGACGTGATCGCTTCTGCGAGGAGCTACGGGGCGCCACTCTATGATGTTTACGGGCCTGTAGTTCGGCCGTTGATGGCAACTATCACGGCAGCTGCTGTGCCGGAGGCTCAGGCAGTTGGGGGCGGCGCTAGCGTTATAGGGACGAATGTCCAGGTTGAGGGCGTTGACGAGGGTGACATTGCCGACATCAGCAGTGACGGCCGTCTCGTAGCCGTGGCCAGGGGCGGCGAGGTGCTTGTTCACGACATAGTAGGCGGCGGGGCCCCGGAGAGCATCGCGGGGCCGGGCGGCGAGGCAGTAGCCCTCTCCTTCATAGATAATAGGCTCCTTGCCATAGTCTGGGATGGCCTTAGGGGCTCTGAACCAGGCCTGCTCCCCAGGCACGTCGAGCTTTGGCTGGTGAGCCTGGAGAACCCCAGGGAGCCTGGAGTAGTTGAGAGACACAGAGTCTCAGGCAGCTACATAGCTCTCAGGGTCGATGGCGGAGTGGTGCTGCTTGTTACCGATACTACTCCGGGGCCTGGGGAGAAGGGGCTGCCATGGCTCGATAATAAGCCACTTACGGATGATAGCCTCGCCGCTCTGGATCCCCTGCCGCTTAGCGTGATCCAGGTTACCCTGATGAAGCCTGGAGAGGCTGCTGAGAGCATCGTAGTGGCGGCTGGCTTGAACGTTAGAGTAGTTGCAGGATACGGGACCATAGCCCTCGCCTGGACGACGCCCTACGACCCCTCTCTGCTAGAGTCTCTACTCAAAGAGTCCGCGGTGGCTGCGGGGGCTAGAGCGGAGAGGATCGTTGAGGCTCTGGAGGAGGGTACAACCCCGGTAGTTGTGGCCCTCGGTGATGAATGGCTTAACCGGAAGGATCTGCTAAACACGCTCATTGATAAGCTGGCGGCGGGACTAGAGGAGAGGCCCGGACCTTATACTAGCGTGGCGTTCATAAGCTACGAGGATGGCCTGAGGGTTCTGGGCAAGACTGTAGTGAGGGGCGCCCTCTTAGACCAGCTCGCCCTTCACCCCCTCGGCGACGGCCTATACGTGGTCGCCACTACAGTGATGATGCAGGGCCGCATAGTAACGGTGAGCTGGGATGCTCCTGTTACTCCTCAGCCAGATGAGGTGACTATAGTAGTCAGGAAGGGAGACTATAGAGAGGCTATAACGGTCACTCCCGGCGTCGAGGAGGGCGACGGGGTCGGGAGCGTCTATACACTCATATACAGTATGATATACTATGAGGGGGCAGCGTATAACTCCGTCTATGTCGCTGCTGTTGACGGCAGCGTTGTGGGAAGCCTGGAGGGCTTCGGCGAGGGTCTCAGGCTCAGGGCCGCCAGGCTCGTGGGCAGCATAATGTACGTCTCCGCATATACCGTGAAAGACCCGGTTTATGCGGTAGACCTCAGTGATCCTAGAGAGCCCAGGCTGCTCGGGGAGCTTAAGATGCCTGGCTGGAGCGAGTACCTCCACCCACTGAATGAGGAGCTACTGATAGGCGTCGGCTTTACCGATGATGGCAGGAACAAGCTAGTCCTCATAGACGTTAGTGACCCCCTGGATCCCAAGCTGGTGGACGAACTCGTGCTGGAAGGCGTGAGGGTCTACGCTGCCCGTGACGAGTACCACGCCTTCACCTACGACCCCGAGACTGGGAGGGTATACCTAGTGGCGAGGGGCCCCATAGGGAGCCTCGGCGTGCTAGCGGTAGACGTGAGCACTGACGGCCTAGAGCTAGCAAAGTTCATCGAGGCGCCTGGAGCCCTAAGGGTGTTCGCGGCGGGCGACAGGCTAGTAGTCGCCGCTAGGGACTACGTAGTCCTCTACGACAGGGAGACCCTGGAGCCACTGCTTAGAGCGCTAGGCTCCTAAGAGTAAGAGGCTTAAAAAGCCTCGTAGGGGCCGGGGAGCCGGGGTTTAGTGCTCCCCGCTAGAGCCCCTTCTCTTTTTCGACTAGGAACTCTAGGAGGGGCCAGATTATCTTGACAGCCTCCCTAGCGGTGTTTATGGCGTGGCCCATGTCAGGGGCTATGTGGGCTTCGAAGGTCTTCCCCTTCTCTCCCGCTTCCCTCATGAAGCGTAGCACGGGTTTCAGGGGTGTGCGGCTGTCGTTCTGCGGGTGTATTATGCATAGGGGGTCCCTCATGTTATCTATGTGTGTGATGGGGCTCCTTTCCTTCCACAGCTCTCTCCTGCCCGCGAATAGGTACTCTATGAAGTACTTGAAGGCGGCGTCGCTCAGCTCGTACATCTCCTCCCAGTCAGCCACGCTGGCGCCGGCTACTCCCGCCTTGAACACGCCGGGTTTCCGTGTGAGGGCGCAGAGGGTCATGTAGCCGCCGTAGCTGTAGCCTGCTATGTATAGGCTACTGGCTAGCCCCGACTCCCTGGCCCAGCGGGCAGCCGCGGCTATGTCTTCTAGCTCGCCGCCGCAGGGGTCGCCTACTATCTTTAGCCTCCACTCCTCGCCCATGCCAGTGCTGCCCCTGTAGTTCGGCATTACTACGTGGAAGCCTGCTGCCGCTAGGGAGGCCGCCATTATGCTCCACTGGTCGTAGTACGCTGCGAAGGGGCCGCCGTGGACTAGTACCACGGTGGGGCCTGGCTTGGGCGCCCTTCCACTGTAGATTACTAGCGTTGGCACCTTCTCTCCGTCGAAGCTCTCAATCCATACTAGCTCTCTGCCTGCGAGGGCCTCGGGGAGCCACCATGGCCTGGCTACGGCTGCCACTCTCTTGGGCTTCCTGCCCGGGGCAGCCTCTACTATCTCTGGGGGCTCTACCAGGCTGCTCCTGCCCACTGCCAGGCCGCCGCGCCATATGGGGGCTGAGTATATGAAGCCCTCTGGCAGCTCGACTTCGTATCCGTCGAGGAACGCCTTTGACCTGTAGTCTCTCGACGCCACCACCGCTATATGGCCCCCTCTCACGTCGATGAAGCTTATCTCCCTTGGGGAGAAGCGCTCCAGGTCCTTGCCCTCAAGCTCTAGGGGCTCCACCTTCATTCCGTCGGGGTCTAGCCTGTAGAGGCTCGCCGAGTCGCTGCGGAGGGCGGCGAACACTATGCCGCCGTCCTCTGCTACCCTGGGGAGCACCACCGAGGAGGCCTCCCCAGCATCGAACACCCTTAGCTCCCCGGTTTCCGGGTCGGCCACGAAGCCCTTCTGGAAGGCACTGGAAGGATCTAGTAGTATGGTTCCAGCTAGGAGGCCCCGGCTCGCGGAGGTCGCCACGACCAGGCCCTGAGCCTTGACTGCAAGCCTAGCACTCCTTCCAGGCTCAACGATCCACACGCCCACAGCGTCCATAGTAGCGCCCGATACAGCTAGCCTCCCGCCATCATTAACTACAACGTTGAATATCCTGAGAGGCTCAAGCTCCTTCACGACCTCCTCCTCGCCCGGCCGCCCGACCCGGAGCAGCACCACTACGCTCTGCTCGGCTCCCTTGGACACGTCACGAGCCGCGGGAACTATATCGAACTCCGCTCTAGGCTCGAAGGCGGCAAGCAAGGGCTCCCTGTTCAGCTTTACTAATCCACCGCTGGTTACCTGGAAGACTCCTGACTCGCCGCTCCGGAGACCCGTAGCTACTAGCGTCTCATCAGCCGCCACGCCTAGCGGCACTATGGTGCCAGCATCGACTAGATCCAGAAGCTCCTCCAGCAGCCTGGATATCCTCCTCAAAGCTGCAACCCCGCCTACAGGCTATCCATAGGAACCGTAACGCTCGGCTCCCGAGAATATCAATTTTAGTAGAGCATGCGGCAGACAGCCGCAGAGTATTCAATAGTGTACCGTTGAATCTTTCTATTCACTATTAAGTGTATCCAGCGTACAGCGGTACACGCCGGACACGCCGGGGCCCGAGGAGAACCCATAGAGCCCCAGACAGGGCACACCGAGGAATCCAGCGGGAAGGGGAAGGAGGGAGGGCGACCCAGTTGACGAGCGAGAATTCCCCAGGAGAGCCGGGCTCCCTAGCGGAGCTCAAGGGACTCAAGGTTCTAGTCTTCGGAGCCGGAGGCGGAGGAGACGCCCTAGGAGCCACACACCTCTACCTGAAGCTCCGCAGCCTCGGAGCGGAGCCCCTCCTAGGCAGCATAGTATGGGAACGCAGAGTAGTCGACCCAGAGCCGGGACCCATACCCTTAGAGCAGGTTAAGCCCGTCAAGGCCTTGGCTCCAGGCCTGGGCCTCGTAACAGGCGATAGCAGGGCCGCCAGGAGGGGCGTCGAGGTATGGCCCCAGCTAGCCAGAGCAGCCAAAGCCCTAGGAGTAGAGGGAGTCTACCTAGACGCTTCTAGGGGCGGAGAAGGCCTCAAGGAAGCCCTCAAAGCAGCCGTGGACCTGCTTAAACTAGACGCCGTAATAGGCGTAGACGTGGGCGGAGACATGCTAGCCTGGGGATGCGAGGAAGAGCTATGGAGCCCCCTGGCAGATGCAATGAGCCTCCACGCACTATCATCACTACAAGGCTCGGCCATAGCATGGGTAGAAGTCCTCAGCCCCGGTGGAGACGGCGAGCTACCAAAAGAGAAGGTACTAGAGAGGATAGCAGAGGCGGCCAGGCAACAGGGCCTAATAGAGGCGACGGGCCTCTCCAAAAGCGAGTACCGATTCCTCAAGGCAATAGAAGACCTCTTCGTGAGCGAGGCCAGCAGAACGCCCCTACGGGGCTTCGAAGGCATCACAGGAACACTAGCAATGAGAGGCGGGGAACGAAGAGTATCCATAGACCCGGTAAACGCGGCAGCATACATAGTAACGGCGGAAGCAGCGGCACAGGTAAACAAGATACACAGCCTAGTAGCAGGAACCAGGAGCGTCAGGGAAGCCGCTGACAGGCTCAACAATGCATGCATTTATACCGAGCTAGACCTAGAGGAGGACCTCGATAAGGGAATCGCAGACTCGCCGCTAGAAGCAAGAGAAGCCGGAAGAAGAAGGCTAAGACAAAAGGGATGCACACCACCCCCCGGCTGCCCGGTAATGACCACGGTTACAGGCTAAAGGAAGAAGATTGAAGAGGAGGGGCCGCGGCCTTGGAGCGTGGAGGGGCCGGGGAGGGGAGAAGCGTTATCCATTCATGCGCTAGCTAACCCCGACTCCCCTAGGCAAGCTAGGCTAACCCTACTCTTGCAGGCTCCCCCTCTTTCCCGGGGGGCTTTACTGCTCCTCTCCTCTACTCTTACTCTTCCAGGGCTGCACCGTGAGCCCTTGTACGGGCCTTCATCTCTGCTATCGTCTCCTCTAGCATGTCGATCCTCTCTATTAGGAAGTATATTGTCTCCTCTAGCTCCTTGTAGCGGCCTTCTAGCCTGACAGTCTTCCTCCTGAATTCCCTTTCTAGCCTGTCTACCTTGTTGCTTAGGGCGTGGAGCATCTTCTCGGTCTCACCCTGGTCTCCCCGGGGCGTGAATCCCTTCTCCAGGCCGAGCTTAATGTAGAACTTGATGACGTCTGTAACCTGCACGCCCAGCTCTGCAGCTCGCTGCTTCAGCTCCCTGTAGGTGCTCTCTGGCAGGCTGAGATGCACTGTAGGCATAGCCGCGGCCCCTCCACTAAAGAGTAGTATCCCAATCTTCCTATTAAGCTCTTTCGACAGGAAGCGCCAGACTCCAGTCTTCTCGCTACAAGAGGAGTACAGAGGATCGGGGGCCTGCATGCAAAAATCCATGGACGACCCTACATGTGAGCCTGGGCCGGGGAGGGAGAAGCTAGATGATGCGTGTAGTGAGCTTCAAGATCGAAGAGGACCTGCTAGAAATGCTAGAGGAGTTCGCGAGGAAGAGGGGGCTTAGCAAGAGCGAGGTAATCAGGAGAGCAATCCTCGAGTACATAAACGAGAGGCCCGATCTCAAGCCCTACATCGGCAGGAGAATGAAGATCTACAGCTAGGCCCTCAACATAGCCCTTTCAACTACTCGGTAGGAGACAGGGCGAACCCCCTAGGGACGGAAGAGAGCTTAGATTGCATTAAAACGTCGCGGGCCGTCCTAATGCGTGCCTGGGGGCGGCCTTCGAGGCGTGGCATAGGAGGATTTTATTGTAGAGCTAGTAGGTATCGTAGTATGTCGGTTCTTGTTATGATTCCTATTGGTTTCCCGCTCTGGCTGAGCACTAGTAGCCTGCCTACTCCGTGGAAGTCCATGTAGCGCATCGCCTCTATCAGGGGCTCGTCTTCGCTTATCGAGAAGACGCTTCTCCTCATGTACTTGCTTACGGGGGCGTCTAGGTCCTCTCCCTTGGCTACTACCATTGCTATGTCGCTAGTCGTTATGAATCCTATCACGTCGCCGTCCTCATCCACGACTGGGGCTCCCCTTATTCCATGGTTGTATAGGATCTTAGCCACCTCCCGTAGGGGCTCGTCGTGTTTCACCGTTATGAGCCTCCTCTTTATCACGTTCCCGACTATCTCGTCCGGTATGACAGCCATTTTCTTTACCTCTACTAGTATCTCGCTAGCGCTCCTACTAACCCGTCTCACCACGCCCTCAATGGTGACTTTCTTGCGGGGCACGCTCTCTATCCTGACGTTGTCGCCCTCCTTTATCGGGCTCACGTCGCCCGCTATCCTGACAACGGCTCTTATGGGCTCGGCCCCGAAGAGGCCCATTATCTCGAGGCCTGTTGCGCTGTAGCGTAGCTCGCCCCCCTCCTTCTTCACCACTACCTGGCCGTAGCCTACGTTGACTCCTAGGTGGCTATAGCTGCCTAGGACCTCGTAGGCTTTCAGCGTGGGCACGTAGCCGCCGGCGGGGCCGGTGCGGCTCTCCACGAGGCCCAGGCTTTTAAGCCACATGATTATATTCCTGACTGTGCCCTCGTCTTTGCCCAGGATTCTTGCGACCTCCTTACTCTTTATCATCCTCTTCTTCTCCTCGTAGAGTTTGACTAGCGTCTCAAGGACCTCCCGTTGGATTGCAGTCAGAGGCCTCAACCCGCCGGCACCTCTTAGTTAGACACTTACAGAATAGACGGATATATATGATGCTAATTGAAAGCGCCGGGTTAAAAGGGGATGACGTGAAGGAGCCTGTATTACCCGGGGATTCCCCCTTGCACCAGCTAATCAATCCCTGGGCTAAGAGGGTCTTCGGTCCCCCTTCTTGTCCCCCCTCCTGCCGCCGCTCAGTATCATCTTGAGGAGGTGCTGCGGCACCGAGAATACCTCGCCGGCTATCTTCCTTATGTAGTCGTCGTCGGGCAGCGTCTTCTCTAGGTAGTTGAGCCTGAGTGCTAGGGCCTGCTTCATTGCCTCCTTGGTTATCCTATCCCTAACCTCTCCCTTCTGTATGGCGTCTGCTATCCTGAACGCTATGTAGAAGCGTGCATACTTGCTTGCCAGCTTCTTCTTCTCGGGGAAGGCCTCCACCAGGGCTCTCAGAAGCCTTTCGAAGCTCTCCTCATCAACGAATCCGAAGTACATCTCTGTGAGCTTGAGGCGGAGCATCCTCGCCACAGTGTTATCGTCTAGCTTACCCCCGAGTAGGGCCTCCACCCTCATGCGGGCCTCTTCGGGAGGGCTAGTCAAGAGTATGCGGATGGCCTCCTCGTACCTGACCTCGTCGCTGAAGAGCCTGTCAAAGAGCTCGGGGTGGCTCTTGTCGACCCCCATGCCGTGCTTGCCGACAACGTAGAGCGTTGCCAGCTCCTTCTCGTACAAGTCCGGCGGCGTGCTGGCACCCCTCAAGGGCTCAACGCCCTCAGCCTCGTACAGCCTCTTGAGAATAGCGACTGCCCTGCCCCTATCGATACTAGAGCCCTGCTCGTACTCGCTCAGTATCTCCTCCCAAACATCCATAGCCAGGGAGAGCCTACGCTTCACGCTAACGCCTCTCTGCCTCCTAGCAGGCGCTCTAGCCAAACCCACTGCACCCCATACCACGTCTCATACCTTATAGCATGCCCACTATCCTACCCCTCCCACACCGCCTCCCCACGGCTATACTGCTCTCCCCCTGGGGAGGGAGGGGCGCCTCTACGGCTACATAGCATTCCCTCTACCTTTCTACCTTACCCTTTAGCCTCACGGGCCGTCATGGCCCCTCCTTAGGGGGCCATTGGGGGGCTGGAGCCATTGACTCCTGTTTACCCCTCATACACCTTTATATCCAGGTGGTTTGGGGCTGTGGGGGAGGGGTCGCCCCGGGGTTGAGTACTGCTGGCTTGTTTGACGAGTTGTGGGATAGGTATGATGAGTGGTATGAGAGGAATAGGGTGATAGCGGAGAGCGAGGCTAGGCTTGTGGAGTCCCTTGTGCGGAGGAGGCCCGTTGTTGAGGTTGGCGTTGGTACCGGGTGGTTCGCTTCCCGGGTCTCCGCTGAGGCAGGTGTTGATCCTAGTGTTGGGATGCTCCGTGTGGCCCGGCGCAGGCTTCCGGGTAGCCTGTTGGTGGTGGGGGTTGGTGAGAGGCTGCCTTTGAGGAGCGGCGTCTTCGGCACTGTATTTATAGTTGTTACTATCTGTTTCGCCGATGATCCTGAGGCGCTTCTACGCGAGTCTAGGAGGGTTCTCATGCCTGGGGGCGAGCTGGTAGCCTGTATAGTGCCTGCTGAGAGCCCGTGGGGCAGGCTTTACATGGAGCTGGGGAGGCGTGGGCACCCCTTCTATAGTAGGGCTCGCTTCGTCACGGTGGAGTGGCTAGTCTCCGCCGTTGAGGGGGTCGGCCTCGCTGTTGAGGGGGTTTACGGTACCTTGAGGGCTCCGCCCGGCCTTGTAGAGGGGGTAGAGGAGCCGGGAGTTTACGAGCCTGGAATGGGTTTCGCCTGTGTTAGGGCTGTGAGGAGCGGCGTTTAGCCCTCTCTGCTGCTTCGTGGAGGGCGGCTGCTAGGGCCTCGGCCTCGGAGGGGCAGTTGTAGAGGTAGAAGCTAGCCCTCACGCTGCCGCCTGGCATGGATATCCTGTCGT
Organism: Acidilobaceae archaeon; assembly: GCA_027046245.1. Lineage (GTDB taxonomy): Archaea > Thermoproteota > Thermoprotei_A > Sulfolobales > Acidilobaceae > Aeropyrum. The sequence goes on from JALTZJ010000029.1 coordinate 54,426, forward strand.
GGAGTATGTGGGCGCAGTGGAGCCCTGTGCGGACGGCTATCCCCCTTCTGTCGAGTAGTAGGCCCACCTCTTCGGGGCTCATCCCTTTCAGGGTGAAGCTTACTATGCCGTGCCTCCTCTCGGGCTCGCTGGGGCCGGCGTAGCGGAGTAGGCCCTCCCCTGCTAGGGGCTCCAGGGCCTTCATGAGCCTCCCTACTAGCTCGGCCTCGTGCATAGCCACCCTATCGGGTCCCACCTCTCTCAGCATGTCAGCCGCCTCCGCTAGGCCTACCGCTTCTATTATCGGGGGCGTTCCGGCTTCGAAGCGCCAGGGCGGCTCGGCCCACTCCACCTTTACCTCTCCCGCTTCGAGCTTTACTCTCGAGACCGTGCCTCCGCCGCCCATGTGCGGCTCTAGCTCTTGGAGTAGGTCTCTGCGGCCCCAGAGTACTCCTATCCCGGTGGGCCCCATCATCTTGTGGCCGCTGAAGGCGGCCAGATCTACCCCCAGCTTCTTGAAGTCTACTGGCATGTGGGGCACGCTCTGCGCAGCGTCGAGCACTACTATCGCTTCCATTTTATGGGCTTCCCTTGCAACCTCCTCCACCGGGGCTACTGCCCCTGTCACGTTGCTCACGTGGCCGAACGCGACGACCCTAGTCTTCTCGCTCAGGTACTCAGGCAGCCTGCTCCATAGGGGCACGCCGTCCGGGCCTACGGGGAGGAGTTTGAGCTTTGCACCCGTCATCCTGGCAGCGGCTAGCCATGGAAGGAGTGTGCTGTGGTGGTCGGCCTCGGTTACTAGCACCTCATCACCGGGGCCTATCAGCTTGTTCGCGGCTAGTAGCATGGCGGCGGTCTGCATCGCCTCCGTGGTGTTCCTAAGGAATACGACCTCGTCCCATGATCCGCCTACGAGGCGCGCCACCCGCTCATGGGCCTCCTCGTAGGCCCTGCTAGCCTCCCTGCTGAGCCTGTGTATACCCCTATGTACGTTGGCGTAGCTCCTGTAGGTGAAGCTCTTCATAGCCTCTACTACACGCCGGGGCTTCAGCGTGCTAGCAGCATTATCCAGGTAGACTAGCCCCCCTTCTAGCTGGGGGAACTCGCTGCGCAGCGACTCGCAGTCCAGAGCCAAGGCTCAGCCCCTCTTCCTAGCTAGAACCCTATAGGTGCCCAGCAGGTCGTCCCTATCTAGTATCTCGTAGTCGAACCCCTCATCCTCAAGTATCTCGAGGAGAGTGTCGAAGCCTAGGACTACGTCCTCGCCGACAATCTCTAGCTCCTCCCCCCGCCTAGCCTCGCTCAGCTCGACCAGGAGCCTATACTGGGGCTTGTCCCTGCACGACTCGAAGGCCTGCGTAGTCACCAGGATAAGCCTGGCCAACGCCCCTAAAGCACCCCTCCACGAATTAACATAGACGAGTAAGGGGCTCTGATTACAGTTCCCGGGGGAGACGCACCTATTAGTAAATGTAGAACCCTGAGAGGAGATGCTATGCGATTTACCCCCTGCGGCTGCACACCAGCCTTCCTGGATGGCTTGCAGAAGGGTGAAGGGGCGGGTTCCGCATGGCTCCCTCGTGGGACGTGGTGGATCTTCTCCTTGAGGCTGTCAAGCTCCGCGGTCCTAGTGGCTTCGAAGAGGAGGTCGCGGAGTGGGTGTCCTCCAGGCTCTCAGAGCTCGGCTTCGAGGCTAGTAGGGATGCGTTTGGCAATGTGTGGATAGAGCTTGGAGGCGGTGGAGGAGGCGGCTTGGTGCTGGCCGCTCATATGGATGAGCTTGGCTTCCTAGTCACGGGGGCTGAGGAGAGCGGGCTCCTAACCTTCAGGCCTCTGGGCGGCATAGATGACCGGGTTCTGCCGGGCGTCCACGTAGAGCTGCTGAGCGAGACGGGAGTAGTGGAGGGGGTGATAGGCATCAAGCCTCCTCATCTGCTGAGCGAGGAGGAGAGGGGCAGGCCGCCTAGCTGGAGGGAGCTGAGGATAGATATAGGGGCCTCAAGCAGGGAGGAGGCTCAGGAGCTTGTTAAGCCCCTCACGCCGGGCGTCTTCAAGAAGCAGGTATCCACCCTCAACAGGGGCAGGCTTCTGGCCGTGAGGAGCCTAGACGACAGAGTGGGGGTAGCCATACTGCTAGCCCTGGCAGCTGCGGTTTCCGAGGGCAGGGTTAAGCCTCGGGGCAGGCTAGTCCTAGCCTGGACCGTCCAGGAGGAGGTCGGCCTCCGCGGCGCCAGAGTGCTAGCCAAGCGGCTAGGAGCCAGTGCAATGGTGGCGGTGGACACCATGGCCTGCTGCGACCCCGTAGTTAACGGCTCAATGCGCCTAGGCGGCGGTCCCGTGCTGAGGCTCCACGACAACCGCTACATGGCGCCCAGGCCCCTCAGGGAGCTGCTGGCAAGGGCCGCCGCTAGAGCCGGCGTAGAGTACCAGGTAGCCAGTGCTGGAGGCACTACTGATGCAGCCGCATTCATGGAGGCCGGAGTACCGAGCGCGGCCATAGGAGTCCCAGCGCGCTACGCCCACAGCACGGCGGAAACCGTGCACCTCGACGATGTGAGAGCAGCGCTGAGACTAGTAGAGGCCCTGGTAGAGGAGGAGGTAAAAATCTAGCGTATCATTAGCCCGGCCCCCAGGGGAGCAAGCCTTCGAAACGGCTTCCCCCCTTCCATCTTTTACTGTTCACCGCCGGAGCCGTTACCACCTTTTAGGGGCACCACTCTGAGGCCCCCCATCTCAGCGAGATCCCTTGACGCCTCCTCGAGGTCCTTATGGGTGTCAATGCTCCTCCAGTAGTATGGCGGGGTGTCGTACTTCACCGCTACGAGTCTGCCCTCTCTCGCGAGATCGGGGAAGCCCCTCTTCTCTATATCGCCTCGCTCGGGCAGGTACTCTACGATCTCGGGAGTGAAGGCGTAGACTCCGGCATTCATCCAGTAATCCCTGACCACGGGCTTCTCTATGAAGCCCTTCACCCGGCCGTCCTCTCCTATCTCGAGCAGGCCATAGGGGCTCCTCAATGGCACGGAAGCCATCGCAGCTACAGCGCCGCTCTCCCTTATAGCCGCGAAGAGTCCCTGCGGATCAATATTAGTTAGGACGTCGCCGTTAACCACGATACTATAATCCTCGCGCTCTATAAGGTGCGCAGCGTTACGCAGCGCCCCCCCAGTACCTAGCGGCTCCTCCTCGACTACATACACTATCCTAACGCCGAACCGCTGCCCACTACCCAGAGCCTCCACGAGCTTCTCCTTCAAGTACCCCGCCAGAACCACAATCCTCTCTATACCAGCACTCCTAAGCCACTCAAGCTGCCACACTATCACAGGCTTACCCGCAACCTCCAGGAGAGGCTTAGGCGTCTCGAGAGTGAGAGGCCTCAACCGCTTACCATAGCCGCCCGCCAGTATCAACGCCTGAACCAAGGCCCGGGAAACCACCCCCCACAGACAGTTAGCCCCGTAGGAGCCCCCTCCCCAAGCGGATGAGAGGGGCGCCGGAGCCTAGCCCGGCTCCCCCCTTTTACGGAAAGACTGCTAGGCGGAGAGCCCCGTAGGGGATGTAATGGGGTGAAGGATCTAGAGGGGGCCCCTTATGGCTCGGGGCGAACACCTCTTAGACGTGCCTCCAGTACAGGGGTAGTAAGCTTGGAGGCTTCTAAACACTTGCCCTCATCGAGCCCCTTGACGGGGGCCCTCAAAAACACTCTTGTAGCCCCTCCAGTGAGGCCTCTGCATCGCTTCTCTGCTTCTAGGGGGAGGAGGGGCTGTTGGCGATGGAGGGATCCCTAGCCTCTTCCCCGGGGGCCGTGGGGCCCGCGGGGCTGTGTCGCCGGGTTGACTGTTTGGTGGTTTCCGTTATTCTCCGTATTCTCCCATCTGTTCTAGGACGAATTCGTAGTATTCCTCTTTGGCTTGCTCTAGTTCCTCTTTTCTGTTGCGCCTGACTAGGGGTTTTGCTAGGGTTTTTGTTGTGAGTACTTTTGCTTCTTCGCTGACGCCCTCTCTACCTCTGTATCGCTTTAGGTCCTCGGGCTTAGCCTCTATCTTGTAGCCGCAGTTCCTACAGACAAGGTATACCTTGTCCTCGTTCTTGTCCTTCATGGGAACCATTATGCCTCCACACTTGGGACAGAACTTCAATCCGTCTCCCCCTTTATCCTCGAGCGCCGGGCCTTTCTCCGCTTCCGACCTCCGAGGCCTCATAAGTGGTTACTTATAGGCCTCGGGCCGGATACGTCCACATATTAATTATACTTCTAATATTTAAATTTTTGTGGTTATAATTGTATTTATCTGTTGCCGAGCTGTTCCGCTAGGAACCGGGGGTCATACCACTCTACTCTCCGCCGCCAGATTATATGGGCTCTCGGGTCAGGCTTCCTAGGGGCTCCCCCTAGTATCTTGAGCCTGGCGCCGCAGCGGGGGCATGCGCCCTCCGGGGTTAGGCTGCTACTCGTGTAGTAGCCCCTGCTCCTGGAGATTAGGGGGGTGCCGCAGCGGGGGCAGTCGGTGTCCCTCTGGCTGTAGATGCCTGCGTGTACGTAGGTTAGGGGGTGGCGGCGGCGTAGTGCTTCGTAGAGGCTCCGTACGGGGCCTCCACCCTGGGGGTCCTCCACATGCACGTGTAGGGGTAGCTCGTTGCTCTTCGCCGCCTCTAGTGCTGGCAGGGCGTGCTCCATGGAGGCCACCGGCATGTACACGTCTACCTCTACGTGGAGGCCGGCCTCCACCGCTTTATCGACGGTGCGTGAGAGCCTCACATTCATAGCCGGCTCCCCCGTGTAGGCTGCAACATACTCCGCCTTCAACACTGAGGCCCCCTGCAGGCTGCTCTTACCGGGCTCCAGGGCCCCTATGCTCCTGACAGCCAGCACTCCAGGGAGCCCCGTGAAGCCCCGGGCTGCGACCCAGGACTCAGGGGAGTCGAGCACCGCCAGGGCAGCTCTCCACCTCGAGACTATCCCAGCTACTACTCTCAGGGGAAGCTCTACGCCCTCGGGGGCGCCGGTGGTCTCAAGATGGCTACACTCCTCCCAGCCCCCGCAGTCCAGGCGGACCCCGGGAGGCGGCGGCACCACTATCCTGGCTGCGATCATCCCAGGGTATGCATGGTAGAGGGGCACAGCCTCAACTAGTCCAAGCCCTAGAGCCACAACCCTGACCCTAGTCAACCCCGCTACTCAGCCCCCTCCCCCAACACTAACCCTATACAATGCGTAGACTAGAGCGGCAACAGCTATCGCTGCGCTGACCGCAGAAGCCAGGGGCACGGAGAAGGGCTCTCCGCCGGTGAACGCTAGGTAGAGGGTCTCCGGCAGGTTATCACTCGCCAGCAAAGGATTAACAGCGACAACGACATCCAACGGAGCCCCTAGAAGGTAGGCTGTAAACACCGTCAGGGCCCCGCCCACAACGTAGCCCAGGAACCCCGCGGCCAAGCCCTGAAGCCTGCCGCCCAGCACCAGTGCGGCTAGCCCCGAGAAGAGGGCTAGGGGCAGCCCGCCGAGCCAAGCAGAAAGGGCCACCAGCAAGCCTAGAACCAGAGAGCCCTCCCCCGCGCCGCCGAGGAGGCCGGCAACAAGGCCCCCCAGGAGGGATGCAGCTGTGAGGGCGGCTAGGAAGCAGGCAGTGGCGGCCACGCCACAACGCCACCGAGACCCGGGAACCAGCCATGCACCGCCGTAGGCTGCCGCGAGCCACAGCCAGGATGTAAGCCCGATAGAGGCGGAGAGCCTATCCCCAGCCAGCCCCAACGCCCCCGGCCAGCCGCTCTCCAGGCCGGCGGCGAAGCCCGCAGCTAGCGAGCCCAGCACCACAAGGCCTCCCAGACCCCTGAAGCCCCTGGAGACACAGGAGAACTGCAGCCCCCCAGCACCCCCAGCCTAAGGACCCGCCGAGCCCATGTTAATTTATAATTATATCGGGTGCCGCGTGGCGGCCGCCCTCCCAGCTTCCCGGGCGGCCGCCATCACCTACGACGGCTAACTGAATCCTCTTTTAGCCCTCTCGTAGATCCCCTTTGGGTCTAGTTTGAGGAGCGAGTCTACTCCTGTTTCGACGGCTTCCGCTAGCATAGCCTTGTAGACTGGGTAGTGGGGTTTATAGTGTACTCCTTGGGAGCGGAGAACCCCCGAATCCACAGCCACAGCTAAACCCGTAACCCCACCTCCTACCCAGGAAATAACGGGCCAACTCGCTCTTGCCAACATTGCGCGGCCCATAGACTATAGTCAGCTTCCTCGACCCCACGAAACCAGAAAGACGATCAAGCTCCGACAAACGATCATAGAAAGCAGTACCTAGCATAGTCCTATAAGACCCGTCAACATAAACATCCCCATAACCAGCCCCAACCCCCACAACAAGGGAGTAGAATAACGCCCCGTTTACACTAGATTACCTGGGAGGACCAATAAGAGGGGAGCCCCTCAGATGGAGATGTGAAGAGGCCCGCTGGTGCCGCGGCCGGGATTTGAACCCGGGTCACGGGCTCGAGAGGCCCGCATACTGGGCCGGGCTATACTACCGCGGCTTAACACCCGCGCCTATAGACTCACTCCCGGCCTCCCGCCGGGGCTCCCCCCGGGATCCGTCACACCCTTAAACTATTCCCAGGGCTTTAAGCCTTGTGTTGATACTGGTGTGCGTCCTCCGTGCTACCAGTCGTGCTTGCTTCTTGGCCTCCAACGGACTCTTCTTCGTCGCCGCCTAGTTCTTCAGCCTTTATAAGATCCTCATTCTCCCCTTCTTCACGTTTCTGACACGGTGTTTGTTCTCCTAGGAGTGCTATTACTTCGTGGGCTAGTATTATCTGTACTATATCTATCCCTAGCGCTGCTCTCCCCTGGTTAACCTCTACTATTAGGAAGGGTAGGGGTATGGGGTTGCTGTAGTAGCTTGTCAGGGCTGCTATGTGAGCCCCTAGTGCTAGGCCTAGGCCGGCTAGCCTGATGGGGAGTCCTAGGGCGCCTGCTGCTACGTATAGGAGGCCGCCGAGGGCTACTGATAGGCTAGCCGCTAGGGGGCCTCCTGTGAGGGCGCTTACAATGCCGCCTACTAGGCCCCCCGCGGCCGCGCCTAGGACTGGGATCCCGTAGATTCTCACTATCCTCTCTAGAGGGCTGCACGTCAACGCTGCCCCGGGCCCCAGGGCCCTTTCGGGGGCTGGTGTGAAGGGTGTTTAACTCTATCCCCTTCTACCCTTGGCCCTCCTCCCGGGCCTCTACTAGGCCTAGGCGTTCTAGCTCTCTTACAACCTTCTCCGCCACCTCCTTGGCGGTCTCCTCGATGCTCCTCCCCGTGGTGTCTACGGTCACCACTCTTGGGTACCTGCCGGGCGGGTAGACGCAGGGGGGTAGCAGGCGTGTCCATAGGGGCTCACCTCCGTTGTGTTGCCGCGCTTTAGCACCTTCAGTACCCCACTCCACAAGGGTTTCACCTTCCAGGTCCAACCTTCTAATGAGCTTGTCAAAAGCATCAGCTAGCTTCTTGAGACGTTCAAGAGTCTCGTATGATTCTATGGGCTTCCCTCGCGCTTGTATTCTGTGCCACGCCTCCTCTGGCTCGACCCTGAGGTATACTAGTACGTGGGGTGGCGGGGCGTAGGCGTTCACCAGCTCGACCCACCACTGGGGCGGGGGCTCCGCGCTGCCGAGGGCCACGCTAGACTGGTAGACTATACTACTGTACTTGTACCTGTCCAGCACAAGCACCCCAGGGTTCTCGCCCACGACCACCCCAAGGTCACCCGAGAGGAGGTGGCCGAGCCTGTCAGCGGCAAAGAGGAGTGCTAGGGCCTGCGGAGAGGCTAGGCCCCCGCCGACCCCGCCACCCAGCACCCCCCTTATCAGCCTGCCTACCGGGCCCTGGCTAGGCTCCTTAACAACTATGACCCGGGCCCCGCCTAGTACACTTCGCAGGTGCTCGGCGAGGAGCTTACTGTGTGTTGAGAGCCCTGCACCATCAATCCCTTCAAACGCTATAGTGGCAGTTTTGGACGTTTCACACTCGCGCTGTACACGCGCTGCGGCGCCCATGGCAACCATCCATTTGTTCATAGAGGTTAGTCCTGGTTGTTTTTGGTTTGTTTGGGGATACCGCTAGGGACGAGCAGGCCGGGGTGCAGGGATAGTGCGCATGCTTTTGCAATTCGTGGTTTGAGTGGCTAGACCTGAGGAAATAACGTGATAACCCTTGTCACGGCTTATTTTATTTGCTGGTGTGTAAGGCGTGCTAGAGAATGACGAGGCTGCTGTGTTTGCTGCTATAGTTCTGTTGTTGCGGCGTGTTGACGTTTATAATTCTTCGTTTAGCTTTGAGGCGTCATATCGACTAGCTAAGGCTCTAGAGAGGGAGCCGTGGGCACGCGTTACGTATATGCGGAATGGACGGGCTAGGATAACTATCTATCCGCCGGTTTCTACTCGGGCAATGGAGCTCGTATCGCGTGAGACGCTAAGTGACGAAATAGACTTGTTAGCTCGTAGCGGGAGGCTACAGCGTGTCGTACAGCTCCTACGATTGATTAATCCAAGTGGGCAGTGGAGGAGGCGCGTAGGGAAGCTTAGGTATAGGGCTGTGCGCGAACTACTAGAAGCTGGAGATATCCCGTGGCTACGGAGGGCACTGAGGGACCTCCGCAAGTAGTTATATACCTATGGATATGGAGTGAGTACAGTTCTATTACTCGACGTGCTAGTTACCAGTTCTCAGCTGGCAAAGCAGCCTGGGAATATTCACTCCTCGCATGGGTTCCGTTTTTACTCAACAAGACTAGCTGCATTGCATTCCAAGGTCTCAAGACGTGGAAGCGTAAAGTTTAAGTTAAGTTCAACGAATGCGCGCGTACCGGGTGAAGATATGGATGTTGTGGGTTCAATTACTAGTGCCATTACATACCTTGTTAATGCAGTGCCCGAGGCAGTGCCTGAGGTGCTAGTCGAGTATGTTATTGTGATAGCAGTCCATGCGGCATACACTACTCTCCGCCGCTTTGTAAGACGCGGCGACTAGTACACGTAAACTAGATGAAAAGCCCCTGCTCACAATTCTCACGTTTGAATTACTGAATTGAATAACAAGTCAGCGTTATATGTTCTTTTAACTCGTGCTACGGCATCTTCAAATGTTTCAGTTTCAGTAATTCTGAATTTGACGCCGCCAGGAGGTACTACGATGAAATGTATACCATCTTCACCTGAGGTTCCAACATAACCCGAAAATCCACGCCACTGGAAGATACCATTCTTTACTTTTGCCTCACCACGTGTAAACATCCTGCGGAAAAGCTCATCCTCACCGGGGCCTACTGTCTCCTTCCACGTCTCATATCTCAGGGCTGCGTGCCAGCGTAAGAGTTTGAGTGTTTCATCATCAACATCGTGGGGGCGTTCCATTGCCGCCCGGTATACTAGGCTCCTTGTCATTGGACCCATGACTGTGCGTTTCACGTGTAGTGGAATACGCTTCCACAGGCTATCGTAAATTATCATTCCCTTACTGTGATGTATCAATGTAACAGCTATAGTGGGGCCTAGCTCTTCTGGTGTTGTAGCATGTAGTCGTGTTAACATCTTCACAAGGATGTAGATAAACCGTCGGAAGTCCCTGGTGGACCCCTGTATTGCTGATACAAACGAGCCTGCGGGGACACCATACACGTATACATCGTTGGCTACTCTAACAGCACCTCGCCATACCAACGCCTCAAGTGCTTCACGTAGTGTTTTCGCACTAGTAACCTCCTGCGCGTACAAGTTGTAGTAGTCTGTGTAGTCAACCTTAGGTTTTATCCCGACTTTCTCCATGAGAGCAGCTATCACAACAGCCTCTGCAGGTGGATAACGCACATTGGATGCAGCCATAATAGCCCTTCGTAGGGCTACCAATACTTCAGGTGGAACATCACTGGGGACAATCACTACGAACTCATCGTTACCTATAGTGAATGACAGCCGCGTAGTCGTAGCATAGTTTTTGCTCATCTTTGTGGTAATCCAAATTGCTTCATCCTTTCTGACACCGCGAATTGTGATGAATGCGCGTTTATGCTCCCATTCTACACTTGCTGGTGTCCCCCCAATACTACCAAAGACCTTTAACGTGTACTCGTTAATGCGGACTAAGTCTACTTCGTCAAATAGCTTTTCTAGTTTACTAACTGTTGTGCTCATTTCCTCAGCAAGCATAACACAGTCATCTTTATCACTTATATATACAATTCCCTTTGCTTTATTCCCTAGGATTTCTACTATTAGCTCGCAGTCAGTAATACCATCATAAATATATTCTACACTACCCATAGCCAACCCCAGTAACTACATGTGATACCCAACACGATTTTATCTCCTAGGAGAGTTTAGGAGGTAGGATAGCATAGCACATATGCGGACCCCAAAGGAACCAAGTAACACTGTAGAAGGAATGTTAATGCAAAGGAGGGATATTCCATGGGACTTGCGAGAACCAACGGTTTCGGTGTGCCTAGTACATCAATTACGCCCCGAAAACTCGTAATCAGGAGCCGTAACGTTTAGAATATTCTGGCTTACCATCGAATATTTGGTGGTCGGCGTGAAGCGCGGGAAGACAGGCCCTGAGACCGAGTTAGAACGTCTAGTGGCCCGTCACGGGCTGGACGAGGATGAGGCTAGATTCCTGGAGGAGGCCGTCAATAGGCGTCTTAGGGAGCGCGTGAGGAGGATGCTATCGAGCGGGTGACCCCCTAGGGGTAAACGGTGCGCTCGGTGTTGGGTGGGGGTAGGAGGCGGACGAGGACTAGTAGCTTTGGGGTTCCTGGGAGGGTTAGCCATGACTCCCGCCCCTTCTACTCCCGTAGGCTCTACTCTGGGTGGAGGCCTCCGAGGCCCTCCCCGGGCGACCTCGT
>JALTZJ010000030.1 GCA_027046245.1 Acidilobaceae archaeon
TTTCTCCGGGTTGTCGGCCCAGTGCAGCTCGAACCACCTGCTCCACTCCCCGGAGCCCCGGGGCCTGAACCTCATCTTCGCCTTGCAGCCCTCCGCCGGCCTCCTCCCCTTATTTACTATCGGGATTGATATCACGATCCCGTGGGGCCTGCAGGTCTCCGCCTCGCCAGCTAGGTGGGGTGCCCAGCCCCAGCTCCCGGGGACGTATTGGAGCCTGGTGAATGCCCTCTCCGCTTGTATCTCCAGCCTGGGCCTCGCCCATATCCTGTCGTAGAGGTGAATGAAGAAGCTAATGATGCCGGGTAGGCTGATTAAAAACGTTTCTAAGATAGTCATGGCCGCCGCCCGCCTTCACAAGGTTTCAGCTGCGCTTTAGGTACCTTAGCAGCCCTTCTCCTTCTTGCTGCTCAACGGCGAGGATCTTCAGTACCAGCCTGTCTATCTCGTCTAGAACGTCTCTTAGCTCCTCACGTATGGCACTTCTGAGGCGGCCGACCTCTTGGGGGGTCAGGAAGCCCCTCTGCCTCAGCCTGACGTCGTAGCCGAGCCTCTTCAGCACATGCGGGATTGCTTTATAGGCAGTCGTGGAAGCTATCCTGCCCAGCTCTGCGAGCCTCCTATGAATATCGTTGTGAGGGTTATACTTGGGTATAGGGAACTCTAAGGGTTTTTTGTGTATATCCCTTGGACCGAATTGACCCTTTGACTGCAAAGGCTTTATTAGCCCGTCGAGGATGCTGGAGTTTAAGATTGCTGCCAGATAGTGGGCTTCATACTCGCAGTCGGTATCATATCTATAAAGTGTCGCATCAACTACTATACCGTTAAGCGTTACAGTGCCTGTTTTATGTTTTACAAATATGGGTTCATTTCTTACGACACATCCTGCCAAGTAGGTTGCGGAACGTAGGTATACAACCCTGTACTTAGCTCTGGAGCTCTGCCTCGTAAGCTTTCTTTGATAGTCGAGCCAGCTGTACAGGTCCTCTTCCTCTTTCTTCGCGCCTCTCGCCCTGACCCATATCCTCTCGGCCTCATCCAGCCATCTGGCCAGATGCTTGTACCCTTCGCTGGCCGCCCTCTCCCTCGTTAGTAGCTCGTAGCCCTTGCCGCGGGGCCTTATGGGTAGCACTGCGATGTTGGGGGGCAGGTGGGCGAAGGGTAGCACCTCAGCGCTTGTCAGGACCCCGTAGATGAACGCCCCTTCTACTGGCATGGGTGGGATGAGCTCTTTGACCCTGCCCCTAACACCGATCCTTCTCGACGACTGGACGACCACCACTTCGGGTTTGGATGCGTCTACTATGTCTACGAGCCAGCATGACTGAGGGACTATAGTCGCCCCCTGGTAGAAGTGGGGGTAGTACCAGCTCATGCGAGGCTCAATTGACACTTCCCTGGTGTCCAGGAACGATCTGCGGCCCACCCTATTGTAGTGGAATTTCGCGTGCTCCAGGGTCAGGAACTTGAGGGCCTCGTTGAGAGGTAGGACCTTGTGCCTATTCTCTGGCAGCCTACCTTTAACTATAATGCCTTCGACGGGAAACCTGGTATCCTCGCCTTTCCTAGCTATTACCACGCATGTGGGCACGTAGAACAGCGGCTCAACTCCTCCGCAGTCCCCTATCTTCTCGAGCTTAAGCTTCACGCCTCTAAACCTGCCAGCTCTGAAGATGCTGTGCTGGTCTGCGCTGAATATGGCTCTAGGCATTACGAAGCCTATAACGCCACCGTTCTTTAGGTACTTATCCGCCATTCTAACGTAGAATAGAGTTGCCAGCTCCATGTGCGTCATCAGGTGCTCCTCGAGGACAAGGCCGTAGATCTCCTTTATCATTTGCTTTATTATAGACTGGTACCTGGGATCCGCTATGTACCTGTATGCCAGCCAGGGCGGGTTACCTACTATGTAGTCGAAGGACTCTAGGAAGGCGAGGGGAGCCAGATAACTCTTTATTACAGGTATCCATATGGTATCGACACCCTTCTCTCTGAGCTCCAGTATCTTTTCATAAAATTCTTTAATAATCCTGTTCTCACCACTGGAGAGCCTGTACTTCGAAACAATATATCCAAACCTTAATCCGAACTCGATAGCATCCCTTAGATCCTCGAGAAATCCCATTACCTTGCCTTCCTTTACAAGCCTAAAGGGTATCAAGAACTCGCCGACGCTGGTCTCAACCTTGACTACATCCACGTTTTCGAGGACTGTTCTCTCGAGTTCTACGGGTATAAGTGAGTTGGCCATGTATATGGGTATTTCGATCTCATCGCGCCTATAGTTAAGAAGCCCGGCGGCTGCAAGGGCTATCAGGTAATTCGTTTTCGCTGTGAGAACCGCTAGGGGCTCAATGTCGAAGCCTATAATGTTACTTGTGACGCACTTTAAAGTTTCCTCGCTCGGCTCAGCTCTCTTACCTACCTCTTGGATAGCTAGGCTAAGGAAGGTTCCGGTGCCGCATCCGGGGTCGAGAACCCTGACACTGCATTGTTTAGATAACTTTTCTGCTAAACCAGCTTCCCTGATTACCAGCTCAGCTAGCCAGTCGGGTGTGGCATAAATGCCCAGCTTCTGCCTGACCTCCTTGCGAGGTATCAGCTCCTCGTATAGAACTTTAAGCATGTCACGGGCCGACTCGACATTGAGGTAGACTGAGGCTATGTCGTACTCGGAGAGCTTACCTATGATATCCCTGAGTAGTTTCTCGATCTCCTCGTCCCACTCCTCCAGATACCAGCTGAAGAAGCTTCTCTCAGTAAAACCTTGTATACCCAGCCCTGCGAAGAGTTCCCCGCTCTCAATATGCTCAAAGGCTCTCTTGAGTTCTTCTGGGTTGCGTGTCCTTCGAAGGTGGTCTAGAAACGCCAGTATGGAAGTGTTGTAGAATTTTGAGGCTATCTCGGCTGCGATGAGCTTTAGCACTATGGAGTAGTAGGTCTGTATGGCGAAGAACAATATATCTCCATCGACATCGTCCCTAAACCCGTAGAGATCGGCTATCCTCTTAACCTCCTCACCAAACTTTGGGTATGCTATCGATACGGTTTTCCTCCACTCCTCGAAGAGGACCACTGTCTTGTCTAATTTAGGCGAGGATAGCTTATCGTACAGCTTCCTAATAACCCTCTTAGCCAGAGTAGCCCTATACCCGAAGTCCCCAGCCAGGTTTTCTGCGGCGAACCTCTTCCTCCAAGAGGATGTGACAGCAATTATTATCCTCCTAAGAGCCAGCTCGTCAAGAGGATATGCACCCACTGGCGGGTCTATCCTAAGTTGGCCCGTATTAACGTTGTATTCTAGGAATATGGCCTGTTTGCCGTTGGTTATGACGCTGAAGATTAGCGGCGTATGCCCTCTAAGCCTTATTGCCTCTATGAGGTTGCGGGCATCGCGGTCATCAATTGCTAGCTTTATGTATTCCTTGACCTGTTTTAGTGCATCATCTCTCTCCCTTTGGGACCTCGCTAGGTCAACCTTGGGAGTCTTATATGCGAAGATTGTTAGCCCGTAGAAGGCGTCAGCGCGTCTGTAGCTGCGCGCCCAAGTGTCCCTTCCTAAGGGCTTCTCATATACGGGCTTCTCGACTCCGAGCCTGCTCCACACCTCGCTCCACAGGCTCTCCTCTACGGCGAGTTTCACGTTCTCCTCGTTGCAGCGGGAGCCTCCCCTGGCGCACTCTACCTCTATTCCGCCTATAGCCTCCTGTATCTTGAGGGCTACGCTTCTGAGGTCTATTATGCCGGGTTCCGCCAATGCCTACCCCCTGGCTAGGGCCTCCTTGAGTGCCTCGCCCTGCTGCGTCAGCCTCCAGGCCCTCTTGTTGGTCATGAACACTTTGAGGCTCCTTACTAGGCCCTTCCTCTCTAGCCTCGATAGGAAGTTGTATAGTGCTGATAGGGTCGTCTCGTGGCCCTCCCCCAGCAGCCTTTCGAGCACCTCCCCCGTGGTTACCGGCCTCCCCTCCTCGACCAGCACCTCAAGCGCCCTCCTCTTCCACCCGGGCAGCCCGCTCACCCAGAGCCTCAGGCCCTCCTCGTCGACGCGCCTTCTGGGCATACGCGGCACCAAAAGGTATCTGTTGTGGGGCCCCGTTTAATAGCGTGGCCCCGCGGAGGCCCGCGGGGTCCTGTGGGGGACCCGGGAAAACACTATTTACGGTTGGGTTTGTATTCGGGTTTTACCCGTTTCTCGGGTTTGCCGGGTTTTCTCAGGGTCATTTCTCCTGTTTCCCGGTCTAGCCCGGCTACCTTGTATCCCTGGGCTCTGAGTTTTTGAGCTGGGCTGCCTGGTCTCGGGTTAGCCTTACCCGGGTCCCTGCTACCTCTACTTCCACCTCTTCCGTCTCCTTCGTGGCAGGCTCGGCCCCCGGCTCCGCCTCGGCCTTCTCCTTGGGCTCCTCTCCGGCTCTGGCTCCGGGCTTCTCCGGCCCGGCTGCGTGCACCCTGTACGCCTCTCTAGGTATCCCGTTCTCCCCTGCGGCCCCGTCTAGTAGCTCCC
>JALTZJ010000031.1 GCA_027046245.1 Acidilobaceae archaeon
CCACTATAACCCTTCCCAGCGCAACCAACTCTTAATGGCGCGGGGAAGGGCCGGGAGGGCCGCCGCCTCCCCCCGCCGCTCACGGCGGGCCCGAAGGCGAAAAGCGGGGGCCAGTAACCCGGGTGGAGGCCGGGCGAGGCCCGGTCTCGGGGACCCTCGGGGTAGCTGTGAACCCCGTCCCGCGGGGCCTGCGGGGGCGGGCTGCCCGCCGGAGGGCGGGCCGAAGCCGCCCTAACCGGGGCCACCCGGCGAGGCCCGGAAGGGAGCAGCCGACCCCGGCCGCAGGCGTTCGCGGGGCAACGGGGCTGAGCGAGCCCCGGGGTGCGCGTGCCCCGCGGGCCTTGGCCAGCCTCCACCCGGGGTCCCGCGCCGCCTTCGCTGAAGCCCGCAATGTTAGCCATAGAGTTTAAACCGACACGGGGGATAGGGTGGAGTACGGGCGCCGCGGTCGCCTAGCCTGGCCAGGGCGCCGGCCTGCTAAGCCGGTGGGGGAGACCCCGCGCGGGTTCAAATCCCGCCCGCGGCGCCACCCCCTAAACGCACTACTCTAACTTAAATACTCGTCTATGACTCTCTGTTTATTGAGCACCTTGCCTAGGAAAGCCTCGAGAGACTCACCCTGTAGTGGATCACTCAGCTTAAACGAGGAACCCGCCTCCTCAAGCTTCCCTATATCGTGAATCTTCCATCCTTTCCATGGGAGTCTCACAGCTACTACAGGCACCCCTCCAGCCCTCTTGCTCCACTCAACGAGGTTCTCGAGCTTCCTCCTGTCTATGTATATTGGTCTTTGTGACGACACAGTTTTTACTTCGAATACTAGTATGACCCCCTCCCTTATTGCCACTAGGTCTGGCTGAAATCTCTTCCTTACACCGCCACCGCTTGCCGGACCTCTTATAACCGCCCATCCTTTATCCCAGAGCAGCTGGGCAAGCTCCCTCTCAGCTTCTATGCCCCTGCGCGTCTTGGCCATGACAGCACAGACCCCTGCCAGTATTAAGGGGGTTTAAAGGGTGTATGTGTTTAGACTGGATAGGCGGGGTTTAGGGGTATGCCTATAGCTCTCCAGATAGAAATGGCCCCCCTAGCAGTTATCCTACTCATAATTCTAATATTGATCGCCATGAGCATAAAGATAGTGAAAGAGTACGAGAGGGCAGTGATATTCAGGCTCGGGAGGCTTATAGGCACTAAGGGGCCAGGCCTATTCTTCATAATCCCCTTCATAGACTATATGGTCAAGGTTGACCTCAGAATAGTGACTGTAGATATCCCTGAGCAGAGGACTATAACAAGGGATAACGTAACGGTTGGGGTTGACGCCGTAGTCTACTACAGAGTGTTCGACCCCGAAAAGGCTGTGACCAAAATAGAAGATTACCATTACGCTGTGATGATGCTCGCTCAGACCACCCTTAGAGACATAATTGGTCAAGTTGAGCTAGACGACCTTCTAAGCAAGAGGGATGAGATAAACAAAAGGCTCCAGGAGATACTGGACCAGCTGACAGACCCGTGGGGTATAAAGGTTACCGCGGTCACCATAAAGGAGGTGAAGCTGCCCGAATCAATGCTCAGGGCTATGGCGAAACAGGCTGAGGCTGAGAGGTGGAGGAGAGCAAGGATTATAGAGGCCGAGGGTGAAAGGCAGGCAGCGAGCATAATGGCAGAGGCCGCAAAGTTCTATGAGGCGCATCCCATTGCAGTAAGGCTGAGGGAGCTTCAGACCCTAATCGAGGTTGCTAAGGAGAAGAACCTGATCGTTGTGACTCCCTTCAGGATGGGCGGTGACGAGGTGATAGGCTACGCCACAGGGTTGCAGAGAGCCGGGGTTAGAGTTGAGGAGTGAGAATCTCGGGAGGAACGTGGATTGCAGGCCCTCGAGTAATGTCTTAACGGTTTTCACCCTAAACTGAACACCGTTTCAAGTGGGAGGTGTACAAGCCTCTGGGCGGGGTATACGCTCATGCGCGCTACTACACACTTAACATCAGCTAGGATCTTGCTGCCACTCGTAACAGCATTAATATTCATACTTTCAGCGCTCCATCCCCTAGCTATGGCTCAGGAGAATGAGGATGAAAAAGCGCAGACAGGTGCTATGGAGGATCTTGCAGATAGGTGCGGTGATATACCTGGAAAGCGCTACGGTTTAATGCCGCCCGGGACGCCCTATGATTCAGTAGTAGGCCCTGCAGCCGTTGTTATAAGGATTGAAGGCACTATAGACGTTGCCATGAGAGACTACCTTTTAGAGGCTATACGCTATGCTGAGAGCAAAAATGCTGTCCTTATAGTCGAGTTAAACACTCCTGGAGGCCTCCTGGATCCCGCTGTCGACATGGTTATGGCTATAAGTAACGCTAGGGTCCCTGTGGTCGGATTTGTAGTGGACAAGTGGGCTGAGAGCGCTGGCACCCTGATCCTTATGGCTACCCACATAGCTGCAATGCAGCCAGGCACGATTATAGGGAGCCTGCAGCCGATCCGCTACGACCCCGCTACCGGCAATTACGAGCCGGTCACAGAGAGCAAGATACTCAACCCGATAATCAAGCTCCTATGCGAGCACGGAGCGAGCCGCGGCCGCAACCCTGAAGCCCTCGTGGGATTCGTACTCAAGAACTACAATTTCAGCGCGGAGGAGGCTCTGAGGGTCGGCGTTATAGAGGTTGTAGCTAGGGATAGGCAGGAACTCATAAGCAAGATTAACGGGGCCGTGGTGGCTCTTCCAGCAGGGCCTACTGTTAAGATAGAGCTGAGTGGCGCCATAGAGGAGTATCCTCCTAGCCTCAGGATCAGGCTCCTGCACATACTGAGCGACCCCCTGCTTTCAGGCCTACTCCTCTCGCTAGGAGCCCTTGCACTACTATTCAGCATAGCATCGGGCAATGTACCAGGGATGGCCATAGGGGGCCTACTCCTGCTACTAGGCCTGCTAGGCAGCGGCTTCAACCCCAACACAGCCAGCCTGCTTCTGATACTTGGAGGAGCTCTACTCCTATTCATAGAGCTATACACACCCGGCTTCGGCATCATAGGGGGCACGGGCATAGTGATGCTTGTCCTAGGCATAGCACTCTTGCCAATAAGCGGCTCTGGCTTCGCGGCAGCAGAGGAGTACGCCAGGACCCTACTGTACACTACGTACGCATTAGGCCTAACCATAGGGGGCTTCACGGCCTTCGCTGTCTACAAGGTACTCAAGGCTAGAAGAATTAAGCCTAAGCTCTGGAGCCTTGAGGGCTCAGATGGTATTGCCGTCGACGATATTGAGCCCGGGGGCGAGGGGTTCGTGCTGGTTGAGGGGGAATACTGGAAGGCTACAAGCGACGAGAGAATTAGAAAGGGGGAGAAGGTAGTTGTGGTGGGCAAGGAAGGCAGGCTGTTGAAGGTTCGCAGAGCTAGGGATTAAAAACTATTCTACACCTCTTCTAACCTTTTTCAGGGACTCAACGGCTAACAAGTATATCCTGTTTTGAAGGTCTAACTCCTCCTCCTCGATCCTTTGCAGCTGGTCAGCGCTATACTCCACGGGCCTATAGGCACCCGACATGCTCCTGTAAACCGCTAGTACGGTTAGAGCCTCTAGGCGAGGATAGTGATATTGGAGTGCGTAGAGTGCCGACGAAACACTGTCTACTGCTATCACGCCTTTCACTCCAATGTATCGTTCTACGGCATGGTAGCTCCAAGGTAGCCTCGGGCTGGGCAGGGTTACTGAGGTACCCACTGTGAGTGCTAAGGGGTAGGCCTGAACCTCAGCTACACTCCTAAAAACCGCCGCTAAATGGCCGCTGGCTAGGAGGGGCACGCCCTCAGGCGCTATCCTCGTTGACACCCCGTCTAGAGGCACGCTAGCCCTAACCAGCACAGCTGTTCCCGGCTCTATACCCTTCTTAATTAACCTATAGCCGCGAGCTACTACTATAATACTCCTAACGCCAAGAACATACAACTCGCTCACAGCCTCAACAATAGCCTCAGGATACGGAGGAACAAGACCGAGGACAATGTCATAGTCGAACTGTTTCCCTACAATAAACCGGAATCCTGGGAGCCCTCGATACTCGCCCCCGTGAATTCCTGTCATGCCTTTCATCATAGCTTCATAGAGAGAAACGTTATCAACTATGATTGCCGAGTCAACGCCAGGGCTCCCGTGGATCCCTGTAGCGACACCCACACCGGAAATCTGCATTACCTGGGCACCTCGCCTGTTAACCCTTATATTCCCTCGGGACCCCCCGGGGGGATATAAGGGGGGGTGAGAGTATTATTGGCCCAGACTATCTCCGAGAAGAGGGCGGCGGTGGGGGAGAGGAGGTACAGGGTCTACGGGCTACACA
>JALTZJ010000032.1 GCA_027046245.1 Acidilobaceae archaeon
GGCCCCCGGCTCCCCTCCCGGGCCTCCCCCCAGCGGGTGAGGAGGGCTCCTTCATCGAAGCCGTCTAGCATGCCCTCTCCTAGGGCGTGCCTGCTCCCGGGACCTTGAGAGGGGTGGTTTGCGGTGGCTGGGGGGATTGCGGGTCTGGTGCTTGCTGGCGGCGTGAGTAGTAGGTTCGTCCGTAGTGGCGGTGTTCATAAGGTTGCGATTGGTCTTGGGGGGAGGAGCCTCCTCTGCTACCCTGTCTCTGCCCTCTGGGGGGCCGGTGTTGAGAGGGTTGTGGTGGTTTCTGGCGTGGAGGGGCTGGGATGGGTTTACCAGGCTCTCTCCCAGTGCAGGGCTAGGGCTGAGGTCCTGGTGTATGCCGGGTCCTGGCGTGGTAATGGCGCTACTGCTGTCAGCGGCCTTGAGGCCCTCTCCGGGTACGACCTGGTAGTTGTAAGCATGGCCGACCATGTTTACCCGGGCTGGATGGTGGAGTCCCTGCTCTCCTCATGCAGTGGCCCCTGCCTCGGCGTTGATAGCAGGCCCCGCTTCGTAGACGTGGGTGAGGCCACTAGAGTCGCCCTCTCAGGGGGGCGCCTTGTCCTGGGCAAGGGAGTGCCAGATGGCTTAGTCGACGTGGGCCTCCACCTGCTAGACCCCTCCATTGCTGGGATGGCGAGGCGCTGCTCTCCCCCCGGGGGCGAGATGAGCCTCGCAGAGCTGCTCACCTGCGCTTCCAGGAACGGCTACAGCCTCGAGCTACACGACTACAAAGGCGCTCCCTGGGCTGAAGCTGACACGCTCTGGGACGCCCTTTCACTCGCCGCTGGCAAGGCCCGGCCCGTACTGGAGGAGGCGTCCCGTTGGCTCGAGGAGAGGGGCCTATAGAGTGAAGAGTAACGAGAATTAAACCCTGGGTGAGGGGCCTGCCCTTGGTGGGACTGCATGACTGTTATTCCGCTTCTCCCCTCTCCACTCTACAGATAACGCTGGGGGGTGTAGCCTGTGGAGGGAGGCGGGAAGGCTACAGACGGCCCCGTGAGTAGGTACATCAACAGGCCCATAGCGGTGGCTATAGCTAGGTTCATCCTGAGGCTGGGCTTGCCGGTAACCCCTAACATGGTCAGCTTCGCTGCCTTCCTTACTGCAGTCGCTGCCTCCCTCTCAGCAGCTCTCTGGCTTAACTGGGTCGCTGCGGGAGTGCTGGTGCAGCTATCCAGCATAATAGATGGTGTAGACGGCGCCCTGGCAAGGCTCTCGGGCAGGGCCTCCAAGGCCGGCGGCTTCCTAGATACAATGCTAGACAGGTACGCCGACATAATAGTCTATGGGGGAGTCGCTTATAGCGCCCTCGCAGCGGGAGCGGCGCCGCCAGAAGCGATACTAGCAGCCCTCGCCCTAGGCCTCAGCGGCGACCTCATGGTCAGCTACCTCCACAGCAGGGGCGAGAGGGACGCGGGCATCCACCCTGCACTAGTAGGACCCCTAGACTCGATAGCCAGCAGGGACGTAAGGCTACTGATCATGGCCGTCCTACTAGTCCTAGGCCACCCAGTCTTCGCTACCGCAGCGCCGGGAGTACTAGGGCACCTCTACGTGGCGGTGAAGGCCGCCCACCTCTACAGGCTTATCATGCACAATGAAAGAATCTCTTAACAAGCACATTAACAGGTAAACGCCTAAAACTTAAGTATATCACAGCTGATACAATTAGGGGCCGGACTAAACATCTCCCCCCTTCAGCAGCCCCAGAGGGGGAGAGGGGAGGGAGCCAAACCCCTCAAGCCCCCGCTAGGAGAGGGGACCTCCGACCCTCACGATAACCCCCTCAGAGTCGCCTGCCCCTCTCCACCCTTGGGGTCAGCAGATTCCCCGTTGCCCCTTCCATGGGGGCTCCGGGGCTCCTTGGGGCTTGTGGGGCTCTCCCCGCTGGGGTTGCTGTGCGTGGAGGTGGTGTGGTGTGGTGCGCGTGGTAGTG
The DNA here is from genome assembly GCA_027046245.1 of Acidilobaceae archaeon. Classification (GTDB taxonomy): domain Archaea; phylum Thermoproteota; class Thermoprotei_A; order Sulfolobales; family Acidilobaceae; genus Aeropyrum. Next base: position 1,964 of record JALTZJ010000032.1, read on the forward strand.
CTTGGGATGGGTCTTGTGGCGTCTCACCTCATGGTTGGGGTTGAGAGGATTAAGAGGGGGGAGCTGGAGCCTGTTGGCGTGCCCCTCGCTAGGTACGAGGTGGAGGTTCCGATAGAGGATATCGAGTTCGTTGCTGCCTACGACGTTGACCCCAGGAAGGTTGGTGGTAGCGCGTATGAAGCTGCCATGATGCAGCTTGAGGGCGTGGTGCCGGTGCCGGAGTCGCTTAGGAGGGTGCCTGTGAGGAGGGGTATTCATGCTGGCAGTGCTGCCGGGCTGATCGAGGGGGCGAGGGGTATAGACGAGGATCTGGGCCTGTGGGAGGCTGTTGAGAGGATTGCGGGCGAGCTGGAGGAGCTCGAGCCTGACGTTATTATAGATGTGATTACGACTGAGAAGGCTCAGCCCTTCAGGAGTCCTGAGAGGCTTGAGGAGGCCCTCAAGAGGGGTGAGGGGGTCTCTGCGAGCCACGCCTACGCCTACGCCGCTTACCTGTACATGGCTAGGACTGGTAGGAGGGTTGCCCTGATAAACGGGATACCAGCGCCTCTAGCTAATGACCCGGCGGTGGTGTCTCTATACGAGAAGGTGGGCGGCCTGGTCCTGGGGGACGACGGCGCCACCGGGGCTACTCCGCTGACCGCCGACCTGCTGGAGCACCTGGCTGAGAGGAATAGGAGGGTGCTGAGCATAGCCCAGTTCAACATAGGCGGTAACCTGGACTTCAAGGCGCTGACTATACCCGAGAAGAACAAGATGAAGGAGTACACGAAGAGCAGCATAGTTGAGGACATACTGGGCTACGACGTGCCCCACTACATAAAGCCCACCGGCTACCTGGAGCCCCTCGGGGACAAGAAGTTCGTGAGCATGCACATATGGTGGAAGACCTTCAACGGCCTAGAGGACGAGCTAGTAGTCAACCTACGGATAAACGATAGCCCGGCCCTAGCAGGGCTCCTAGTAGACCTTGTAAGAGTGAGTAAGAGCCTGCTGGACAGGGGCTTCAAGGGCACGGTATACGAGGTTAACGCTTTCTTCATGAAGAAGCCGGGCCCCGAGGGCGCCATGAACAAGGCTAGGATAGTCGCCTACCACGACATGCTAAGGCTGCTAGAGAAGCTAGAGATAGTCAAGAGGCCCCAAGCAGCGGCTGCAGGCCGCTGAAAAAGGCTCTTCCCCTCCCTTTAAACTCCTAATGTGGAAGGGGTGGCGAGCGCTACCTTTCTTCCTCCATCTGCAGGCAGTCCTCCATGCACTCTCCTAGCTCCTCGCTGCCCACCTCATGCATGCCCATGCAGTGCTTGAGGCAGCGGCACTCCTCCTCGGGTAGGCCGCCTATCTCCACTAGCACCGGCTCGTTCCCCGTTAGGGCTAGCTTGACGACGCCGCAGTCCTCGAAGAGGAGCTGCAGGTGGCTTCCTTCTAGCCCTATGGCTACTAGCCTTTGGCCTATGAACTGGGTTAAGGTGTCAAGTAGCTCCTCAAGGGACTCTATAATCTCGCTGTCGCCATCACCCTCCATAGCTTCCCCCTCCTCCCCTGGGGGATCTTCTTCCTTGGGGGCCCCTCCATTAGGGGGTTGCACGGTTAGTGTGGCGGGAGCGTCTAGCGGTATTTAGTTGGTTTCAAGGGTTTAGCTCTTATGGCCTTCGTGGATTCTCGCTCATTTGATGGTGGATTCTGGGTTGCCTGGGTGGGAGGCTAGGCTTTACCAGAGTAGCCCCGGGGAGGTGCTGTCCGGGGAGGCTACTGACGTTTACTTCCAGCGTACTAGGCGGCTCGTCGAGAAGAGGGGCCTCGGCGGTGTCAGGGTTAGGATGGAGGTTCACGCTTACAGCTTCCCTAGGGGCTACGAGTGGGCGGTCTTCGCGGGGCTCGAGGAGGCCCTCGCAGTTCTCTCTGGAAGGGACGTCACAGTGTGGAGCCTGCCCGAGGGAACGGTGTTTAAGAGGAAGCAGCCCGTCATGATTATTGAGGGCCGTTACAGCGAGTTCGCAGAGCTAGAGACTGCCTTCCTAGGGGTTCTCAGGTTCTCCACTAGCCTGGCAACGAAGGCTGCCAGGATCAGGCTAGCCGCTGGCAGGGATAAGACTGTCCTATTCTTCGGCTTGAGGGCGCTTCACCCGGCAGTGTATCCCGTCGCTGACAGGGCCGCCCTGATAGGGGGGCTAGATGGAGTCAGCGGGGTGCTGAGCAAGCGGTACCTCGGCGTCGAGCCTCGGGGCACTATGCCCCACGCCCTCATAATAGTCTTTGGGGACCAGGTGGAGGCGTGGAAGGCTTTCGCCGAGGAGTACTCGGGCGAGGCCCCGGCGATAACGCTAGTGGACACCTTCTACGATGAGAGAGTGGAGGCCCTCA
>JALTZJ010000033.1 GCA_027046245.1 Acidilobaceae archaeon
CGCCCCCGGGGGCGCCAAGCTCAGGGCCCGCCCCGCGGGGGCCTGCGTCGAGCTCGAGCCCCCAGCCGGGGCCACCGTGACGCTCTGCGTAGAGGGCCTCCATCTCGGCTCAGCCTCTGGGGAGGCCTACCTTACCGTGCACAGGAAGGGCTGGATATACCTGGCGCTACCAGGCCTCAGCACCCTAGCTGCCGGGGGCCGCGGCGCCCGGCGGGGTAGGGGGCGGCGCGGGCTCTAGGAGGGAGTCCCAGCGCCACAGCTACCCTGAGGGCTGGAATATGTGGAAGGCGTTGCCCTCGGGGTCATAGAATATTGCCTCCAAGCCGACGCCTATGTCGCGGGGCTCCGTGACCCTAACGCCCCTCCTCTTGAGGTCCTCCACGGCACTCCTCGCGTCGTCCACTAGGAACACTATCCCAGTGTCGCGTGGCTCGGCCCCGCTACTCCTGTGGAGGGCTAGAACCACGTTGCTCAGCTCTACCTCGCTCCACTCGGGACTCTCGTAGCGGGTCTTGAAGCCCAGGGTGTCCCTCCAGAACCTCAACTGCTCCTCCATACTCCTCACGTAAACAATCACGTAGCCCACTCTTCCTGCCTCCAGGCCGCCGCCCACAGAGCGCCACCGCCCTCCAACCGTGCCCGGTAATACCGGTTTTCTGCGCGTATTGCCGTGCCCTCGCTTGGGGGTCTGCCCAGCGGTCTTTGTTCGCGTCGCGTAGGTGCCCCTAGAGAGTAGGGCTGCCAGCTATCGTAGCGCTAGTCATCACCTTCGTCTCTGCCGGGCTAAGGAGGCCCGGTTAGCTACTCATAGGCCTCGAGGGGGTCGAGAAGCTCGGCGTCAGGCTTGTTAGGGGCGAGGCTGTGCGGGTAGACCAGGGCGAGAGGTTTGCCGTGCTCGGCGACGGCTCCAGGCTGGGCTACGACTACCTGGTCCTCGCAGTGGGAGACGAGCCCTGGGATGGCGGCGTCCCGGGGCTCCGGGAGGCCGACCTGAACCCCTGGAGCCTGGAGGGGGCCAGGGCCGTCGCTGAGAGGCTTAGGAACCTCCCGGCAGGCGCCCCTCTGGTTCTACGCGTTGGAAGCCTAGACTTAGGCAGCGCCGCTAGCTGAGCGCACCTAACAATGTACGGGAGGGGATTGATTTACCTAGCTCTACCCCCGCTAAAACGGGAACAATAATTAACGCGGAAAACTCTGAGAAAAAGAGGGAGAAGTCGTCAGTTAGGGCTATTACTCTTTAACTCTTGCACACTAATTCAACTAAAATTTAAATTTTAAAGACAAGGCTAAACCTAAACTATGAATTTATAAATCGTTGCGTGCAAACGCGGATGTCGCTGCATCCTCAACGTTATTCGACCATAACCAAACTAATATAAATTAATTAGATTTATTAATAATAATACTCGTGGAATCTAGAGAGGGTGCATTACAATTGGCCAGTGCAGACACTCTAAGACACCGCATTATAGAAGTAAGAGATCTCCGTGGCGACATAATAGATATGTGCAGCAGTGATTCACATTTATACGTAATTGGCGTCGAGATTCAGCATTCAGAAAACAGTAGGCCATACCTAGCTAAATTTGATAAAAACTACAATTTAGTTGGAATTACGAGGCTACCTTTCACACCATTTGCCTGCACATATAGCTATTCGAGCAGATTAATATATGTGACTGGAATGAGTATGAGGAATTCGATAAGTGGTGTCATGGCTTTTGACGAGGATCTTAGACTTAGATCTAGAATAATTTTTACGACGCTTATGTACATAGATGATATAGTTTTTTCGGATGACCGTATAGTGATTATGGCCACGTATCACGGTGTCGATAACAAAATATATTTAGCGTCTATAGACTCTGACCTTTCTAGGGTATTATCGAGTGTTACGCTAAGCTTTAATTATGCTAGAGTTATTCAACCCGACGTTTTAGTGTATGATGGTTTAAGGCAGCGTATAGTAGGTCTGGCTCATAACCTTAGGCTGCCCTACAATTTCCACCTAATTTTTGACGTTAATTCCGACTTAAAAGATTACGCTTTTTCAATAATTAAACAGATAGAATACGACCCTAAGAGTGAGCCCAGCGAGTATTTAACATTACCGTTAATTACCTTACAATTTACCAAAACGCCCCCGGAACTGGGTCTTACTGTCTGGAGCGGACAATATATAGTAGTTCATACAAGTGGAATATTATTTGTTCACCCGCAAGACGGCCTTAAAGACTCTATTAAACTTGATCTCACATTCCCTTATAAGATAGGTCTTGATTATAACATTCTCTATGTGTTCTCTGAAAATGTTTCAGAATACAGGGATGTGCCTGACGAGGACTTTGGCAAGGAGCCTGTCGGGATAAACGTAATAGCTGTTAGTCTATATAGTAGAAAGGTTGTTGCTAGACAGTTCTTGAAGGATATCACATTTGAGCGCTACTATTGGAGCGAGTATGGCGTTGTCCCTAAAAAGAGGGCTGCAGTCTTTGGAGACGATGTAGTAGTAGCAGGCTATAGCCTACCCCAACTTAAACCTGTTCTCGCAGCGGTTCAGAGGCTTTAGTCTGAGCGGTCTAACGCGGCGCTCTAAACGTTTAAAAATAATTTTATGACCTGCAAGCTTCCAGGCTACTACGTTAAGAATTTCTTGTATAATTTCTTGGTTCGCCTTGTTAAGCGCCCAATTTTACACGTCCATATATTGCAACCAGCAATTTAAACTGCGGAACCTGTGATACCATGCTTTCCTATGCGAGCAGAGTTAGTGCATACTAAAGCCTCGGATCACCTAGTTTTACCTGATTGGTGACTAAGCCTTTGATAATGGAACAATACCTCCACGCGTTTGCCTCTCTTATAGCTAGCTATTGCGTAGAAGCGCGCGAAGGCGATGAGGCCCTCATCCGCTTCCAGCTCCCGGGGCTGCCGCTGGCCCGGGCCGTGGCTGGAGAGCTGTTCTCTAGGGGCGCCGCCGCCAGGCTCCAGCTGGACGACGAGGTCGTCACCGAACTCTTCTACAGGAGGGCCCCTAGGAGCCTGCTGGAGAGGCTCAGCCCCATAGACGAGTACATCATGGAGAAGGTGACGGTGCTGGTGAGCATCATTAGCCCGGAGCAGACGAGGCACCTCACCGGCGTGGACCCCGAGAGGCTCGCCGCGGCGAGCAGGGCTAGGGCCAGGCTCACCGAGGTCTTCATGCAGCGCAGCGCCCGGGGGGAGCTGCGCTGGGTCGTCACAGCATACCCGAGCCCGGCGATGGCGCAGGAGGCCGGCATGAGCCTCCTGGAGCTTGAGGAGCTGCTGGTCTCCGCCCTGAAGCTCCGGGAGGAGGACCCCGCCGCTGCCTGGGCCGGGCAGGCAGAGTGGCAGGAGAGGGTTGCCAGGCTCCTCTCCCGCGGCAGCGAGCTCAAGGTGGAGGGCCCCGGAGTGGACCTCCTGCTTAGGGTCGACGGGAGGAGGTGGATAAACGATGACGGCAGGAAGAACATGCCGGGGGGCGAGGTGTTCACGGGGCCCCACGAGGACGCCACGGAGGGCTACATAGAGTTCGACTTCCCCGCCCTCTACAGGGGCTCCGAGCTAGAGCGGGTCAGGCTAGTCTTTAGGAGGGGCCAGGTCGTCGAGGCCAGCGCCGCCCGGGGCGGGGAGCTGCTCAGGAAGCTCCTCGAGGTTGACGAGGGGGCTAGGAGGCTGGGCGAGGCGGCCTTCGGCCTCAACTACGGCATAACCAGGGCCACAAAGATAGTACTGCTAGACGAGAAGATAGGCGGCACCATGCACCTAGCCCTCGGAGCAGCCTACCCCGAGACGGGCGGCACCAACAAGAGCGCCATACACCTAGACCTAGTCAAGGACCTCAGGAGGGGCGCCGTGGTCAAGCTAGACGGCGACGTGATATACAGGGACGGCCGCTTCATAGAGGACTACCTCTAGGGCTAGGGCGGGCTGAAGGGCGCGGCCAGCAGGGAGAAGGCCAGGCCCGCCAGGGCAAGCACCAGCGTCACCTTGCCGGCCCTGACCCCCAGACTAGAGCCCCCGAGTAGGAGCATGAAAGCCCCCGCAACGGCTGAGCCAGCATAGGCCGCTGCAGATGCTGCTGAGAAGACTAGGCCTGCCCCCACCGCGAGGCCCGCGGAGCCCTGCGAGGCGACGCCTAGCATCCAGGTGGCCTTGCCAGCCATTATCCCGGCACCGACGACGCCGAGGAGGCCCGCGGCTAGGCCTCCTAGGCGCCAGGCCAAGAAGCCGCGGCCGCCACGCCCAGGAGACCCGCTCCTAGCAACGCCTCCGAGCCTCTCGGCAACCCTAGCCAGTGCTACTCCCGGCCCCGAAGCGGCAACCACGCCCTCACCCCCGGCGGCGCCGGCCTCAACGGCCTTAACAAGGGCCTCCCTGTAGGCCGAGAGCCTCGGGTCGCCGAGGCTCCTCTCAAGCAGGTCCTCCAGGGAGACCCCTACACGCTCAAGCGCCGAGGACACCTTGGGGTCCCTGAGGACCACTGCAAGGTCGCCAGGCCCGCAGCCATCCCCGGCGGAGAGAGCCCAATCAATAGCTGAGGCCACGCAGCCCTCATCGCCCCACTTACAGTGGAGCACGGCGAAGGCTAGGCGCGAGGCAAGCCTGTCGCGGCGGCAGCCCAAGGCCCGGGAGACCCCCTGCAGGGCCCAGACTAAGGATACATGGCCCCCCGGCAAACCTAAACCTACCTCCTGGGGTGGGCCCGTAGCTCAGCCAGGACTAGAGCGCCGGCCTTCGGAGCCGGTGGTCCCGGGTTCAAATCCCGGCGGGCCCACCACAAACCCCATATATAAGCCTTTCTCCTTCTTTCAAGGCAAGGTTTCATACCTAGCCACGTGCTTTCATCTCATGGAGTTCTTGGAAGCTCAGGGACGAACATTACGAATGACGCTGCCAGGCGATAATAGGAGAAGGTAGACATAAGCAGAATAGACCAAGAGACTAGGCGCTCCCTCCTACTCAAGCTCAAAAGAGAGATAGCCTACAAGCGGGCTCCTAGCCCAACTAGGTATAAAGAGTAGGGCTACACTAACAAAGTAGCCTGAAATACGGGCGGAGGATGCCAGACGAAGACCTTAGCAGCAAGACAACACTAAACATGAGCACAATCCTCTAAACGTGGAACGATCTTTTTACAGAACACCGTGATCTAGCATCAGTAAATCAGTATACTTGAAACGAAGAATTTTTGATTTATGTACCTCCGCTACCGTGAGGTACCGGTGATGACCTCTAGTTAAGAACTAGAGATAGCAGGAATAATTAACGTGGCTACACACCATAAGGTACTGTTAGTCTTTTTATTGACTATCGAGTATTTAGCATTTGCTAGTTTTAATAATAGGCCTGAGTGCCTAGTATGTTCCTAAGTTCGTGCGGGTAGTAGTGTGTAGTATTGCCCCGAGAGTCTTACTCTGTAGACTTGAATTCCTAGCGTGTATAGCTAGCAGAATTCTCTAATACATCCAGCTTCAAACTATATAGTCTACTGGTACAAGGGATGGCCTCTCTAACTCGATGGCTATAGACAGCTCTATGTTCTCGACATTGAACAAGCTAAGCCATCGTGGGAGAACAACAACCAGTCGGTAATATGCTATGACGACTGCCCTACCATTAAGTGACGTCATCTCAGAAATTGCAGTGGGTAATTCGAAATCTAAAGGGTCAATTGATACTATTGCTAGCCCGCTTTCTATGATAACCTTAGTTTAAAGGCTCCTGAATTCTTCGAGTCCTATAGGCGTCTCTATTTCTCCTACATTGGCGCCCTCTAGCAATGCAATATCGGTGCTCCCGAAGTCAAGATCTTTCTCTATAGTTTGTATGATATTAACCCTGGGGCCTAGTGGTCCGTTGACTCGCAAGTCGCCACTGTAGAACACAGTTTTGTCGTGCCCATTGTAGACTAGTGCGTGGGAGGGGTAGACGCTATGGCTTACTGGTATAGGAGTTACTCCAAGCTCGTCTTCTCTGTATAGTTTTATCCCGATAACATCGATATGTAGCCTGTGAGGCAATTCCGCCAGTCATGTAGGGGCTGCCTTATACAATTCCTCAATAGCCTCCAATATGCTTATTGACGTGACATAGACCCTGGTTCCAGGAGGAAGCGCCCTAAGTAACCCAGTGTATCGACACCTTCAAACACGTTTATTTGTGGTATAGCACCAACGCTTCTCAACTCGTTTATGCCGAGGGTCTACATGCTCCCGCCATAGTACCTCTTGATTACTTGGAACCTAATACCATTGTCAAACACTATCTTTCTGTCATTGTCCTTGACGACTATGCAGTTTCCGCCAATCTCTCTACATCCGCCATAGAACTCGAGGGTTAACGAACCCTCACTTATAATCAGTTGCGGGCTCAAGGCTAACACCTACTCTGGCCTGAACCTATACCTCCTAACGCTGATCTCCCTCCATTTCATGTTGTTAACAGGGTCTCGGACTGCTAAGAGTCTAGGCTTCCCCGTTCCAATCCCGTAGACTATGTAGAGCCAGTACCTCTCGCCCTTCTCCCTGGCAACCTTAAACTCTGTCTCGGTAAGCTCTATTTCAAGGTCTAAGCTAGACTTCCCCTTAACCTCTATAAACCGTACCTCGCCGGTTCGAGGATTCCTACTTAGAATGTCAAAATGCTCTTTCATGCTGACATCCTCCGGTATTCTCCCTGATCTTTTCTCGTATTCCATGGCCAGCCTCATTGCGGCTTCTTCTACTTCCTTTACTCTAATTGGTGGAACAGCCCCGCCAGTGCTAGCTTTGGAAGGAGTTGTGAAAATAATTGCTCCAAGATACTCAGACATATCGCTGTATGCACTCAAGTCCCTGGGTTTCCAATCTTGATGACGTGCGCTGAAGCCTAGTCTCTCAAGCTTCGACACGTAGTCCACTAATTCTTTTATTGCCGCTGGTGCAACTTTGTTCAGGACTGTCTTTGAGGCTCTCACCTTAAGGGATTGCAGGAGTTCATCCGAGATATAGTATTCATGTGCACTAGATATGACTTGGCTTGGCGTTAAAGCCTTAGCAATTACCTCAAGTAATTTCCTTCCTCTGAGTAACTCTATAGAGCTAGCTTTAACTCCGACACCAACTGTTTCAGAGTAAACAAGTCTATTTTCAAATAATATAATAATTTTGAATAAATGTAGCTCCTTTAAACCCTCTAGTTGCGCAGAGGAGACTAGGTAGACAGGTTTGTTCAAGCTACTAGTATCTGGGAGAAGTGATACAGCGCTACTATAAAAATCATGTATATTGTTTAGCCTGAATGTACATGCAAATACTCTATCCCCGTCAATTTTGATACGTAGTCCTCTTAGCTCTGCTGTTACTATGAATAGTTCTTTGAGTATCCTATCTACGTCATTTCCTCGGAAATCGCCTAGAACGTCGCTAAGTAGCCTTTCAATTTTAAATGCAATATTTCTCCTAGTTAGACCTACTCTTTCGAGATTTCTCTTTAGAGACGCTAGAGCATTTATGATACTTTGAACATAGTGCTCTAGCCCACTACGGCCCTCACGTATATACGTTAATAATGCTTTGTACTCGCTGTATCTTGGTGTTCCCTTCGCCACATCAATAGGAATGGATGTAGAGCCTTCCTCAGTCATCATGTCTATGACCACATCCTCTCCAATAGCTACCCGGGATTCTTGGAGAGAACGGCCCCAGGCTAGTAACTTCTTATATAGCACGTCTAGAACATCCTTGTCACTCCTAATGGCTAGGAACAAAGTATAGCTTGTCACTTCCTTCTCTTGACCAAGCCTCCACACCCTCCCGAGGCGTTGCTCTACTTTAATAGGGCTCCAGGTGGGCTCATAGTTTATAATTATGTTTGCTACCTGTAAGTTCAATCCCTCCGATGCAACATCCGTTGAGATAATGAGTTTTATCCGTCCAAGCCGGAGGTACCGTTTCAAGTCCTCAATATTGGGCCTTCTATGCCCCCTCCAGCCTGGAACAATTATCCTATCGGACGTGATGAGCGCGGTTTCACTTATTACATTAGGTATCTCCTCCTTTAGCTTCTCGTAGATGTACCTAGCTGTATCCTTGTACTCAGTAAACACGACAATCTTATCTCCCTTATCGAGGTGCTCGTGTATAAGCTTGAAAACTCCTTTTAGCCTGCTATCATTACCTTCTGCTATGCTTCTTGCAAGATTAAAGAGCCTCTCTATTACCTCTAAGTCCTGTTCCTCTAGAAGGGTTCCGCACATCTCTGCAAACCTGTTGATGGGTTCATCAGGCTCAACTGCTTCCTCCGAGTTCCCTATTTCACTATAGTCCTCAAAGCCTAGACCCAGATAAGCCTCAACTATGCTTTCAGCTTCTACATCAAGCTTGCTTGCATCAACTAGTGAGGAAGTTTTTCCCTCAACTACTAGAGACCTCCTATGCAACATTCTCTCCAGAGTCCGCATAGCGGCATAGGGGCTCGATGATGCCCTCTTAGCTATGAGTGCAAGTAGCAATGGGAGAGCTTTAGGCTCCTCCCCAATGTATTCGTAGTACTTTAGTAGCTTATATCTAAGGAATCTAAATAGGAGTTCATTAAACTCGGCCTCTTCACGTGTAGCACTTATGACCCTGGCGACAAACCTGGCTTTCTTGAATATCTGTCTATGCTCGTAAACATCGTTTACGTCCATCTTGGTTCTACGTATTACAATCGAGTCGCGGGTAAGCCTGTAGAATGAATCATTATCTAGTTCCTTCTCACCTATAAGGTAGGGGTCGATAAGCTTTAACCTGGAAATATAGTCAGTAGCATGCCCTCTATGCGGGGTTGCTGATAGCAGAATGATGTTTCGATTTGTAACCTTTGCTAGCTTCTCTACAAGTTCATACCTCTGTGTAATCCTCTTCTGACTTGACTTAGTTTTTCCTACTCTATGAGCTTCGTCAACGATAACTACATCCCAGTCTACACTGGCTATCTTCGGCTTGTGTTCCCCCCTCTTAACGAGGTCTATAGAAGCAATGTACCATCCCTCAGGGAAGCCTTGCTGGGCTAGAATAGAGATGTTCCTCCTCTCTATGACCTTTGCGTGAATCCCGAACCTCTTAAGCTCCGACCTCCACTGCTCCACGAGAATCCTAGGAACAAGTAATAGTACCCTTCTAACTCCATCTCTTTTCTCAAGGAGCTTAACTGCGAGTATTGCCTCGATGGTCTTACCTAGTCCTATTTCATCACCCACGAGAATCCTCATGGGCTTACGGAATGCTAATCTGAAGACTAACTCTGTCTGGTGGGCAAAGGGCAGTATCGGGGGGTCAGCTCTAGTATTCAGGATGAAGAAGAAGGGGTGAAACTCATACCCCTTAATAATCCTGCTGAGGAGGCGTAGGGCCTGCGCTCTAGTCGATTCTGTAGAGAACCCGGAAGGCCTTTGCAACCCTGCACACCCCCCAGAACCCTCTCTTTTCGTACTCTTCGAGGATTTTGCTATACCAGAAGATAGCCTCGAACTCGCCAAGACCAGCTATCACTTCAGCAACCTCTGATATTTTCGAAGGTGCTCTCAGACACTGTCTACAACCGGCTAGAATAATAAGTTTTCTCAAGAGCTCCTCTGCTTTAGCCCCCTCCAAGTATATTGTCTTACTAGTTCTACTCCGGCTCATGGCTCCATTCATCCTTTCAAGGAAACTTGAAATAACTCCGCGCTCACAACGAGCATGAAATACTTTACCTCCTGTTGAGACGTAAAAATGAACGACCTCTACGGGTTTCCTATGCTTCCCAATCTTTCTAATGGAAAAACGCAGGACTACACGTTTCTCACCATCATCCACGGTTATCATCCCTCTTCGAAGACATAGTAGGTCATATAGTTCTCAATGTCTCTCGCCTCGTTTTCGGTGAACTCTGGAGCCGTAATGTACTCTCCACTACGTGGCCTCAACCTAATCCGATACCACATGTGCCTCACAGAGATGCTATATCTCTGCGCGATAGCTGGGAAAATACTCTTCACATCATCGAGAGCCACGCCATTGAGCCTTAAGGTTACTTTGGGCCTCCTATTAGCTATTTCAGCTTCTAGCTCAAGTACTGCCTCCTCGACTTCACACTCTGAACCAAATTTTATGTCGATTATCCTAAGTGGTTTGAAGTTAAAGGCGGAGACCTCAACTTCTACTAACGAGAGCTTCGTGCCCTTAGGCGGAACACCCTTAACCGCTTCACGGCCTCTCGGCTTAACTATGACTGTTACCGAGGAAGTTTTTAGCACCTCCCCGGAGTCCCCCATAATTCTCGCTTCATAGCTGTACGTACCTGGCTCCTCCGGTACCTTTATCCTCCAATCTATTGTTGCTGACGGCCTCTCGTCACCGATACTGAGTGTAGTAGAGCTTAGTTCACCACTTGTAGCAGTCAGGGATAAATACCCTTTGAACCCGCCAACTCTCTCTATAAATATCGTTATTGTCACCTCTTCGCCTGGAGAAGCAGTTATTTCATACTTGTCCAGTTTAACGTCTACACCCTCCTCCATGAACTCCGTGATTCTAACTAACGGACTATAGTGGAGCGTCTCAAGGTCTAAGCTCTCCAAAGCCTCAGCTACAGGCACTAGGTTTCCATCAATATAGAAGGCGTACCATATCCTTCTTATCCCACCAGCAACCCTCTCTTCTTTGACACCCTTCAGACCTTCGAGTTGTTCCTGGAGAGCCGTTCTCCATGGTAGTATCAAATCACCTGGCTCTAAGCTATGCGGAGCTTCTCCTTCCTCTACAGAAGGCGGGTTGCAGTCTTGCCTAGACCTGCATTCATGCACCCTCTTGAAGAATATCTTGCCTGACCTCTTTACTCCGATTCTTAGGCTCTTTACACCATCAATGAGGGCGTCTTTAATTGTTTCTTCTTTCACCATGGGCAGTCTGGGATTAGAGTAGAAGTAGTCAATGACCTCTGAGACTAATCTTGCTGATTCTCCCTCGGATAGGTTGATACCAACCTGGGATAGCATGTATTCAAGCTGTTCAAAGTCTAGCTCATCGTATAATTTTGGAGGCCTAGTGCCCCTAAGGGCACGTGCAGCTGTCTCGATAATAGTATCCGCCATAGATGCATCTACAAGCCTGAATGCGTTCCTATAGCTATTTTCATCGAAGCTTGGATACGCAACAAGGTTTAGGCCAGCAAGTATATTTATGACAAGCTTACCCTCTATCCCTTCCATTCCCTTACAGTACTTTTCAAGCTTCTTTCTCATGACCTCACGGACTTCGCTATCCTCATAGATGGAGTCTAGCTCCTCACCCACTATATTACACGCAATCAAGTGCTTGGCAAACCCAAGCATCTGCGAAACACTGTTACTATCACGTGGATATATCAGGTAGACAGTGTTAGCGTATCTTCTCGGCCCACCGCTTGGTATCTCATAGATTATTTTCTCTACTTCGCTCTCTCGGATGGGTGAAAGAATAGCCACCAATATGTAGTCTCTGGAGTCATGGTCTACTGGTTTGGGCTCGGCTAAGACCAGGCTGGAGCTGGCATTGAAGGGCGAGCTTGTCGCTCCCCTACTCTGGCCACGTCTTCGTGAACCTGATACTACATCCTCGTAGGGCTTAGTTAAGAGCTTCCATGCATACTCTTCGACCTTCTTAAGTGCCTCATGGCTATCTACAGTTCTAGCCGTCATCTCAACCCTCCGTATAGGTGAGGCGAACTGAGTAAACCAGTAGCGTCCACCCTCGCTTAGTAGGTAAACGAGGTTGCTAGAAGTCCACTCCAATGCATCTAGGTAGTCCTTGGGCTGTAAATTAAGGGCTCTCGCGATGCTAGGCTCGAAGGATGATATAATGACCTCGTGTTTATCAGGATATAGTTGGTGATGCCTTATCGAGCCTGCATAAACGAAGGTCTTAACGAGTATCGTTTTAGCTATAGTCTTAGCTAGTTCTGGTCTATCATAGCCCTTAGTCCTCTCAACCACGTCCTCCTCCACTACAGTAGCATACTGCCTGTAGAACTCGTGGGAGAGAAGCGTACCCCTTATCTCTCGGTCCTCGACATCGATATGGAAGGGCATAACGAGTTCAGCAGGACTCTTCGCCTCCACTAGCTTCCTGATAACCTTTCTAGTAATCCTGATAGCATCCCTGGTCTTCTCTAGACCCTCATGCTTGTCCACAATGTCTACAAGGGTCTCGATATAGGATGGATGGAACGGGTAAGTCTCCTCGACTAAGTGAGCCTTCCTAACTGCATCTTCCCCGAAAATCTCCCTGTTCTCATCAGCCCCATATAGCCTGGCGAGGCTGGAAGATACCGCCTTAGCTGCTCTATGGTCTATGTTCTCGAAAATCCTCACCTTGAGTATGTTCGGTATGTCCGAGGGGGCTACGGGAACTATCCTCCTCGACGCAACCCTGCTCACAGACTTGTAGAGGCTTGTAACCACGCTGAGCTGAGACTTGTAGCGCTCCTCAACCTCGAGCCCTTCCCTCCTCTCCTCTACAGGCATTGAGACTATGAGGACAGAGCGCCTAGACAAGTCGACAGCCTTGGCGAGAGACTCGACGAACGCCAAAACCTGGTCAGCGTAACTCCTGAGCCCAGGGTCGCCGGAGGACTTAAGCCTAACAATGTAGTCAGCCAGCTCATCTACTAGAATGAGTACAGGCTCGTCACCGAGAAGCCTAGCTATTACGTCGGCTGGGGGTGCCAGTAGCTTCTCATCGTTCTCCCTCACCTCTCCGAAGCGGCCCAGCTGGTGTGCCAGAGACCCCCAGATAGTCTGGACCCTATAGCCGCCAGGAACCATTAGTGGGTTAACCGGGGTCGGGGCAAGCTCGCTGAAGTAGCCATCAAGCACGACTACCCTCATGCTACCCATCTTGGATAATTCATCAGCTAGCCTACGCAGACGCTCCCTTGTCCCACTATCCTCAGTTTTAGCCTCCAAGAGTGCAGCCGGGTTACGGAAAGCATGATAGATAGTGAGTAACGTGTGAGTTTTACCGCCGCCAAATAGTGATAGAAGCATGACCAGCTTATTACCGCCCCTACCCAGGAGAGCATCGGCAACATTCTCAAGAGCTTCAGCCATATGCCTGGTGACAAGGGTTCTCCTGAAGAACTCCACTGAGTCCGTGTATATCGTCTCCTCTTTGCCCAGGTGTACTCCTCCTAGGCTCGGAGCCGCCTTCTCGTCAAGCCGGGGCTCAAGCACGTCACTCCACAGTTTAACGTGGTTTAGGAACCTCATCACCTATCACCCCGTAGCCACTTGTCTAGGCCGGCCTGGCCAGGTGCAAGCATACTAACAACACGGTTCACAAGCTCACGCTCCGGGTCATTGGGCGGGAGAACCTCTGCAAGAAGACGGGCCAAGCCTAGAGCCTCCTCATACAATGAGGGGTACTTGGCGCGGAGTTCCTCAACCTTCTTAGTAAACTCGCTCTTCGGCAGAGTCACAGCATAGTACTCAAGAAGATGCAGCGTGTCTATGGCGGTTCGGGCCACGAGATTCTTCGGATTAACACCCCTCTTATCCAAGGCAGACCTCACGGCACGGGCCAAGTCACGCTGGCCCCAAGCAGGCTCAAGCAAACGGAACTTGTCACGCTCCTGCTCCACCAGCCCGAAATCCTTCAGCTTCCTCACCTCATTTCGGGTACCAATAGCCATGATAGCCATGGTACTCCTGTCTAGAGTCCTCTGTACCTGCCGGGGCCTCCTCGCAATAAGCACCTTACCCAGAAGATAGAATAGAGACGCGCCGCTAAGCCTGCCAGCAAGCTCGCCGCCTCCAAGAGCACGGGCGATAGCCTCAGCCGTAGCAGGATACACGTACTCCTCCACAAGCTCTTTAGTATTCTTAACACCAACAACCCTCTCATACCTAGTAAACACAGATAACACACAGCCCAGAACGCCCACGAACAAGTTAACGCCATCAAACCCTTTCTTCAAAAGAGTACTCGCATACCCCGTACACTCGTCGAGAGCCTTGGAATAGGCCTCGCCAGCAAGTACCTGGCCAGCCACGCCCTTACGCCAGACAGCAACGATACTAACATCGAGACCAGCCTTACCACGAGCAGTAACCCGGTGCTTAGACTCAGTAACCACAGCATGAGCCGCCGATATCCGGAGACCAGCACCCCTCCAACCAGCATCAAGCAAAGCCTCCCAAGCATCAGGACTAGTATGAGCATAATACGTAACAAGAACACCATTATCAACAAGCCTATCAGCCATTGCCTGGAATGATTTTGCCAAAAGCGCCTTGAAATGCTCTAGGCTACCAACGTGCTCTCCAAAGAATCGAGAACGGCTCTCATCTTCGCTAACCTCTTTATCCGCAAAATATTTCCATTGCGTCTCAATCTCGGCTCCGTTCTTGAAAAAAGCCTCAGCAATGAAACGAGGTTGTCTAACAACTAGGCCACCCACATCAACAACATCGCTCAGAGCACGCTTAAGCCAGACATAGTAGAAGTCGCTAAGCTCAGCATAGGGCACATCATCCCTATAAGGCGGGTCAGTAACGATAACATTAAACATTTCATTTCCTAATTTACTGAGTTCAGTGGCATCGTTAAGAAAAACCGTAATCCTACTAGAACTAGCAGAAACGACAGAAACAAGATAAGATAAGCCATTGGTATTTTTATTATTAAAGTGTTGATATGATACTAATGACTCATTATAATATGGATTAACATCGCACCAATTCCATTGCATAGCTATGCCTCTCATTGCTAAGACGTGTCTGACTGGCTGCCATGAAGCTCCTTCCCAATGATTAACTAATGCATTATGTCTAATAAAATTAATTAATGCTATTGCTAAGTATGTTGTTACAGCTTCTGCATACTTAAATGCCTCCTCCCTGCTCCGCCCTTCCCTCAACATCTTATCCTCAACTTTCTTGCCTGCCTCGCGAATTAGCTTGGCTAGCTTTGCTATGGTTAGGAGTTGGCGTGGGTTGAAGAGCTTGAACCACTTATCGAAACCATAGATTATGGGGAACAGGTATCTAACACCGTAGGGAGTTATCTGTTCGGTTGGTATGTCTGGGTCTCCCCAGTGTTGTCTTAGTTTTTGTAGTGCTTTCCATAGTTTTTCTTGGTCTTCTTGTGTTGCCGGTTGGAATTCTAGGTCTCCGTCGGCTATCTTGGCCTTTGCTAGTATTCTTGGCCTGGCTTTCACGGTTTCTTTGAGCGTCTCGAGGTCTATTTGCCCTGTGAGGTATTGTTCTAGTTTCTGGTTCCAGTCCCGTATTGCCTCCTTTACGTACCAGTCCCGCTGGCCTTTGCGTATCTGGTTATTGCAGTGGAGGCAAGTTGCTGTTTCTCTTCTTGCGTCTATGTTCTTTTGTGGTACCCTGTAAGTCCTGCCATCAACTACTATGGTGCCTTGGTTAGCGTTCACCTTTGCTCTCAGGGTCTCTCTTCCTAGCTCCCTGTTTAGGTCTACTATTTTGATTGCTATATGGTCTCCCGCCTTGACCGGCTCCATCCATACTAGCCGCTTGAACGTGCCGCTCCTCGTTCCTTCTTCTCCCTCTTCCTCGCTTGCCTCCTTGGATACCCTGGCTAGCCACCAGTTCCCTACCAGTGGTGTCCACCTCCCGCAGTGCGGGCAGCGTATCTCCCATGTGCCTATGTAGACTGCTACATCATCGTCGTATAGCTCTTGTATGTCCGGGTCTTCCCTGAGCCTCTCTACTATCCACTCACCCCAGCGCTCCACGTCCTTGACTAGCTTCTGTCCTAGGTCCCGCTCAACAGCCCACTTAGGGTACTCGAGGACCGCCTTTAGGAACACGTAGGCCGTGGGTAGTAGCTCGACGGCTACTACCTCGCCTACTCCGAGCCTTATGGCCTCTAGGGGTATGCTTCCGAACCCGGCGAAGGGGTCTAGTAGCTTGGCTTTGCTGAATATTTCTTTCCACTTAGGTGGTATGTTGGGGTTCTTTCTGTGTGCAATGCTCTCGGTGAGGCGCAAGTTGTACCTGAACTCAGTAGGATTAGTATCTGATGGTAACAGTGCCCCAGCTATAACGGCTCTTGCACCAGCCAGGGGTTTCCGGGTCCACCAGAACACCATCTCCCAATAGGGTGGACGGCCACCACCCTGCTTCTCCTTAGCAGAAGCCTCATTGACCGCATCGACGGGGAAGTCGGGTGTCTCGATGAACCTCTTGCCGTCTCTACTGCTCACGGTTTCCACCATTCACGTGTTTCTCGATAACAATTTTGCCGTCCTCAAAAAGCCATGCTACTTCATCTCCTTCCCGCAAGTCTAGTAGCTTGCGTACTTCGCCGGGTATAGTGGTTCGATTATACTTCCCGACCCGAGTAATCTTGAGGAGCTTCCTGCCGGTAATGGACACTCGGCATGCACCCCTGTACAGTATCTTGTAGTGAACACTATAAATATCGTTGTAGGATTATCTATAGCTTGGGTGTAGGTCCTAGTGGACGAGGCTTTGGAAGCCAAGAAGGGCTTTGTGGCTAAAAAGCTAAGCCAGCTTCGGAAAAACCAGTTGTTAACACTGGCAAGAGCCTTTAATCTAGACGTTAGTGAGGCTATGAGGAAGGCTGATATTATCGATGAAATTATAAGTAATAAACCTAAGGAAGCCTACGAGTTCTTTGTAAACCTGGAGAAATTAAAGAGAGGTCTCACCATATCACAGGCACTTAAAGTTGCAACTGATGTCCTTGGGATTTCTCCAAGCGAGCTGGTCAATGTAAAGAGTAAGAGAGACTTACTTGTTCTTCTTTATGGAAGGTTCGGGATTAATCAGGTTTCAAGCAAGGTAGATGTAATGCTAGATTATGCGAATAAATTAAAGAGTGGACGAATAATACGTCATATTCGAGTTGTAACCAAGAGACCTGTCAGCTTTGATGATATTATTTCTAGCCTCAAGGAGTATCAAGAAGATTATAATAGAAATAATGTCTTCTGGATTCTCGTAGATACCAAAACCCAAGGAGATACCTTGAATGTCCGTATTCACGAGGAATACTCTATTAAATATACGAAGGAATTCGACCCATACCCGTCTATTAAGAGTAAGGAGTATAAGCCTCTTAAAGACCTACAATTAATCATTAGAAAGATTACCGATACAGAATTCGAGGTTACTGCTTACTATCGTGTAGACGAGTACAAGAAACTAGGTACCCATCTTCTTGAAATAATGTTTCCGGGTGCTTCCATCGAGTTTCTCTACAAGAACCTTGCCAAGGATGTTACCGAGAGAATCAGTGATGCGCTCTTAAGCATTGATAGAATTGAATTACTATTTGATAGCTTCAAAGAGATAAGAGATAACACTAAGAAGAGTATACAAGCTTCAAATCTAAGCGATAAAGAAAAAGATGCTATCATAAAAGCTCTAGACAACATAGAATTAGTTGGATTCGCAGTAAATAGGGAAGACTTCAGCTTCCTCATTGAATCAAAAGACTTGAGGTCCTTCCTAAGCAGGGTTTCATCTCCTCTGCTAACAGATTTACTCAAGCAACTAGTAAGCTCCTATGGAAAAGGGGCCGTGACTATAAAGATTCTAGTCAACGGGAAACCCATTACCATATCTTTAGATAAGGGAATAGAGGGAGCTGGCCTTAGCGAAGAGGAATACAAGGCCTTAGAACTCCTTGCAAATACAATCAAAGAATCATTATAAGTGGTGAATGGCTAATGAGAAAGAGTATAGAGAGCTTGTTGTCTAAGTTTCTTAGAGTATTAGACGAACCCCGAGGCTATAGGATTGACGCCAAGCTGCTTCTAAATGACTTAAACCCGGAGGAACTCAACGGGCTCGTTTCTATGAATGTTCTTGAGCCGATAATACGAGTAGAAGAGGGCGAGCTACTTG
>JALTZJ010000034.1 GCA_027046245.1 Acidilobaceae archaeon
AGGTGCTAAACCCCGTTCAGCTAGAGTATAGCGTGTTAAGACCCACAATGCTGATCCCAGTGCTCCATACACTCAAATTCAACCAGCACAGGAACAAGCCGATCAAGGTGTTCGAAGTAGGCAATATCGTCAGAAGGAGGGATGGATCAGTCGAGGAGGACCTGGTCCTAGCGATGGGTGTCCTCGACGAAGAGGCAAGCTTCGAGGTGGTGCAGGCACCTCTGTACTCGTTGCTCCAAATACTTGGCGTGGAGTTCTCAGCAGAGCCCGGTGAGGCACCAGGCCTCATGCAGGGGAGGACAGCGGTACTCAAGCTACCCGACGGGAGTGTACTAGGTAGGATAGGGGAGGTGCACCCAGCACTACTAGAATCTATAGGAATAGAGTATCCGGCGGCATACGCTGAGGTAAGCATCGGGGTGCTAGCAAAGTGGAAATCCAGGACCTCCGGCCCTTGAGGCCCCTCCCTATTAATCGTGTGGGTTTCCGCGGCATAAGGAAGAGGGCTGTAATCCACACGCCATGGGGCCCTAGAGAGTTAGACCTAACAGTTGATGTCTACGTGGATGTGGATGTGTCGAGGAGAGGAGTCCACCTGTCGAGAAACGTTGAGGCGGTAAGAGACGCCCTTGAAGCCGTGGGTAAGGGGGCAGGAAGCCTCGAAGAACTAATGGGCTCCGTGGCTTCGCTACTCCTAGAGAGGCACAATTATGCCAAGAGAGCCGTCGCGAGAGCATCCACAGTGATATACGTGCCAATAAAGTATGCTGGGATAGAAGGAGTCGAGCCCGTAGACGCCGCAGTAGAAGTGGAGGCAGGAAGGGACGGCCACAGGCTATGGAGAGTCGAGGCAACAGTACACGGCATGACAGTCTGCCCCAGCGCCCAGGCAACAATAAGCGAGTTAATAGGGCAAGAGAGGGAGGTCAGCCCTAGCCACAGCCAGAAAACGCTCCTGAAGGGCATAGTAGAGACAAGCGAAGTAATGGTAAGGATAGAATGGGTAGCAGAGGAATTATTTGCAAGCCTCTCAGCACCAACGTTTACACTACTCAAGAGACCCCAAGAGGCTCGCTTGATCCTTGAGGCTTTCAAGAGGCCCCGCCTAATAGAAGACGTGGTTAGAGAAGCGGCCTACAGACTAGCTAAGAGGCTTGCGGGCAGGGCGCCAGGCGATTCCAGACTAGTAATAGAAGCCTACAGCCTCGAGAGCATTCATCCACACGACGTCTACGCTTTGATAGCGCTCACACTAGAAGAAGCCTTAGAGCTCACCCGAGGAGAGTGAACCGGGGTATGAGCAGCGCCCCCGACTGCGAGGCAGCCTCTAGGGATCCCTGGTTCAAGGATTGCCAAAGGGTGACCTGTAGCCTAGACGAAGGCATTGTAGTAGCTAGGGGGATAGGCTGCCTCGAGCCGACGATGAGCCTGTACACGGAGACAATGGAGCCCGTCGAGGCTCCAGGAGGCCCGCTGAAGGAGCTATTACTAGAGAAAGCCACATGGCTCCACGCACCACCTCACGCTATAGCGAATGCCGCTGTGGCTAGCGTTACAAGGAGGAGCGTGATACTCGAGGCAGACGCTCCCCCCTTTGGCAGGATAGTTATCAAGGTTTTCAAGAGGCCCGGGGGGAGCGCTAGAGAGAAGCTAATACTGGAGGAGCTGAACGGGTTCCCCCTAATACCTAGACTTCTGGCAGTGTATGAAGCAGAGGGCACGCCATACATGCTAGTTTACGAGGCCTTCGAAGGAGAGCCCCTTGCCTCGGGCTTCATAGAGTCGGGACTTGAAACCCTATGGAGCGGGGCGTCTAGGCTGCCGCAGTGTGCAGCCCCGCTAGGCCACTCGCTCGCCGCCCTCCACGCAGCACTAGGAAAACTAGCGGGCCCTATACCGGCGTCAACGACGGCGGACAAGGCTTTAGTAAATGCATGGATAGAGAGGATAGAGAAGCGTGCAGCCATGATAACAGAGCTTGCCCCAGGAGACGACTCGATAGCGGAGGCCGCAGAGACCTTGAGGTGGCTAGCGGGCGAATGGAGAAGAGCAGTTAATGCGCTCATAGGCAGTAAAGTGCAGCTGACACACGGAGATCTACACCTATACCAGGTCTATGCCGGTCCGGGCTGCAGGATTTTCTTCACGGACTTCGAGGGAGAACCCCTGAAGCAGCCTGGCTCCACGTGGGACCCGGAGGGAAGGGAGCGCGATCTAGCAGCTCTAAAGAGGAGTATAACCTACGCAGCGGCCCTAGCGGCTGAAAGAGCCACAGGAGCGGGCCTGGAGGAGTCGGCTAGGACCGCCCTCGAGGAACCGCTGGCCTCATGGACCGAGAAGGTCTTCGCTGCTATAAGGAAGGCGTATGAGGAGGCGTGGGCTACCTTAATGGGGGCCCGGGAGCCTGTTATAATGGAGGAGGGGCTCCGTTTCTGGATCCTGGAAAGGCTTAGCTACGAGCTAGTATATGAGTTAGCATACGCTACTGGCTACCACTATGTACCACTCTGGAGCCTATTAAAAAACCCTGATAGCTACGCTCCTTCCCCCTAGTTATTCTTAAGGAGAGGCGTTAGACGACGAAGATCAGGATCAGGGCTATTAGTAGCCCGTAAATGGCGATACCCTCACCCAGCACGACGAATAGCAGGGTTGTACCGAATAGCTCCCTCTTCTCCGCAACAGCGCTTATAGCGCTGGCGCCTGCTACTGCTACTGCGTAGCCTCCTCCAATGCCTGCAAGACCTACAGCCAAGCCGGCTCCAATAGCCTTGGCTAGGGTGGTTATGCCCTCATCGGTTATCTGCGCGCTTGCGCTAACTGCCAGCAGGGCAGCGACGGCTAGCACAGCTAGTAGGGCCTGCACTGCCTTCACTGTTCTCCACCGCGAGGGCAGGGGAGTTGGAGCGGCGGTTTAATCTGGAACCCGGCGGCTAGCACATGCAGAAGGCCGCTGTTACCACTAATCGGTGGTAACCCGGCGGGAGGATCTACTGAATCCCTAGAACGCGGCTAATAGTGGAGTATAACTCTGGATCCTCCTGCTTTACCCTCTCAAGGCTCCAGGGCCTCCAGCCACCCTCGGAAACCCTGCGTAGAACATGGCGAATCCATGACTTGTAGATCTTGCTGCAATTACCGTAGTTGCGGCAGCTAGCCTCGAGGAAAGCGTCTATCACGGCCTCAGCCTCCTCCAGGCTAAGGCCCTTAACGTTTATAAGATACCTACTAATAACGTAGAGGATAAGCCTGCTCCTACCGTCAGGAACGCCGCGCTCCAAGAGATCCTCTACCCAAGCATAACGCTCGCCACCGCTTCTCCTCGACCTGCAACGGCCAACGAGAGACTCGCACACTCTCCGAAAAAACTCATCCGCAACCCTACTACAGTCTCCATCACTGCTGCATGCCTCAACGACAGACTGCCAGCTCAGTTCCCAGGCACCCCCTCACCAACGCAATAACCTGGGGGCAGCGGTAACCCTTAAGAGGCCCGACCCCCAGGTTAAAGCAGAAACGGGCCGCATGGGGGGTAGCCGGGTCGTCTAGCGGCCCAGGATGCGGGGCTCTGGCCCCCGTGACCGGGGTTCGAATCCCCGCCCGGCTACCACCCCTTAAACCATGCATTAACGCCCTTCTAATCCTATCGAGAAACTGTTCCGCTAGTCTCACTCACGTGTTCCGGGAGAGGTGTGCATCTGGGGTTGACGCTTCCAGGCGAGCTAAGGAAGCTAGCCTCGATAGTCAAGGGTGAGTGGTGCCTCAACTACGATGCATGCCCTGTAGCCCCCGGGTTAGTGGTCAACATAGATGGTTATAGTGAGCGTGAAAGCAGGCTCCCATGGATGAGCCTTGCCGACTGGGGCTGGAAGGCTGTAATAGCTGCTGCGAGTGATGTTGCGGCCTCAGGGGGCAAACCCCTCTCCATATTTTATAGCGTGGGGGTACGCAGTTTTAGAGAATCATTTGAAGTAGCGGAGGGTGTTGCGGCTGCCGCTGATTGGATTGGCGTCAGGGTGGCGAAGAGCGATGCCAACCGGGGAGGCGAGGCCTGGATAGATGTAGCCGTTATTGGAGGCACGGCGAGAGCCGTGCCTCGTAGCGGCGCTGAGCCGGGCGATGTAGTTGTTCAAGCGGGCTATGTAGGGCCGGGAGCTGTAGCGAAGGAGGTGCTATCAAGTGTTATACCACTTGAGGAAGTGCCTGAAAGCGTCTTGGCCGCCACGCGAAGGCCCCTACCACCTGTGAGGCTAGGCCCGTTCATAGCGGGTTGCAGCGCTACGGCGGCCTCGGATAACAGTGATGGATGGGGATTCACGTTATCGTTGATAGCTGATGCTAGCAGGGTAGCTATCGACTTGGATACAGTGCTAGTAGATCCAGGCTCAGCTAAAGTTATGGAGGCACACGGCATCGACCCAGAAACCGGGGGGCTTGCCAGCTGGGAAGACTATAGCATAGCGGTAACGGCTTCAGAAGACTCCGCCGAATGCCTGCTAGAAGCCTGCAAGCGCCTCTCCATCCCGTGCAGCATTGTCGGCAGAGTTGAGAGGGGCAGGGGCGTATTCCTTAGAGGAAGACAGATCGAGATTGGGGGGTGGAAGAGCCTCTAGATCTAGATAATCGAGTCCTGTAAGCGGCTAGGGGGTCGAGAAGTATAACGCCGCCCCCCCGACCTACGAGGCTTCTAGGGTGCTAGTACAGGGATGACTGGCGGCCTTGAGAGGCTGGTCCGCGGCTATGCCTTAAGGGACGCAGTTAAGCATGGTGGCAGGGCTAGCGTAGGCAGCGTCATGAGCATGCTATTGGGCGACCATCCCGAGTTGAGGCCTAGGGCCAGGGAGATAGCTGCAATTGCGCGGAGGATAGTGGATGAAGTGAACAAGCTAGATGCAAGCGAGCAGAAGAAGCTGCTAGAGGAGGAGTACCCCGAGCTTGCAGGTGAGGCGCCTAAGAAGAAGGAAGAGGAGCATAGGAAGGGCCTTCCCCCCCTGCCTAACGCCGTCGAGGGGAAAGTACGGGTCAGGTTCGCTCCTAACCCGGACTTCGTGATTCACATGGGGAACGCTAGGCCCGCCATAATTAATAGTGAATACGCTAAGATTTACAAAGGCCGTATGGTGCTCCGCTTCGAGGACACCGACCCCAGAACGAAGTCGCCCCTCAAGGAGGCATACGACCTGATAAAGCAGGATCTGAGATGGCTAGGAGTGGAGTGGCACGAAGAGTACATACAGAGCCTGCGAATGGACATCTACTATAAGATAGCGAGGGAGATGCTCACTAGAGGCTGCGCATATGTAGATACGTGCGGCGAGAGGGGGAGGGAGCTGCTGAGGAGCGGCGAGGGCTACTGCGAGACCAGGGATGCAAGCCCAGAAGAGAACCTTAGCCTCTTCGACAAGATGCTAGAAGGACACTACGGGGAGGGGGAAGCCGTAGTAAGGGTAAAGACGGATCCTAGGCACCCCAACCCCAGCATAAGAGACTGGGTGGCCCTACGCATCATAGACACGGAGCGGTACCCCCACCCATTAGTCGGCAGCAAATACAGGGTGTGGCCAACCTACAACTTCGCTGTGAGCGTCGACGACCACCTAATGGGTATAACCCATGTATTGAGGGGCAAGGAGCACGCGCTCAACACGGAGAAACAGTTATACGTTTATAAATGCATGGGCTGGGAACCACCGGTCTTCATACACTTTGGCAGGCTAAAGCTGGAGGGATTCATACTAAGCAAGAGCAAGATAAGAGAGCTACTCGAGAAACAACACGACAAGTTCATGGGGTACGATGATCCCAGATTCGGCACGATAGCGGGCCTCCGGCGCCGCGGAATACTAGCAGAGGCTATAAGGCAGGTCATACTAGAGGTGGGCGTCAAACCGGGCGACGCCACTATAAGCTGGGCCAACCTAGCAGCTGTAAATAGAAAGCTGCTAGACGAGCGTGCTGATAGGATCATGTATGTCGATAACCCAGTAGAGCTAAGACTCGAGGCGCCCAGCTGCGTCGAAGCCGAGATACCCTTCCACCCGAGTAGGCCGGCTAGGAAGAGGAAGCTAAGGGTATGCCCGGGCGATGGAGTATTAATCGAGAAGAACGACGCCAGCAGCGGCGAGCTGAGGCTGATGGGCTTAGGCAACTTCAGAGTCGACACGGGCGAAAACCTTCTATCTATGGTAGAGGATCAGAGCCTAGACTACGCGAGGAGCAAGAGGGTCCCTATCGTTCAATGGGTTCCCGCGAGCGATGCTGTCCCTGTGAAGGTGCTAGAGCCTCAAGGGCTAGAGTTAATCGTTCACAACGGTTATGCGGAGCCGGCGATAAGAGGGTACAGTGTAGACTCGAAACTGCAGTTCATCCGCTTCGGCTTCATAAGGATCGACGAGCCCGGTAGGGAGCCGGTAGCTATCTACGCTCACAAGTAAGCATTTAAATAGGTGTACGCTGCCTACATGGGAGTGCGGCCCCAGCGAGGCGAGGGCGATGGAGCGCCAATGGATTTAACCGGCTTTAGATTCGACCTCTCCCCCTCAGACGTACCCACCTCCTGGTATAACATACTACCTGACCTCCCGGAACCCGTACCTCCACCACTAGACCCGCGGACAAGGCAGCCTGTACCCCCCGAGGCCCTGACACGGTTATTTGCCAAGACCCTAGTAGAGCAAGAGGTCAGCACAGAGAGATTCATAGAGATGCCTGGCGAGGTCAGGAAGGCGCTGGTAGCGTTCGGTCGCAGGCCAACCCCTCTCTTCCGTGCAATGAACCTTGAGCGGTACCTGAATACGCCGGCGGAGATCTACTTCAAGTACGAGGGTGTAACCCCTACAGGGAGCCACAAGATAAATACCGCGTTGGCGCAGGCGTTCTACAATAAGCGGGAGGGTATAGAGAGGCTCGTAACCGAGACTGGAGCGGGTCAGTGGGGCTCGGCCCTAGCAGCGGCAGGGGCATACTTCGGCCTCAAGGTAAGGGTATACATGACTAGGAGTAGCTACCTAACAAAGCCCTATAGACGCACTCTCATGGAGTTGTTCGGGGCAGAAGTGTACCCTAGCCCTAGTGATAAGACCGAGGTGGGGCGCCGTTTCCTAGCAGAGGACCCCAATCATCCTGGCAGCCTGGGTATAGCAATAAGCGAGGCCATAGAAGATGTACTCAAAGACGAGAGGGCTAGATACAGTCTCGGCAGCGTGTTGAACCACGTGCTTCTCCACCAGACAGTCATAGGGCTAGAGGCCATGAGGCAGCTAGACGAAGCTGGAGTATACCCGGATGTTATGATAGGAGCTGTAGGGGGAGGCAGCAACTTCGCGGGCTTCACATACCCCTTCATAGGTGAGAGACTAAGGGGTAAGAGTGAGACAAGGTTCATAGCGGTAGAGCCCAAGGCAAGTCCCAGCATGACACGCGGCGTATACACGTACGACTATGGCGACACTGGAGGACTGACACCGCTACTAAAGATGCACACAGTGGGCCATCAGTACAGGGTGCCGCCCATACATGCAGGAGGACTACGCTACCACGGCGTAGCACCAACACTCAGCATACTCATTAACCACGGCATAGTAGAGCCGGTAGCATACCATCAGAGAGAGGTCTTCGAGGCGGCACACTTATTCACTAAGCTAGAGGGCATAGTACCCGCACCCGAGAGCGCTCACGCCGTGAAGGCCGCTATAGATGTAGCGCTAAAAGCCAAGGAGGAGGGTCGCAGAGTTGTGGTAGCATTCAACCTCAGCGGTCACGGCCTCCTCGACCTGCAAGGCTATCGCGAGTACCTCGACGGCAAGCTAGTTGATTACGAGCCGGAAAAACTGCCGGTGGAGGAGGGTCCACCGGTCTAGCCTCCTTATCGTTCTTGTCCGT
This sequence comes from Acidilobaceae archaeon, assembly GCA_027046245.1. Lineage (GTDB taxonomy): Archaea > Thermoproteota > Thermoprotei_A > Sulfolobales > Acidilobaceae > Aeropyrum. Next base: position 7,882 of record JALTZJ010000034.1, read on the forward strand.
ACACGGTTCTCTCCTCCTAGCATCCGGTGTGGGATAACCCTTTTAAGCCTCCAGCCGCTAAACTAATCTGCCTTGAGGGTGGGCGGCGTGAAGAACCCAATAGCGATTTTCCTTATAGTAGTAGGCTTGGCAATGCTACTGGCAGTATTCTACGCTGGCTACAAGAGCTTTCAGACGTTTACGGTGGAGATCAATGCACAGGGAGACGTAGTCCAGGCGCTAGCAGAGAACAGCGGCATACTCATCGAGTTGCTAGTCAAGGTAGCGTTCCTAGCGGTAGCCCTAGCCGCGGGGAGCGTGGTGCTAGGCAGGGGAGTAGACCTGCTAAAAGGGTGCCCGCAGGGGTAGCGTGATGGCTAGAGCCCTACTCCCCTTTCTATCGACGGCTGTAGGCATGCTGCTGCTACTACAGGCAGGCTACCCGCTCTATGCATTTGCAGTGGATAGCATGAACGGAGGACTCAATGTCATGTATACCATAGAAGATAATAAACTAGTTGTAATACTTGAATACGGCGTCAGAGTACCCCTGAAGGAGGCTGTACTGAAGCTTACCACGGACACCGGGAAAGAGTGGAGCTCTAGCGACCCGAGCCTAGAGCCAGGCGAGAAGCTAGTGCTTGAAATCCCGTTAAGCGAGCTTGAAGACGTAGAAGAGGTTACACTATCTATAGAGGGCAGTATAGCGGGCATCTACAAGGCAGGCCTCCAAATAAATGCTGGAGGGATCCAAGGTTGAAGCCGGAGAAGGAAGTAGCAGAGTGGCTAAAGAGGTTCGCCTCTGCAGCGATACTAGGAGCAATAGAGTTCGCCATCTTCATAGTACTATTCTACTGGCTACTGCCCTATGTCATACAGCAGCTAGTCCCAGGCTACGAGCCAGTAGCTAGGCAAGGCTATCCAGTGATAGTAGTCTCGATGCTGCTACTCAGCATAACAGCCAGAGCACTAAGAGGAACCATACTAAACCCGATATTCAGGAGCGCCATGATACTACTAGGCCTAATACTATCGGTGAGCATAGTAGGCATAGGCGAGCTAAAGGTAGAGGGAATAGATGCAGGGGGAGGCGCCACCCTAAACTTCTACATAGACCTCACACCGCTCTACGAGATAATATTCCTCTTCATGATACTACCGACAATAGCCTTCATATTCATAAACTACTTCCTCGGAGAAGCAGAGAAGAGTTGAAGCCCCCAAAGGCGAGACTGTTTTACGCGAACGGTGTTCGATTAATGGCGGAGAGCCGGAGGCTCCGCGAGTCCGTGCCAGCAGCCCTCTCGATACTACTTGCTGCGCTGAGCATATACTTCTTCATAAACGCGCTCAGACTGATAACCTCGGAGCAGCCGCGCGTGGCTGCAAGCATACTAGCCACGATCATAGGGATAACACTGCTTAGCGCGAGCGTGAACGCCCTTAAGAGCTGGGTTCTCGCTAGGAGATGTGAGGGATGATGCAAGTCTGCCGCTCCTGAGCCCCTCTAAGTCTCCCAGCTAGGGGGCTTTGAGGACCGAACCCCTGACTGACCCCCGCTATTAGTGGGCCCTTGCAGCTCTAGCCACGGCCTCCGAGGTTCAGGCATCCTCGTATCCTAGCTTTATGATGCTGGCCCTATGCATTAGCTCCCTGCTATGGATGGCTGCATAGACTCTATCACCCTTAACTATCAGAAAGCCGCCCCAGTAGCCTACGGCCCTAAGCTTGGAGCCGTGGAGCCTCGCTGGAGCAGCCTCGGGTGGTAGCTCGTCGGGAGGTCTAATCCTCACGATTTGCCCGTCCCAGTCGAGGCCGAGCACTCTCGATGCTTTCTCCGCGGCGGCTTCAAGGAGCGCAGCAGCTGCCCCAGGATGAATACGTCTGGCTCTAGCTTTCCTGGACGGCCTCTCGCTAGCGATGCCCCGCTTCGAGGCCTCCAGTTCGAGGAGGCGCGCCCTGTAGGCCCCCTCAACGACTGCTATCAACGTCGCGGCATCGTGAGGCTGCTCCGCCAGTCTATCTAGGAAACGCCAGCTCCTAGTAACTCCCACCTTAACAGAGCCGCCGGCAACAGCCAAGTAAACCGTATATTCGAGCTTGACCCTCTCGTCGAGCGCCCTGCACGCCTCAAGGCTCTTGGCCCCGGATCTACTAATGCACTCATCGTATAGAGCCCTCAAACTCCTACGATGCCTTCTGCAGTAGCCCTGCGGAGCTAGCTCGGGGCAGTAGAGCCTCTCCTCCGGATTATCCTTCTCTGCTAGAGGCCCATTATGCCACCTGCAATAAGCCTCGTATCCCCCCCTGCCAGGTAGCGTGAAGAAACCATTATACAGGTAGACATCGGCGCTTGGAGGGTCTTGGAGGAGCAGACCACGGAAGGACACAGTATACTCGTCGACCAAGTATTCTCCTCCACCAGCGAGCCCCCTATACTCATAGCTAGCCCTGCTACGGTACTCCACAGATTTACGGACTAGCCTCAACACGCTAACGCCCTGCACTACAGGATACACCCCACCCTCCCGGCTCCCCTACCTAGCACCTCCCTGAGGGAGCAGTAAGCCCTAGAGGAGTAGGGATACTCCAGGCGTGATAGAGGGGCTAGCTAATCAATACCCCGCTTCTCCTAAGTGTAGCACGGCTCCTAAGGTACGGGTCTTCGTTATCTGCTCTGAGTAAGCCCTGTAGCTAAATGCTCAAGTGTATGGAGAGTAGCGTATCTGGGATAAACGGTTGGAGGCCTGTTGAGGTGCATGGACGTGGCGGGTGTCCAGAGGGAGAAGTGGAGGAGCGACTTTCCAAGGTGGTTTGACTGGATAATCAGGGAGGCAGAGGTTTACGATTATGGAAGGTATCCTGTGAAGGGCATGGGCATATGGATGCCTTACGGCTTCCAGATTAGGCGGAGGATAATAGATGTCATTAGAGGCGTCCTGGACCCGCTAGGCCACGAGGAGGTTCTGTTCCCTCTCCTGATACCGGAGGACCTGCTGCGTAGGGAGTCTGAGCATATCAGGGGCTTCGAGGACGAGGTATACTGGGTTACGCATGGGGGCTTGGAGCCGTTAGACGTGAAGCTGGCACTCAGGCCTACTAGCGAGACCAGCATAACCTACATGGAGACCTTCTGGATACACAGCTACAAGCAGCTCCCGAAAAAGTACTATCAGATAGTGAGTATATTTCGCTACGAGACCAAGGCTACCCGGCCTATGATAAGGCTAAGGGAGGTAACAACGTTCAAGGAGGCACACACAGTCCACGACAGCTTCGAGGACGCGGAGAGACAGGTTCTCGAAGCAATTGACGCCTACAAGAGAATATACGACGAGCTGGCTATACCCTACTTAGTCAGTAGAAGGCCTGACTGGGATAAGTTCGCTGGCGCCCTCTACACGATAGCCTTCGACACAGTACTTCCAGACGGGAGGGTGCTGCAGATAGGCACAGTTCATAACCTAGGCCAAAACTTCACCAAGGCATTCGACTTCAAGATTCAGCTGCGCGACGAGAGCCTGGATCACCCGTGGCAGACTAGCTACGGGATAAGTGATCGAGTCGTTGCTACAGTCATAGCCATACATGGAGATGATAGAGGGCTGATCCTGCCGCCCAACGTGGCTCCCGTGCAGGTAGTCGTTATACCGATCCCCTCGGGCGATGAGGAGAGGAAGAAGAGGGTGGTAGAGGAGGCTAAGAGGATAGCGGAGGAGCTGAGGAGCGCCGGCTACCGGGTTCACGTTGACGACCGTGAGGGCGAGAGGCCGGGAGCTAAGTTCTACCACTGGGAGGCCCGCGGTGTTCCCGTGAGAGTTGAGGTTGGAGCTAGGGAGCTCGAGAAAGGAGAGGCCACGGTAGCCGCGAGAGATACTCTCGAGAGGAGAAGCGTGCCTCTCGACAGGCTACCAGCAGAAATAGGGAAAGAGCTGGAGAGTCTAAGAGAGCGGCTCCATAGAAGGGCGTGGGAGTGGCTATCAAGCAACGTAGCCAAGCTGAGGAGCGTCAAGGAGGCTAAGAGAGTACTAGAGGAGAGGAGGGGCGTAGTAGAGCTTCCATGGTGTGGCAAGGACGAGTGCGCTCAGAAACTTGAAGAGGATCTAGGCGCAAGGGCCCTTGGGTATCCATGGCCTAGGGAAGCCGCAGAGGGAGAAGCATGTCCCGTATGCGGGGAACCTGCAATCACCTGGATGAGGTACGCGAAGACCTACTAGGCGCTCCGGAAAGCTATGCACGATACCCTTAATAACCTGTACCCGGCCACCCATGAATCTCTGGGTGCGGAAAGGTGCCCAAGAAGAGGGAGAACAGGGGACGGAGAAAGGGCGCCAAAGGTAAAAGCGGCACTATACAGTGTGACAACTGCGGCAGAGTAGTCCCTGCAGACAAGGCGATATGCGTCACGAGGATGTACAGTCCAGTTGACCCCCAGCTAGCCGAGGAGCTAGAGAAGAAGGGAGCAATAATAATGAGGTACCCGGTAACGAAGTGCTACTGTGTAAGCTGTGCAGTGCACTATGGAATAGTCAAGATAAGGCCCGAGGAGCAGAGGAAGCCCAAGACATTCAACATATAGCCCGGGTAGGGGTGCCCTGAAAGGCTTGGAAGCCCCTCGACACAGCCTAGTAGACCTTTTATGGTTCCTAGACCTAGTGGCGGGGCGGGCAGAGGCTGCGGGTAGCGACTTCCTATTAGCGGGCCCCGTGAACCAATGGTTCCGTGGGATCAAGAGGACAATCCCCCACCCCTACCTCATCCTAGTGGCTAGCCGTGAAGGCGTGTCAGCCCTTAGGAGAGCCCTCGAAATAGGAGCAGCAATCCTGGAATGGGAGCCGGAATGGGTTGAAGGCGTGGAAGAGGGGTTGGAGGCCAGGCTACTCCTAAGAGGCTACGACATAGCTCTTCTCAGCGACCCCCTACTCAGGCTACCCGGGGGAGCTAAGAAGATGTATATAGCGAGAGAGATGGCTAGGGACGCGGGCCACGTAGTCATAGACAAGAGAGTAGTCAGACTAGCCCCCCTCTCTTTTGAGGCAGACCTAGGCGAGGCCCTCGGTGCCGCTCCATGGCTTCGGGAAAACGAGCATGGAGGGCTAGCGAGGCGCTAGCCGCCTGGCTCCTAGAGGAGCTTGGCTTCAAAGTAGTAGAGACGCATAGAAGAATAATAGTTGACGGTGTGGACGTAGGCGAGATAGATATAGTGGCTGAGCGTGGCGGTACGCTCTACGCCGTCGAAATAAAGGCGGGACAAGCAGACGTAGGCTCGGTGAGGCAAGCCTATGTCAATGCAGTGGCAGCAGGCATGAAGCCTCTAATAGTGGCAAGAGGTGTCGACGAGTCTGCAAGGAAGCTAGCTGAGAAGCTTGGCGTCGAGATCCTAGTGGCGAGTGACATAGTCTATGCAGGAGCAGACGAGGTACGAGAAATAGTAAGGGAAGCTGTGGCAGACGCATTACTCGCCATAGCAGCAACTATCTACAGCTGCACAAAGCTAACCTCCGACGAGGAGGAGATATTAAAGGCAATAGCAGACTCGCAGACAATAACGGAAGCCGCGGAGAAACTAGGAGTCGGCATAGGAGAACTTGGCAGGAAGCTGGACGAGCTAAGAAAGAAAGGCACTCTGCCCAAAGACAAGAGCTACAAGAGCCTGAGAGCCTCCGCAATGCTTGCACTTCTCTGCAGGAAGAAGCTAAAGAACCAATAATAAGCCGCATAAAGAATTACGCTGAATCATGGCCTCACACTACACACATAATGAGCTAAATATAATGGGGGATTGTGCCCCGCCCCTGACACCCCGAGCTCATTTAAACCCCCTAAATCTCTAGGGGGTTCCCAGTCGCCGGGGCTCTTACAGCGGGGCGTATCCTAGTCTAATACATTCTAAGACGGGGTAGGGGTCAAATGTTTAGATGAGGGGGCTTCATTCAATGGTTAGCGTCTCCGACCATGTTATATATAAATAGTGGAAAGAGTCGAGCTGCTTTTGAACTAGTTTTAGGTGAGACCTCTCTTCTTCGCTTCTCTCCTTAGGTGTTCTAGCACCTCGAAGGGGTCTCCTTCATACATGTCTTCTAGGTCTTCTAGTGCCTGCATCCACCTCCTTCCATAGAGTTTCTTAGCTAGACTAACAGTCTCCTCGAGTATTCTTCTTGCCTCGTCGATTCCACTCACGTCACATCAACCTCCGGCCTCTGGTTTCCCTTTAGAGGCGGCCCCGTAGCCCCAGGGGACTACTCCCATGTCAATGGGCTCCGGCTCTTTGGGAGTGTGAAATATTTTTCGTTTATTTGAGTCTTACAGTTATAGTTTTTCTAGTCCTTGTTTTCCCGCTCCTGTTAGTTCCCACGATCTCGTGCCTAGTCCTGCTGATACTAGCTTGCCTAGCTCTGGTGAGCGCCTTCACGAATTTACTAGCAGCCCCTCTATGGGTGAAGTACACGTCTATGCCGTCGCGGCTCTCTATGACTTCTATTAGCGCGTCCCAGACGCTTGCATGTTCAAGTGCCTTCTCGACCTCCCTGCGTACATCCACGCTGCTAGCGCCTCGTACCTGGACTAGAGTGTCATACTCGCCGCTTTGCCTAATCTCGCACAGAGGACAGATGCTGGGCTCAAGTTCTATGTGCGTGTCAATGGTGTAGGGGATCGCTACGCCCTTGTAGGATAGGGATAGCCTAATGAGTACCCTAGTCCTCCAGTCGGGCTCGGATAGCGGCTCCCACCGCTCTAGCTCGACTCCCTCAAGGGGCTCCACGGGCTTAAGCCTCTCAATGAGCATGCCGACTGCAACGTCTACGGCGGCTGGGAAGCTACCAGCCTCTACCCAGCGGGTACCCCTTTTCACTCTCCCGCAGAACCTGCAGACAGTGACTCTAAACCTAGAAGGCGTCCCTTTGGCGCCTCCTACTCGCGTTGTGAAGCACTCGGGGCATAGACCCTTAATTAGCACTTCGCTTTCTCTGCCACAGGCGGCGCAGAACCTCCTAGCCATGCCAGGGGCGCCCCATATACTACTATTGAGATTTAGAGTTGGAGGGGTTGAAAGAGTATTTCTCTAGCGCCGGATACTCACCGCTTCTAATCAACGGGGTATGCGCTGTTGCTAGGGCTTAACACTGTTATGCTTTTAATTGATAGGGGCTTCATTATTCGCGGGTGCCCGGCGCCGTGGATGTGCGTAGCTGTGAAGGGTTCAGGGTCGCCTGTAATGGTTGCAGTTGACTGGATAATGCATACAGTTCTCATCGATGAGGGGGAAGCAAGGGTTATAGACGGCTCCACGCCCTCAGGTACAGCATTACTACGAGATCCTCTTTCCTTTAGCGTGGTTGGCAGAGCAAGCCTAGTTAAGGGGAGAGGCGTCGCTAGGATTAATGGTGAATGGAGGGGCACCTGGCTTCTCGCGGATTTAGGCGAGTGTAGAGGAGAGGTTGAATCTCTAGTAAAGGGAGCGGCGGAGAACTCTGGCATAGTATACGCGGCCCTAGCGTATTCGCCTAGGAGGTCCGTAAGGCTGCCCAGATGGCCTCCCTTAAAAGCGCCTGCTAGTTGCAGGCCCCTAGTAGATGCTGCCTTTGGCGGTGACCCACTTCAAGGGTAGAGGCTATCTAGCCTCTTACGCGTCTTCTCGGCCTCCTCAAGCGCTTTCTTGTATAGAGCCTCTGTGAGTCTCCCTTCGCTGTAGGCATTCTCGAGTTTATCGACATCTACGATCTCTGCTGGCTCGCCCGGCCTCTTAACTACGTCAACGTGCAGGTCTAGGTAGCGTATCCCCTGGCTACTAACCTCGGGTGGCGTATTAATGTTGGCGTAAACACCTAACAGCCTGCCATCGGCGGTTACGTATTCGTGAAGCACAACCCACTCTCTAGTATCCATGTAGGTGACCCCTCTATCGCCCGGCATCTTCTCAACATTAAGAGCGTCAAGAACGCCGCGGCTACGGAAAACACGCTCAAGCCTTAGCTTGACATAGCCCTCTCGGGCCTCTCCCTTAACGGAGGCCACCGTGAAGGGGCCAAGCCTCAAGGCTCTACGCTCCGGGGTGAAATGAGTTATAGTGACTCTTCTCCCCGAGAGCTTCTCTGCAACAAACACAAGCACCATACCGCCGCTCTCGGGCCCCCAGAGCCCTCTACGCATGCCCTCCTCCGCAAAATCAACTAGCATGCTCTCCATTTCGCCTCCAGCCTTCAGGCTATGATGAAGCGTCACAGTGGGCCACAGGCTCCTTCGTAGCTCATCCATCACTTTCTTCCCTGGTAGGGGAAGGTTGACAATGCTGAGGTACTCGCCCCTCTCGACGACCCCGGGCTCCCCAGGCTTCTCGGAGGCTAGGGAAAGGGCTTTCTCAGCGAGTTCAAGGGCCTCGGAGACCGCCTCCCGAGGGCTCCCCTTCTGGGCGCCACTCCTAAACCTTACATGCACTCCCCTGAGCCTATCAGAGACCTTCTGCAACTCGCTCAGCAACTCGAGCCTCCTCTCCTCTCTTATGTGCCTCGAGAAGCTGACTCCTGATCCGGGAACTCTGACCACAACCCTGAGACCTACTAGGTCTACACCCCTACGGGCTTGCAACTCCTCACCGGGCTCCAAAGCCTCCCGCACAATAGAAAGCCTAACCCGCTCGCCCTCGTCGGGACAATCGCCCTCTACCACACGCACCCTAAGGCCCTCAGGGCCCCTAGCATGACAGCCGCCCTCGCCTACAGCGTCTATCACTGTATGGACGCCTAGCCTAGCACGGGAAACCGAAGCGTAAAGAGTCTCCCCAATTATAGCCTTCTCGGCCTCAACGCCAGCCTCCCAAGGATAACCCACGATGACTAAATCCTCTATTCTATCCTCGCCGCTCTTAACAGTTACATGAGGGGGAGCATCACTAGTAGGAAGCCTAAGACGATCTTGTAGAACCCGGCTAAGATCTGCTAAGAGGAAACCCCTCTTCGAGAAGAGAGCAGCAAGGGCAGTTGCATATATCCCCCTCACCCTAACCAGGTACACCAAAATCCCTCAACCCTTCCCCCATTATAAGCCAGGGATCCAAGCAGTCCCGGGGAAGAGTCTACCCCAAGTGGGGGACCCGCTTCTAGCGTTCTTTCCGTTTTTAGTCCCTTACTGTTTCGAGTATACTGATTACTTGCCAGATCCTGGTTCTAGCGTGGAAGGGCATGTTAGGGTCCTGGCTCACCTCGTCCAGCACGCTAACAGCGTTGGCAGCCCTTACAGCGGGGCTCAACCTTGGATCCCTTAGGTGGGTTAATGCATTGGCGGCAGCCCTCCTAATATTCCTGGGCACCGCTGTGTCATTGATTATCGTGACGAGTATACTCATAGCGAGCTTAATCTTACCTTCATTATCCTCCGGAATCTTCATTGCCAAGCCTCTTCACACCCCCAAGGGCCTCTGAGCCCCGAGAAGCGGGGCTTAAAGAGCTAAGACCGGGGCCCGAGAGGCCCTTGAAAGCGTGGATTGACGAGTCGCACCTAATAAAGCGCGCCATGTACTGGCAGTCTATGCCAAAGGGAGGGAACTCATTCGCGGATGCATGCCTAGCCTTTGAGGTCACAAGCTTAAGGGATTCGTAAGGGTGAATGCGGTATTTCCGCCCGCTATGTAAGATAGTTTATGGAGAGGTTGATGGGTGCGATGAAGGGCGCGCCGAGCTGCCGTGATAATGGCGCTGTCTTCATAGTGGGTGCAGGCCCCGGCGATCCAGAGCTGCTCACGATTAAAGCGCTTCGCTTACTCGCAGAAGCCGACGTGATAGTCTATGACAGGCTGGCGCCTCAGGAGGCCCTCCTTAGAGCCCGTCCCGACGCTACACTAGTATACGCAGGCAAAGGTTATGGTGAAGCAGGGAAGCAAGAATGGATAAACGAGTTATTGTTCGAGGAAGCTTGCAAGGGTAAGCTTGTAGTTCGTCTCAAAGGAGGAGACCCGCTAATCTATGGTAGAGGAGAAGAGGAATGTCTCTACTTAATAGAGAGAGGTGTTTACTGCGAGATCGTACCGGGGGTTACTAGCATAGCTGCTGCCGCAGCAGCAGCCCTAGCACCGCCAGGATCCCGGCTAGGGAGCAGTACCTTCGCAGTAGTTCCAGGTAGACAGGCTGGCAGTGGAGAGCCAGGATTCAATTACGCCGAGATAGCCTCAACTGTAGATACAATAATAATAATGATGGGCGCATCTACCTCGAAAACCGTTGCTGAAAAGCTCATGGAGAAACTCTCCCCCGACACACCAGTAGTGATTGTAGAGAGTGCCTCGCTTGAACAACAAAAAGTCACCATAACTAATCTCAAGGGGCTCAGAGAAGCAGGCGAAAGAGGAGACGTGAAGCCGCCAGCAGTCATAATAGTGGGAGGAGCAGCGGAAATAGCAAAGAAGTATCAATTAAATAGTCAAGATCACCGTATCGACGATATATCATAGGTATGCCGGTCAAGCGGTGTGAATCTAAAACTTACCGGCATTTAGCAGCCTAGGCTCTGGTATTAAGGGCTTGGCTCTAAAGGGCCTCTGCGTGCGTGATTAATCTTCCGTGGGGCGGCGGGCTGTGACGGGTGCCTGCGACGAGCGGAGCCCGTGCAGGGGCGGTGAGTGGGAAGAGCCGAATGAGCCCGCCGCCTCAGCCGAAGCCGAGTGCCTTGTTAGGGTTTACGGGGGTTATACTAGGCTCAGAGACATGATATCCAGAGTTATACCGGTAATCTACGAGTATAACGATGCTATCAGAAGCACGGGTTACTATCTGAAACCAGTTCACAAGGTCTACAAGAATGTGGGTGGAGTGCGAAGGGTATACGAATACTATGGACGGTATTGGTGGCGACGGGTTAGGAGGCGTGACAGGAGCGGTTACAGACTCGTATATGCTGGTACCGAGAGGCCCAGGGAGGTGCCGCTAGATCCTCCACATACAGGCCTTGAAGGGCTACGAGTCATAGTAGAAGGCGACGATATAATAATAGAGTGCAGCGTTTACGATAAATATAAGAACAGCTTTCAGGGTTTGAAGGTTTCAAGAGTCACATGAGAAGTGCTTCCTCTCCCGCCTCTAGAGAGGCACCACCACGCCTGATACCCCTATCCTCCATGGGAATAAGGGTAACCTTCATGTCGATCTCAGCGCCTATCTTGTGGGCTGCATTGCCTCTATTCACGGCTAGTTCTAGGTAGCCAAAGCTGTTCACATAAATAATCAAGTCGCTACCAGGCGCCTCGCTAAACGTGTTAACAACCTTCGCATAGTACATTCCGGCGTGGGTCTTCACGCCAACAGTGCTCCACTTCTTGAGCTGTACCATGTGAGGCTTCGCGCTGAGCGCTACATTGCCAAACTTGTCGATATAGACTACGTTAACCCTGTAGTATCCGTTAACGTGTTCAACATGATCTATACTAGCCTTTCTTAACCTCTCAAACTCCACGGGCTTCCCTAGATCGTCTAAGTCGACGCTACCACTAGCTATAAGCGCCGCCGCCGGTGCAAAGACGTCTCGGCCGTGGAATGTGTGGCTTATGCTCCAGCGTCCATCATGTAGAACACCACGGAACTTTAGGGGCACGAGATCCTCTATTCTCCTGTAGTCTATAGCAACTGCCCTCTTGAATCCGTCGCGTACAACGGCAGGGTATAGCACCCCGTTGTCGGGCCCTATGAATACATAGTTGTTGGTCTCTACGGCTAGAGCAGCGCGTGAAAAACCGACACCAGGATCTATGACGGCTACGACCACGCTGCCGCGAGGCATCCAGTGATAAGAGTTAGCTACAATATATGCGCCGGCCGTCACGCTGAAACTGGGAACCCAGTGGTCAATGTCTATGACCTTCACGTCGGGATCTATGCTCGCTATGACAGCTTTCATAATGCCCTGGTAGGGCCCCTCCCCGAAGTCTGTTATCAGGCCTATATGCCTCTTCATCACGCCCATCCCGGTGGTCTAGCTAAGCCTCGCTCCTATCAGGTTTCAGGCTCTCATAGCCATTTATGCCTGGAGAAAGAGGTTTAGGGGTTAAAACTCTACAATTTGTAGGTTGACATTTTCTACTCGGAGAGGGGTATCATAACGGCTATGTAGTGATCATTGTTTACCTGGGCAGTTATCACGGCGTTTGCAACAGTCAATGGTATAATAGCTGTGGGGTTGTTGAGATCATATGTAGCGATAACTATCTTGAGTGTCATGGACTCTCCGGGGGCTAGCGTCTCTATCCAGAGGGGAGCTTTAGGATAGTAGGAGAAGCCACTGCTATCTAGGATCTCTGCGAGGCTGAAGCCCTCTACTAGCCTTAGATTAGTGTATTCTACGTAAATAGTTGGGTTGACGGCGTTGTTCCAGTAGGTGGTATCACTGTACATAGTTCTACATGAGGGCATCGACTCGCCGAGGTCGACACCGCCGTTTCCAACAAGATTAACTAGGCCGTCACTGTCGAGGTCTACCAGGTAGAATATTCTGACATTGAGGCCGGCAGCCTCGTTCCCTGGCAGCGTAGAACTATGAATGGGTATAATACTAATTAATTGGTCAAAGTAGAAGTTCTGCCCTACTCTATAAGCCGGTAGAACCGTGAGACCAAACCTAACATCGGAGCCTCCTACATTAGCTAGGTTTAGAGTATAACAATACACTGCTGGGGCATCAGTCTCATCGCTCTCCTTTAGAACTATAGAGGACTGGATACTACTAGCCACGGTATAAGCCGTAGCAGTAACTCCCTGCTGGAGCCTAGTCTGCGCTGCTACATTGTTAAAGAATGCAAACATTGCGAGCCCTATAGCTATTGTTACGGCCATTAGAATAACTATGGTTATGGGGCTAGCCTGTCCCCTTCTCGAGAGGTGTACTAGCTGGGCCAAAACCCTCCACCCACAGATATTCGTTAGAGCAGAGAAAACGTATTTACTAATTGTAGCAGAGAGGAGTATATCATTCACATAAATCAGATAATTAAAGAATATGTTAGTCGGAAATATGTGCATAACCTGTTTCTGTTTAAATAAATGTGTAATAGCAGTTATGTGGATAGTAAGTATAAGTGATCGACACTAATTATCTAACCTATTTATGTGTTGAATGCTATCTCTAGTCTACCGAGAGGGACAAATTGTCCCCTCTGGAGGGCCCTGAGCCCTCCAAGGGGGATTAGAGGTGGTAAGCTTTGGCCGTGGGTGTCAGGAGTAGGAGTAGCGGGATAGGAAGGCTTAGGAAGGGCCAAGCGGAGGTCATAGGAGGGCTCTTCGTACTAACGCTCATATTCCTAGTAGCCTTACCTATAGTAATGAACTACTATAACCAGACGCTGACAGCCGTGGAAGATGTTGCCAGGAGTAATATAGTAGCTAATGTCGCTAGGAACGAGAGGATAGTGATTCAGCCTCTCGACCCAAACAATGAAGATTATTTAGCGCTTGGCTGGATCCCAGGAGTATTCATAATCAACGCGGGAACGGTAGAGGTAGAACTCACTAGAGCCTACATAATCAACACGCAGACAAACAAGATAGACTATGTAATAGACTTGACGACCCTGAGGCCGGGTGACCTCACGCCAACTCATGTAATCAAAGCAATAGCCCTCAACCCGAGCATAGCAAACCCCAGCGGAGAACCGCTACCGGCCGACGGCGAACCTATAGTGCTAGGCCCAGGGGATAAGCTGCTCCTAGCTTTCAACATAGTTAACCCAGATATCTATGTGTTGGCCGTCCAGTCAGCCACGGGCGTTCTACACCCAGTAGGCGGAGGTAGCGAAAATACCCTCGTACCCACAGGCGGAGGCGGCACAGGGACAGGTACAGGCGAGGGCGAGGGAGTATACAAGGGAATCTTCGCCCCGCTTAGCGGCTTCAAGATGCTAAGCGGCGAGGAGATAAGCGACAGCGGCTTCGTCAAAGTATGGAGGCCTGCAAACAGAATAATTGAGTTCACAATAGCATACAGGTCAACCTTCATATACGATGATGACAGGTATCCAGGCTTCTACAAGATCTACATACTGAGCGACGAGACGACCACTCTAGAGACTACCTATGGCAACTGTTATATCAGGAGAGGCTGGGAGGTCTACATATATGGCTTCATAGGGACATACTATCCATACGCTGTCAGCACATGGTTCGGCACCGAGAACTACGTATTCATAGACGGTTATGCCTTTGAGATAGAAGTATACGATAGCGCCGGAAACCTAGTGTGCCCACTTAGGATACCACTAACGTACAACGTAAACCCGGCTAGAACGGTCGATTTAATAGACTTCGACGGGAACGGCGTGCTTGAGCTGACTTTCTTCACCAGGCTGAACTCACCCACGACAGGAGACGCTGGTGACGTGGACATAGACGGCGACGGTAGCACTATAAGGGACGTGATACTGTGGGAATATGTTGTTCAGAGAGACATAGGCAGCGTTGACTTCATACAGGTCAGCGGCAAGATAAACTATTACTGGACCAAGATCTTCTATTCGTCATGCCCGTCAAGCTTCAGACCACTAAAGATATTCAGTATAGTAGTGTGGAAGTTCGACGATACAGCAGGGAAGTGGCGCATATACAACTGGAAGGACTACTTCTACGTAGATGACAAGCCTAGGCAGTTCCAGTTCTTCGCGACATTCCCTGTCGAGAGAGAAGGCATCTACAGGGTCGGCGTTATCTTCTACGACAACTATAAGATGTTTGTAACCAGCTCTGGATACGATTGCTTCATCGAGTTCACCTACGCCTTAGAATACATGACTGTCGAGTACGGCGTGATAAACCCGCTATTCGAGGAGACTCCACCAATATACATAGTAGCAATACCTGATCCAAACAAGATAAGCGGCATAGGAGAATATGACTATGCAAACGCCTATGGCATAACAGACATAGACCAGGCCAAGGTGCTAGCCCAAAAAGAGCTACTAAGCATCCTAACCGACGAGCTGAAGAGAGTAGGAATAGGAGCATATACTATAATAGACACCGAGTCAGAGTTCTGCAACGTGCTGTTCCCAGATCTAATAAGTGGAAACGTGATGCAGCCGCCCAGAAACGCCGTAATCTTCTGGCTACAGGGCGACACCGATATACAGTACCTAGTGGACCCGACGATCTGCGGCATATCCTACGGTGCAGTTAGGGACCACGTAGCGCAGTATAACTGGGTATTCGTACAGATGACAGGTACACCATTCTGGACGCTAAGCAGCAACCCAGAACTATACTTCCTCCAACTAGAATACGGAGACATAGCAATAGTGGACGGTGGCAACGCAGCCATAACTGACGATGGAGTAGCAGCTAGGGGCCGCTACGCCTTCATAGCAATGCTAAACGAGCTACCATTCCAGAGCAGGGTGCAACTAAGCACAGCAGCAAAGAGCTACGTCGTGTCAAACGCAACATTCTATTACAACCCCGACGATGACGCATACGGGCACGTAGCAATACTAAACATGGACCCCGCTAACCCAGAGGACAGGGGAGTCTACGTTATAATGCATGCACACATAGACTGGGACACAACCGGCGACGGCATAGACCCGCTGACACTAGTCCAAATGGCTGTAGGAGGAGGACTAGAAGCCTGGAAATACGTAAAAACTCCCCTAATAACAGTACCATGATTTAAGTTTATGCGTAATGGATAACTACAATCATAAAAATTATTCGACGTGAAAATTAATATAAAAATTAAAACTTTTTATTTTAGAACTTTTATGTTTCCGATAGGCGGAAAAGGCTAGTCTCAATAGTTTTTATCTTTCCCATTAGGCTTTCCCGGGTATTTAGTATTCATCGCCGTAGTCTGGCTCGTCCTCGCCATATTCCTTATCTCGTGCTCCCCCGACGGCGATCAGGCCTTTCTGATTAAGTATTCTCAGGAGCTTGCTAGCTAGGCTCTTACTTCGCACCTTAACTAGTATGACGTCTACAGCGTCAACAACTATTATTTCGCCTTGCCTTCTGCCCGCGAGCCTTTCAACTACCTCTCTGCCTTCAGGTCTTACAGGTATAACGTAGTAGCCGTGAGGATCTCGCCGAGACAAGAGATCCCTAAGGTAGGGGGGATGCGACAAGACCCGAGCACCCCTCGCAGGCGCATGCATACAGCATGGCTTCCCCCATTAGAGCCTGGGGGAGGGCGGCGCGGCCCCGGCTATGCGCTTCTTCACAGGCTTCTGCGCCGCCATTGATAAATTAATCTCAAGTGGGATCTCTGATTTAACGCTTTGCAGCTCGCTAGCGGCTATCCAGGGGAGGATACTGGGGAGGGACAGTGGTGGGGATATTATCGCGGCGCCCCAGAAAGGATTATATAATGGACGGGTGTGGCTGCGTTGGCAGAGATCTGGCAGCCCCCTAGAGAGTTGGTTGAGAACGCTAACGTCACTAGGTTCATGGAGAAACTAGGGATAAAGAGCTACCCTGAGTTCGTCAAGAAGAGCAACGAGGATTCTAAGTGGTTCTGGGGCGGCCTTCCAGAGTGGCTGGGAGTAGAGTGGTTCAGGGAGCCTAAGGAGGTAGTCGATCTTAGCCAGGGTGTGGAGTGGGCTAAGTGGTATAGGGGAGGCCTCATCAATGCTGCCTACAACGTTGTGGATAGAATAGTTAAGCTGGGGCTGGGCGATAGGGAGGCCTTCACCTGGGTAGGCGAGGACGGCGAAACCCGGAGCTATACTTATTTACAGCTTAAGGAAGAAGTAGACAGGCTAGCACGTCTCTTCAAGGAAGACTACAACGTTAAGCCCGGAGAAGTAGTAGCTATCTATGCTCCCATGATGCCTGAGAGTATAGCAGCTATGCTAGCAGCTATGAAGATAGGCGCGGTGGCTAGCCCAATATTTAGCGGCTTCGCCCCTCCGGCAGTTGCTGAGAGGCTTCGTCTCTCGGAGACGAGAGTACTAGTAACTGTTGACGGGTACCTAAGGAGGGGCAGGAAGATTAATCTAAAGAGGCAGGCCGACGAGGCAATTAAACTAGCCGGTGAAGGGGTAGAGCATGTTCTAGTAGTGAAGAGGCTAGGGCTTGAAATAGATTGGATTGACGGTAGAGACGAGTGGTACCACACGGCTATAGCCGGGAAGAAGGGCAGCATAGAACCCGAGGAGCTAGACCCTGAGCATCCAGCCCTTCTCCTCTTCACAAGCGGCACCACCGGTAAACCCAAGGGAGCCGTTATCAGTCATGCAGGGGCTCTACTACAGCCAAGCAAGGAGCACTACTTCAACCTAGACATAAAACCGGGCTGGGAGGAGCCCGGTGACAGGCTCTGGTGGATAACCGATATAGGCTGGATGATGGGGCCGTGGCAAGTCATGGGAAGCCAGTTCCTAGGAGCCAGTCACTTAATGGTAGAAGGCGCCATCGATTATCCTGAGAGAGGCAAGGTGTGGAGCCTCATACAGGAGTACAAGGTTACGCACTTCGGCTTTGCAGCCACAGTTGCCAGAATGCTGCGAAGAATAGCAAGCGACCTAATAGAAGAGTACGATCTAAGCAGCATAAGAGCCTTCGGAAACACGGGTGAGCCAATAGACTACGCTACCTGGATGTGGGTAATGAAGGATGTAGGCGAGTGGAAGAGGCCAATGATCAACCTGAGCGGCGGCACAGAAGTATTTGGCTGCATACTCTTGCCAAGCCCCGTTGTACCACTGAAGCCTACCACGCTCTGGGGCCCAGCACTAGGCATGGACGCAGACGTGTTTGACGACGAAGGGAGGCCCGTAAGGGGAGTGCCGGGCTACCTGGTAGTGAAGAAGCCAGCGCCCAGCATGACCCGCGGCCTGTGGAAAGATCCAAAGCGCTACATAGAAACGTACTGGAGCCGCTTCCCCGGAGTCTGGTACCACGGAGACTATGCCCTCGTAGACGAGGACGGATTCTGGTACATACTAGGCAGGGCCGACGACGTAATTAAAGTTGCGGGCAAGAGAATAGGCAGCGCAGAGCTAGAGAGCGCAATAACAGCGCACCCCAACGTAGCAGAAGCAGCATGTATAGGCGTCCCCCACGAGATAAAGGGCGAAGTAGTGGCATGCTTCATAATACCGAAGGGTGAGGCAGACGAGGAAAAGCTCGCAAATGAAGTAAGGAAACTAGTAGCTGAGAAGCTAGGCAAGCCCTTCGCCCCAGAGCATGTAATTGTAGTAGACGAGTTACCCAAGACCAGGAGCGGCAAGATAACGAGGAGAGTAATAAGGGATCTAATACACGGCAGAGAACCGAGAGAGCTCAGTGTGCTAGAGAACCCCGAGTCCGTGGAGAAACTAAAGTCTATAATACAAAGGGTATTCAGAAAATAAATAGCAACATAAAATACTTTTATCCCCCATACACGCATTAATTCCTTCTTAATTTTAGCCGTGCCATGACGGATAGTAGTTATTAAGATTCCTTCAGGTGGTATACAAGCTACTGTATTAAGATGATATCTTGGTAAGCATGAGGGCGGTAGGAGGGGTGCACCCGCTAAGACTAGCCCTTACAGTAATACTAGGAATCTTAGGGTTGCTTCTCTACGTAGCCTCACTTGCCGCTTACTACAAACTATTAGAAGTAGCTAGTGAGCCCCAGGCTGAAGGCGGGCTTCTCGCGTCTCTCGAATGAGCATGACTGCTTATTAGGTGCGGCGCTAGCAGCCCTAGCTTCGTTACTACTAGCAGCATCTGCCATTATATCGCGGAGCCGAACGTACAGGATTATCCTCTCCCTCCCCTGGGCTGATAGGCGTTGCGGCATAATTATAGTATCTTACAATACCTCTCTCCGCGAAGCAACTACTAGAACCACGGATGTGCCTCAGGAAACAATGGATCCAGGCGTATTTGCAACTAATCTCGCCATAGCGGGCGTACCGTACATGCCGCTCATTATGATAGCTGTTGTATCGGCCCTGCGTAGGGGCTAATGCATGTGTATTAAGGGAGCAAGGGTGTATACTCTACTGCTCTTCTCTAGCCTTAGGTGCTGCCTTCAGGATTAAACCCCTCCTCTAGCGCTTTACGTGTTCGAGGATAAGAATAGTTAGAGGTGACGCGGCTCATGTCGGGAAAGAAGTGGCAGTGCGCTATCTGTGGCGGCGAAGTTGTAGAGGGGCAAAGGTTTACTTTCATTCCCGGGAAGGGGGCAGTACATGTAGAGTGCCTCAACGCCTACGCACTAGGAAAAGCCAAGGATAAGGTGAAAACGGCGGCGCTACTGGATGCAAACGAGGTTCTACTATACGCAATAACCAGGCTCAAGGAGGCAGCAAAGCTCCTAGAGGGAGAAGCTAAGGAAGCAGTGGACGAGGCCAGAAAGGCCGTCGAGAAAAGCGCAGGAAAACTAGCAAACATCCTGGCGAAGGAAATAGAGGAGTAAGCCTACACCTTCCCAGCTATCTTTTTAACCTCCTCAAGGGCCAGATCCGCATGCTTCTCCGCCGGCCGAATATTCTTCAGTATAGCCCTAATCACACCATCGCCATCTATTATGAAGGTCACGCGCTCCGCCGAGGGCCTCGAACCCCTACCCGTCCTAAGGACTCCATACGCCTCAGCAATACGCCCCTCAGGGTCGCTGAGAAGCTTAAACCTAAACCCCATTTTCTCCGCGAACTTCCGGTTCGCCTCAACGCTATCAGTACTTATACCCAGAACCACTGCACCGAGCTTCTCGAATTCATCGAACAACTCATTAAATCTTACACCCTCCCTGGTACACCCGGGAGTCATAGCTCTAGGGTAGAAATAAAGTACGACTATCCTACCCTTGAAATCATCAGGTACTCTAACCTTCTCGCCCGTATGAATCACAGCCTCAAAGCTGGGAGCCCTAGCACCGACCTCCACGGCAGCTGCCAACCCCAGGTACACCCCCTCTTCCTTCCCTCTTCAGCTACCGATCCTATTCACCGGATCCTAGCGGGAGCGTTAAACGGTAGGTCATACTTCAACTGAGGATCTAGCTAGTTTAGAGGCGGCTTCAAGCGCCCAGAGCGTATGGCTAAACCCGTCACCTCCCCCCTTAGCAATCTCTATCTTAAGGGTTCCTGCAAAGCGGGAAACCACCATTGTAGCTGGCTCCACACCCAGGCTTAGGCCAATAATTGGTATCCTCTTCACAATGCCGAGCAGCTTGGCAAGGCTGAGATTCTCGTCGACGAGAACTGTAAGGGGGGCGCTAGGTATGGAGCCGCTAAGCTTCCAAGCCTTACGTCCAGCTAGCACTAGGGCGACACGGTACCCTAGAGGCGACAGTTTGAAGGCTAGCTGAGCCCATTGACGGACTACGTTGCTTGCTGGTTTATCTATGTGGAGGACGAGGCCTTGCCCAGAGAGGAGCGTCGCCATACTGACTCTGCCGCCAGATATACTAGGCAGCGTCATAGGCGAGACCGCTTCAAGGATGAATCGGGCACTGCTAGACAATAGCTAGCGCCCCTCAGCCCGGTAATCATCGCCTACGAATAATAGTAGGGGTCACCGGGATTTAACCGGTATACCGCGGTAGTATTGAGGGATGGTGCGTGTAGAATGGGTAGAGTCCTGGTTGCGGTGTTCCAGGTAGCGCCAAAGGCGTCCAAGCAGGAAACCATCGAGTTTATAGAGCGTTTGGCCGCCAATCTAAGGGAGCAGCCAGATATAGCGGTGTTCCCTGAATACCTAATGTTCGACCCGACTGGCATGAGTAGAGAAGAGGCCTACAGGCTGGGTGAAGACCTCGACGGCCCATGGGTTAACGGCTTTGCTAGACTAGCGGAGAAGCTCGGCTCTTGCATAGCCTTCCACATGTTTGAACGGTCGCCCAGCCGCAGGGTCTACGGGAGCTTCGTCATGATGCGGCGCGACGGATCCGTGGCGGGAGTCTACAGGAAGACGCACTTATTCGACGCATACAGTTACAAGGAGAGTAGTTTTACCGAGCCAGGAGACAAGCTGCTCGACCCTCTAGATCTCTGCGGAGTCAAGGTGGGAGCGGCGATATGCTACGAGATACGCTTCCCAGAGGTTTTCAGGCATGCTGCACTCAAGGGCGCCGAAGCCGTGCTAGTACCAGCAGCGTGGTATAGAGGCCCCGGAAAGGAGGAGACGTTGAAAGTATTGGCACAGGCAAGGGCCCACGAGAACGGGTTCTACGTGGTAGTTGCAGGAAATCCGGGCGTTAACTTTGTGGGGGGAAGCAGGATAGTAAACCCCTGGGGTCATGTAGAGGCAGATGCTGGTTGGGGAGAGAAGGTGCTTCTCTGGGAAATAGATGTCGGCGAAGTGGAAAAGGCTAGAAGTACTATACCGCAGCTTATGCACCTCAGAAGGGATCTCTACCCAGTGCCAGGCACAAGCTAAAAACCTAAACCGGAAGCATACGAATAGAGCAATTATATCATAAATTTTAGTACAATCATTAATTCATAGCTTTCGGCTCATGTTTCGCTATTGTAGTATTAGCATTGCTAGTTTCTTGCCTAGCTAGGTCTGTGAGGGATAGGACAGGTTCTTGTCTGGAGGCCGGCACGGATAGCAGTTAAAAAGAGAGTCACGTTGGTAAAGTCCTTATAGTGACGCGTGAGGAGCTACAGTGGGAAAGGAGGGCATGAATAGTCTTGGCTCAGAAGTTCAATGCGAGGCTAGCTATAGCTGCTGCCGTAGTCCTAATAATAATACTGGCAGCGGGCTTCTACCTCTTCGCCGGGCAAGGAGGAGAGCAGGCTGCCCAAGCTCCAACAGTGGTGATAGGAGTTACTGATAGCGTAACAGAGTTAGACCCTGCTACTAGCTATGACTTCTTCACGTGGGAAGTTCTCAGCAACGTGATGGCAGGGCTCGTGACCTACGATCCGGACACTGGAGAGATAGTGGGCGATCTAGCCACTGGCTGGGAGGCCCGCGAGGGAGGCAAGGTATGGGTATTCACCCTAAGACCCGATGCTAAATTCGCCGACGGCACTCCATGTACGGCACAAGACGTGGTTAGGAGTATAAAGAGGGTTATGACTATAGGCGGCGACCCTAGCTGGCTAGTCACCGAGTTTGTCGAGGACGTGAGAGCAATAGATGACTACACCGTCGAGTTCAGGCTCAAGCAGCCCGTAGGCTACTTCCTAGCAGTCGTAGCGACAATACCCTACCACCCAGTGCATCCAAACTATCCGGACAACGAGCCAGCGCCAGACGCTACCTGGGGAGGATGCGGCCCCTACAAGATCAGCGAGTTCAAGAGGGGAGAATATATCGTGTTGGAGCCCAACCCCTACTACTATGGAGAGAAGCCGAAGAACGGGAAGGTTATAATAAAGTTCTATGAGAGCAGTCAGGCCCTCAGGGCAGCTCTAGAAGCAGGCGATATAGACGTCGCATGGCGTACACTGAACCCAGCTGATATTCGGGACCTACAGGATAGAGGTTACAACGTGAAGGAGGCGCCAGGCTTATTCATACGCTACATAGTGGTCAAGGTGGACGCTCCGCCGACTGACAGGAAGGAGGTCAGGCAGGCCCTCGCCGCAGCTATAGACAGGCAAGAGCTCGCGGACAGGGTGTTCCAGGGCACCATGGAGCCGCTCTATAGCATGGTGCCCAGCGGGCTCTGGGCCCACTACCCGGCGTTCAAGGATAAGTATGGCGAAGGAGCTAACATAGATCTAGCAGTGCAACTACTGAGGAGCGTTGGCTATGATGAGAACA
This sequence comes from Acidilobaceae archaeon, assembly GCA_027046245.1. GTDB lineage: Archaea > Thermoproteota > Thermoprotei_A > Sulfolobales > Acidilobaceae > Aeropyrum. The sequence continues at coordinate 30,536 of JALTZJ010000034.1, forward strand.
ATAAGCTCAAGGTAGAGCTATGGTATACTCCCACTCACTACGGCGACACTGAAGCTCAGTTAGCAGCCGTAATAAAAGAACAGTGGGAAGCCACAGGCTTGATCGAGGTCACACTTAAGAGCAGCGAGTGGGGTCAGTACGTGGAGCAGCTGAGCCAGGGCCAGTTCATGCTCAGCCTCCTAGGCTGGTACCCGGACTACCTCGACCCAGACAACTTCCTAACTCCATTCCTTCTCTCGACAGCCAACACCTGGACCGGTACGGGCTACGTGAACCCCCAGGTGGACGAGCTTCTACAGCAGGCTATGACCGAGACAGACCAAGAGACCAGGGCGCAGCTCTACAAGCAGGTGCAGGAGATACTAGCAGAGGACGTACCTTACATACCACTACTTCAGGGCAAACTCTACGTCGTGCTAGGCCCCAACGTAGTAAATGTAGAGATAAGCCCGCTACAATTCCTGATATACTCGAGCATAGAGGTAACAGGGTAATCATTAATTAGATACGAGGGTGCCCGGCGCACTCCACCTTTTTAAACCCACGCGTATCCCACTCGTTTCCTCGCCGGCCCCGGGTGCCACCAGTTGGGGAGCCTAGCACGTTACATCGCCTTGAGAGCAGCGTTGATTGTGCCCAGCGTGCTAATACTCTACACCATAGTATTCGTGGTGCTCAGAGTCATACCCGGAGACCCCGTGCTAGCGGTTCTCGGCACTAAGAGCGTGCCGCCAGAGGAGCTTGAAAGGATAAGAGAGAGGCTCGGCCTCGACAAACCCCTATACCAACAGTACATCGAATACCTAATGGGCGTGTTAAGGCTCGACTTCGGAGAGAGCATGGTATACACTGGAAGGCCTGTATGGAATGATATAGCAGACAGGTTCCCCGCTACACTAGAACTAGCGGTCTTCGGCTTCCTAGCTAGCGTGGTCCTGGGTCTGGCCTCGGGAGTAGCAGCGGTCAAGGGGAGAGGCCCGATAAGAGCTCTGGCGAACTTCTACGCTGTAACAGGCTACACCCTCTTCATACCATGGATAGGCCTCATACTAATCTACGTATTTGCTGTAAACCCGATCCTGCCCTTTAGGCTGCCCGTGGGAGGAAGGATAAGCCCTGAAGTTGGTCTACGAGAAGTGACAGGTCTCTACATAGTCGACAGCATAATAACAGGCAACATACCTGCGCTGATAGATGTTCTAGCTCATCTAGTACTCCCTAGTGTAACGCTCGGAATAGTGCTGGGCAGTGCATACGCTAGACTAGTGAGGAGCCACCTAAGAGAGGTACTAGCGAGCGAGATAGTAGCAGGCTACAGGGCCCGCGGTATACCGGAAATACTGTTGTTGAGGCATGCACTGCGCAACACGATGGTGCCCATAGTAACCTATATGGGCCTCCAATTCGCCATTCTCCTAGGAGGCGCTGTTCTCACGGAGACAACCTTTAGCTGGCCTGGACTAGGCACCCTCCTGCTAGAAAGGATAGAGTTGAGGGACTACACTGCAATACAGGGAGTAGTTATCTTCTTTGCATTCATGATAGGACTAGTTAGCCTCGTAGTAGACGTGATCTACGCGCTCCTCGACCCCAGGATACGATACTAGCACTAGAAGGAGGTGAAAGAGAGAATGGCAAAGCAGGCCATATTAGCGAGGCCCGGAGGCCTAATGGTTACAGCAGGGCTATCAATAATCCTGTTCTATGTTGCACTAGCAGTACTAGCCCCCATATTAGCACCATACGGTCCCACGGAGGTTAGTGTACCTAAGGAACTAGCTGGCAGACCCCAGCCGCCCAGCCCTGAGCACCCCTTCGGAACCAACGAGTTGGGATACGATGTTCTGAGCAGGATCGTATGGGGTAGTAGGGTAGTAGTGCAGGTAGTTGCATTAAGTGCAGTGCTTAGCATGGCAGTAGGAGTACCACTAGGCCTAGTCTCAGGCTACTACGGCGGCCCCGTAGACAGAGTTCTAAGCCTCGTCATGGACAGCGTCTATGCCTTCCCCGGGATACTGCTCGCTATAGCAGTGGCTTCAGTGCTCGGTCCAAGCGTCGGCAACGCCGCTATAAGCCTAATGGTAGTCTACGTTCCCACGTACTTTAGGATGGTTAGGGCTAGGGTTCTAGAGTTAAAGGCGAGGCCCCTCATGGAGAGCCTATGGACAGCAGGCCTACCAGACCACTGGATAATACTTAAACATATCCTACCCAACGTGGCGCCAACTATACTAGTCGTCTTCGGGCTTGCAAGCGCAGACGCTATACTCACCGAGGCGGGCCTCAGCTTCTTCGGCCTGGTAGTAGTGTATCCCGAAGCAGACTGGGGCTTAGACCTCTACTACGGCAAGAACTGGCTCCTCTCCGGTGCCTGGTGGCTCACCCTCTTCCCCGGCCTAGCGATTACCTCCTTCGCAGCAGGGTTCGCCTTACTAGGAGAAGGGCTAGCCAGGATGATGGGTGAAGAAAGATGGTCCTGAAGATAGACGGTTTAATCATCGAGTATAGAACCCTTAGAGGCCCCCTGAAGGCGGTTGATGGTGTTTCTCTCGCTATCGGTAGGGGCGAGTGGGTTAGCGTCGTTGGGGAGAGCGGCAGCGGCAAAACAACCCTCGCCCTCTCAATACCAAGGCTACTCCCGGCTAACGCTACAATAGTTGGGGGCACTATAGAGATTGAAGGCGTCGATGTGACAAGGCTGGGCGAGGACGAGTTAAGGAGGAGAGTCAGAGGGCGACTCGTGGGAGTGGTTTTCCAAGAACCGGGAGCCACGCTTGACCCCTTAAGGAGGGTTGGCGACCAAATAGCAGAGGCTCTCATGGTCCATGGACTAGCCTCTACTAAGGAGGAGGCTCTCAGGCTAGCCGGAGACGCCCTTGAGAAAGTAGGCGTCCCTAGAGAGCGAGTATCTAGCTACCCATTCCAGCTCAGCGGGGGTCAGAGGCAGAGAGTTGCGATAGCGGCAGCCATAGCACTAGAGCCCAAGCTACTAGTAGCTGATGAGCCCACTACGGCTCTAGATGTAGTAGTACAGTCTAGGATAATGGATCTACTCGACAAGCTGAGGGACGATATGGACCTCTCAATACTCCTAGTAACACACGACATAGCCCTAGCAGCAGAGAGGAGCGACAGGATAGCAGTCATGTACGCTGGGAAGCTAGCGGAGGAGGGCCCTGCAGGCGAGATCGTAATAGGCCCCCTACACCCCTATACAAGAGGCCTGCTAGATGCGACTCCAGATCTGTGGGGCGAGAGGAGAAAGCCTAAACCGATACCAGGAAGCCCGCCGGACCTGAGGAACCCTCCCAGCGGCTGCCGTTTCCACCCTAGGTGCCCGCTGGCTACAAGCGAATGCAAGGAAAGAGAGCCACCAGAAGTTAGGGAGTCTAGCGGCAGGAGAGCCTACTGCTTCCACCCGCTCACGAGGTGAAGCAGGGCCATGCACCAGCTACTCACAATAGAAGACTTGAAAGTATACTACCCGGTATACGGCAGCATAGCCTCAAGGATCCTGGGCAAGCCCACAGCCTACGTAAAAGCAGTTGATGGTGTTTCTCTCGCTATCGGTAGGGGCGAGTGGGTTAGCGTCGTTGGGGAGAGCGGCAGCGGCAAAACAACCCTCGCTAAAGCGATAGTAGGTCTGCTCAAACCCACAGCGGGCACAATACTCTTCGACGGAATAGACGTGGCCAGGCTAAGCAGGAGAGACTGGAGAAGGAGAGGCCTAAGAAGGAGAATCCAGTTAGTGCAGCAGGATCCGCTGGAAAGCCTAGACCCTATGATGCCAGTTGGAGAGCAGATACGAGAAGCGCTAGAGGCTAACGGCGTCGCTAGAGGGGGAGAGGCTAGGAGGAAGGCGCTTGAGGCCCTAGAGGATGTAGGGCTCACCCCGCCAGAGGAGATGTACAAGCGGAGACCCAGGCAGCTAAGCGGTGGTCAGAGGCAGCGGGTTGCAATAGCCCGGGCACTCGCACTAGAACCGGACCTTATAGTAGCGGACGAGCCCGTTAGCATGATAGACGTCAGCCTCAGGGCCTCGATACTGGACCTACTAGACAAGGCGAGACGACGCGGCACTAGCGTGCTAATGATAACACACGACATAGCAACTGCCTGGATCTACAGCGATAGAATAGCAGTAATGTACCTGGGCAAGATAGTCGAGGAAGGCTCCTCAAACAGCGTAGCCAGGGACCCGAGGCACCCCTATACCGCAGCCCTAGTAACATCTGTACCCAGCCTAGCCAGCCGAAAACCGCCGAAATGGCCCGTTGAAGGAGAGGTGCCGAGCGGCCTAAGAATACCCGGCGGCTGCCGTTTCCACCCTAGGTGCCCGCTGGCTACAAGCGAATGCAAGGAAAGAGAGCCAGCAGAAACGGTGGAAAACGGGGGAAGAAGGTATAGGTGCATTCACCCCTTACCCCCTGGAGGCGTCTGGAAGCCGCCTCGTAGGGGGTGAGACGTTTTAACCCCCTATGTTGTCCTCGGGGGCCCCCGGGGTGCTAGAGGGGGTTGCGCGGAGCCCAGGCATTCGCCCTAATACTCGTAGGCATCGTGCTACTAGCTACGCCTCTACTACTAGCAACTACTGCAGAGAGCCAAGAAGAGGAGAGGGTGCTCAAAGTACTAAATTACAGTGAATATATCGACCCAGAGGTGCTGACTATCTTCGAAGAGAAGTATGGAGTCAAGATAGTATATGACGAGTTCGAGGCGGCGGAAGAGGCCTGGGCAAAGCTGAAAGCCGGAGGGGGAGGCTACGACTTGATAATAATAGCGCACAGCTACGTTAGACTAGCAATAGAAGAGGGCCTCGTCCAGCCCCTAGACAAGGAGATGGTACCCAACCTCGCTAATCTCGACCCCCTCATAGCTAGCCACCCGGCTGATCCTAACCAGGACTACGCGGTCCCCTACATGTGGGGTACAACGGGCATAGCATATGTAGCTACATGCGTACAGGAGCCTCCAGAGACTTGGGCCGAATTCTTCGATCCACATGTGATCGAGCCCTACAAGGGTAGAGTAAGCCTTCTAAGCGAGCTCACAGAGGTCATAGAGGCCGCCATGATAGCGCTAGAGATAGATCCTACAGTTAGGGAGAACTGGAACCCAGACACGATGGAGCAGGTAGTTAAGCTAGTTTCACAGGTGAAGCCCTATCTCGCGGGCTTCTACGGTGCAAGCCAGTACATACCAGCGCTCGCCAATGAGGAGCTATGCATGGCCCAGGCCTGGAACGGTGACGTAATGATTGCAGCAGAGGAGAACGAGAATGTTAAATTCGTGAATCCAAAGGACGGAGCCATTTACTGGGTAGACTTCATGGTTATACCCAGAGATGCTAAGAACGTGGAAGACGCGCACCGCTTCATAAACTTCCTCCTGGAGCCCGAGATAGCCGCTAGAAACGCAAAGGCAGTTTGGTACGCCCCCAGCATAAAGAAGGAGCTATTAGAGAGGTATGCCGAAGAAACGGGAGACGAGGAGCTGAAGGCCCTACTAGAGGACCCCCTGGTCTATCCGGGGAGCGATGTCAAGCTAGTGCCAAGCCCTGTGCTAGATAAGGAGATGCAGTCGCTGGTCGAGGATGTAAGAGTTAGGATAATGAGTCCGGTGAGCGAGTCGACGGACGGAGCGGCTAATAGCCTCTACCTCGGCGTTGCGGTCCTGGCAGTCATAATAGCCGTCGCGGCGATAGCGATGAAAGTAATAGCCCGTAGAAGGTAAACGAGTGAAGCCAGGCTATGAGACCAGCCACGCGTGTTTAGAGGGAAAGTAGTGGGCTCTCGGGGGGCGCCTTGACCGGCGCCAGCGTAACACTAGAGGAAGTAGAGGCGGGCTACGGCTCCGAGGCCGTGCTCAAGGGGGTAAGCCTCGCATTCCCCCGAGGCAGGGTTACAGCTGTAATCGGCCCCAGCGGCTGCGGCAAGACCACGCTACTCAGAGTAGTAGCGGGCCTCGTACAGCCGCGTCGTGGCCGCGTGCTGTTCGACGGCCGTGACTACACTAGGGTGCCCCCCGAGAGGAGGAACGTAGGAGTAGTATTCCAGGATCTAGCATTATTCCCTCACATGACCGTATACGATAACATAGCGTTTCCTCTGAGGATCCGAGGCTACTCCGAGGGTGAGGTGAGGCGCCGCGTAAAGTGGGCCCTCGAGCTAGTCGGCTTAGAGCCTAGCTTGTTCGCAGGCAGGAGCGTGTCTAGCCTTAGCGGCGGCCAGCAGCAGAGGGTAGCCATAGCGAGGGCAATAGTCTACGAGCCCAGCGTACTACTCCTTGACGAGCCTCTAAGCCACCTCGATTTAAAGATAAGGCAGCGGCTTCTCGAGGAGCTGCGCCGTATACAGAGGGAGACCGGGGCTACGATGATATACGTGACCCACGATCAGTGGGAAGCTATGGAGCTAGGCGATTACGTAGCTATAATGAGGGATGGCCGTGTGGTGCAGTGGGGCGAGCCTGAGGAGGTGTATGATAACCCGGTGGACGAGTTCGTGGCAACCTTCTTCGGCGACGCAAACTTGCTACCCTCGAAGCTAGTGGGGCTCGGTGGTAACGGGCTTGTGGCTGTCGTGAGGCCCGAAGACGTCGAGGTGGCTAGGGATAAACCTGGGGGCGACTATATAGTATTCGAGGCAACCGTCGGCGACAAAGTCTTTCACGGAGGGCAAGTAAAGGTTACACTTAGAGTAGACGGAGTAGAGCTGAGAGCATTAATGCCTAGGAGGAAAGCGTCTTTCACTGCAGGAGACCGGGTTTACGTAGCGATAAGCAAGGAGAGAATAAGGCTAGTCCGGAGGAGTAACACTTGACGGGCAGCCTTGCAGCCCTACTCCTAGCAACTCCCATGATCCTCTTCCTCCTCGCATTCTTCTACGCGCCGCTAGCCTACGCAGTAGCCTACAGCGTTGAAGCGGGGGGCGGCGGGCTCCTCTCAGCCTACATAGAGGTGTTGACGAGGCCCGAGTACTACGGTGTGGTTGCCGCGAGCGCAGTAAACGCGCTTATAGCTGCTGGCATCTCAACATTGCTGGCGGCCCCTGCAGCTTATTATGCAACTAACATGGCTAGCCCGAGGATGAGACCCCTAATCCTAGTCGTACTCGTAGCACCGTTCTGGGTAGACGTTCTCCTGCGGTCGCTCAGCCTGAAAGCAATCCTCTACCTGGTAGACGTGAGGGAAGGGTACCTAGCAATGATGCTAGGCCTCGTATACGAGTACCTTCCCATAGCTGTTATAACAGGCTACGTGGCGTTTAGCGGGGCTCCCCAGAGGCTTGTAGAAGCCGCCCGAACCCTAGGCGCTACCCCCCTCCAGGCGTTAATTTCGGTATTGCTGCCTATTGCTGCTCCTTGGCTCGCCGCCGGCGCCGTAATAATATTCCTCATGGCATTGACGGACTATGTAGTCCCGGGCCTTCTAGGCGGCACACAGGGCTTCACCGTCGGCACCCTCCTCTACTACCTTATACTCTCCGGGGATAGATGGGATCTAGGCAGCGCCCTCACATCGCTCTTGACAATAGCGACTGTAGCGGGCACCGCGGTGGCCTTCAAGAGGATCTACGAGGTGGCGGCTCGTGCGTAGACTACTAGCGATCTACACTATCATACTGGCTATGCTACTCTACGCGCCCATACTAGTCATGGCCATCCAAAGCTTCAACAAGAGCCCCTACATAGGCTCGTGGGAGGGATTCACGCTCACCTGGTACAAGGTGCTTGCCAGCGACGAGGAAGCCGTTCAAGCTCTACTGAATAGCCTCTACGTAGCGGCGGCTAGCAGCGGGCTAAGCGTGGGCATGGCCCTGCTAGCGGGCATGGCCGTTAGAAGGCGTAGAAGCCTCACGCTAGTAGACCTACTAACCTACCCGCCCCTCGTCCTCCCAGAGATAGTCGAAGCGGTAAGCCTCCTCTTGTTCCTAGCCGCCCTAGGAGCCCCCTTCGGGGCCCTAACAGTCATAATAGGCCATACAGCGTTCAACGTAGCATACGCCTACATAGTAGTGGCTCCGAGCCTCAAGGAGGCAACACGCTACGAGGAAGCAGCAAGAACCCTGGGAGCCAGCCCCCTCAGAGTAGCGGCGACAATAACCCTCAGACTAGCAGCCCCCGGCCTAGTATCAGCAGCCATGCTCACCCTGCTACTCAGCTTCACCGACTTCATAAAAACACTGTTCACCACGGGCCCCGGCTTCGAAACACTGCCTCTCCTCCTATGGAACAGGGCTAGGAGGCCGGGCCTCCGGCTAGAGTCGAGTCATAGCGCTCTAGCGGCGCTAGCCACAGTAATGACCCTAGCCACCCTGCTGGTAGCAGCCGCATATACCATGGTAGCCATTCGACGGGGAGCGTCATTAGAGCGCGGCAACACAATACAACGGTGAAAGCCGGATTAGAAGGGGGTCGGGGTCGAGGGGCTGTGGCCACCGAGAGAATCCTAGTGGTCAACATGAAGGCCTACGAGGCCTCATTTAGAGTAGACGTGGTTGAGGCGCTAGCGGCGGCGGCATCAAAGGCGGAGAGGGAGACAGGAGTCCGAGTGGTGATAGCTCCTCCCGCGCCCCTACTACTACCAGCCCTACGGATACACAAAGGCGTCTACGCTCAACACGTAGACACGCCCGGTTTATCGGCAAGAACAGGCAGGCTACCCGTGGAAGCTTTAAGGCTACTCGGCGTTGAAGGCTTCATAATCAATCATAGCGAGTACAAGGTTAGCCTGAGGCACCTCAGGGAGGTAATTGCAAGAGCCGCCGAGCTAGGCCTCGAGTCACTTGTTTGCGCTGACACGCCGGAAGAGGCGGCCGCCGTTGCAGCCCTACGGCCTTCCATGGTTGCAGTGGAGCCACCCGAACTCATAGGCACTGGGGTGAGCGTCAGTAAGGCCAGACCAGGGGTCATAACAGGAGCTGTAGAAGCAGTACAAAGAGTTGCCCCGGAAACGCCTGTACTAGCTGGTGCAGGGATAAGCAGCGGGGAAGATGCCGCAGCGGCGGTCAGGTTTGGAGCCTCAGGGGTCCTAGTAGCTAGCTATGTGGTGAAGCATAAAAACCCCTCGATGGCTCTCAGGGAGCTAGCTGAGGCGCTGACAAGCGTTTGAATAATTAAAACACTTTCTTTTAACGTAAGTATAGTGAGCAGAAAGTTACTCATTTGTGGTGGAGTGATTCTAATGGCCGCCGGAGCCATACAGGGTGAAGATCTAGAGAGGATAGAGCTCGGGATTAAGGGCATGCACTGTGCTACATGTGGGCTCACAGTCGAGAAGGCGCTAAAGAGTATCCCAGGGGTCGTGGAAGCTAACGTTGATCCTGTGAGTGGCAAAGCTCTTGTAGCCCTAGAGCCCGGCAAGACCACGCTCAAGGATCTAGTCAAGGCTGTGAGAGCGGTAGGCTACGATGTTGCTCTCCAGGAAGCAGTACTTGAAGTCGAAGGGCTCAGAAGCGCCGACGACGAGAGGGTAATAGAGAAAGTGCTACTATCCCAGAAGGGCGTGGCGGAAGCCTACGCTTCAAGCTCTACGAGGAAGGTGGTAGTGTATTTCGCTCCTACCGTGGCGAGCCTAGAGAGCATAATAAGGGCTCTGGAAAAGGCGGGCTTCAAGGCCAGACCAGTAAAGGGGGTAACTGAGGAAGGAGAAGGCTCGTCGGAGAGGCAGCTCCTAGTGCAGGCAGCTTTCGCTCTAGCAACGGGTTTCACGCTACTCTCTCTAAGCATGCTAGAGAGGCTGGGCGTCGAGGCTGTAAAGCCCCTCCTAGGCCCCCTAGGAGCCGTTCTATCAGCGGCAGTGATTCTATTCAGCGGCAGAGGCATCTACAGGGCAGCGTTGAGGAGCTTCCGTAACCTCTCCCCTGGTATGGATGCTCTAGTAGCCCTAGGCACTTCAGCCATATTCCTCTACAGTCTAGCAGTAACACTAGGTCTCGCCGAGGGGGGTCTCTACTATGAGGGGATAGGACTCATCATAGGCTTCGTCCTCCTGGGTCGCTACCTTGAAGCCAGAGTTAAGAGGGGCACAGCTGGGGCGGTTGAGAAGCTAGTCAAGCTGAAGCCAGGCAAGGCTAGGGTAATCAAAGGCCGCAAAGAGATAGAGGTAGACGTAGCTGAGGTGAAGCCTGGAGATATAGTGGTAGTCAGGCAAGGCGAGAGGATACCTGTAGACGGCAGGGTAGTAGCGGGGAAAGGGTATGTAGACGAGAGCATATTCACGGGGGAGCCTGTACCCGTGGAGAAGAAGCCCGGCGATCAAGTCTTGGCGGGAACCCTTCTGACATCGGGATGGCTCCAGGTCTCTGCGACCAGAGTCGCGGGCGACACTGCCCTAGACAGGGTCGCAAGGCTGGTAGCGCTGAGCCAAGCGGGGAAGAGTGAAACACAGCGACTAGCTGACAGAATAGCAGGCACTTTCGCATGGATAGTGATGGGTATAAGTGCAGCAACATTCACTATATGGACCCTGCTGGGAGCACCGCTGGAGAAGGCAATCCTCTACTCGGCCAGCGTCCTTCTAGTTGCCTGCCCCTGTGCATTAGGCCTAGCTACACCCACGGCTACCACTGCAGGCGTCGGGGTAGCAGCAAAAGCTGGTATACTTGTGAGGAGCGCTGCTAGCCTCGAGAAGCTAGCCAAAATCGATACAGTGGCTTTCGACAAGACTGGAACGCTCACCCTCGGGAAACCCAGGGTCTCGAGTATCACAGTCCTCAGTGGGTTCACGGAGGAGTATATACTAAGGCTTGCTGGATCCGCGGAGAAATGGAGTGAGCACCCGCTAGCTAAGGCCATCATAGAGGCTCACATAGCCCGGTTTGGCAGGGGGCCCAGGGATCCGGAGGAGGCAGAGTACCTGCCAGGCATGGGAGTCTATGCAGTTGTAGAAGGTGTTACGATCCTCGTGGGTAACGAGAAGCTACTGCAGGGCTTCGAGGTGGATGTAGACCCGTTGAAGCAGTACGCAGAGGAAGTTGCTAGGAGAGGCGCTACACCTATACTAGTAGCGGTGAATGGCAAGCCGGCGGGCGTGATAGCTGTAAGAGACGAGCCCAGACCTGAGGCCAAGGAAGCCGTGAGCAGGCTAAAGAAGCTGGGGCTCAAGGTTGTTATGCTGACTGGCGACAACGAGGTCACAGCTAGGGCCATAGCTGAAGATCTTGGAATCGACGATGTCAGGGCTAGGCTAAGCCCCGAGGATAAGGCTGAAGCCATAAGAGAGATGCAACGTGAAGGGCGCAAGGTAGCCATGGTGGGGGATGGAGTTAACGATGCTCCAGCCCTTTCGAGGGCTGACGTCGGCATCGCGGTAGCGAATGCCGCTGACGTGAGCGCGGAGGCGGGAGAAATACTACTAGTAGAAGGCGATCTACGCCGAGTACCCCTAGCCGTCGAGATAGCTCGACGCGTATATAGAACCATAATGGGTAACCTTGCATGGGCATTTATCTACAACATCACACTCATACCAATAGCAGCGGGGGCTCTTAGCTGGGCCGGCATAACCCTCAGGCCTGAAATGGCTGCAGCAGCGATGGCGTTAAGCAGCGTGAGTGTAACACTCTACAGCTACAGACTATCAAGGTGGACTCCGAAGCTGGAACCTTTAGGCGAAGCTAAGAGGATAGAGGAGAGAGGAAAGCTAACGAAGGCGGTTGGAGAGGTGCAAGTGAAGGGTTGAGGGCTACGCTACGCCTCGACCCAGGAGAAGTTAGGGATGCAGTAACAGCTGTGATAGCGGTAGCCATAGCGGGAGCATTACTAGGTGCCGTAGTTCCCAATGTCATTCTAGGCTTCACTAACTCATTCTATAGCGGTCCCCTTTCTATAGACGCTCAGGAGTTCAACGCTTTGCTATCGAGTAAAGATGGTTTCGCAGTAATGTTTAGCAGTGAAAATTGTCCTTCATGTAAAAAAATGGAGCCCTTCTGGAGAGATCTAGCAGATCAAGGATACTCAGTATATATAATAAAACTATCAGCCGATACCATACAGATATTCGAGGAGTATGGCGTCGAGGGAACTCCAACATTCATAGCGTTCAGGGAAGGTAAACCCGTTGCCATTCATAAAGGAGTATTTCAGGGCCCTGATGTAGCAGATGAGATGAAGACGTGGCTGGAAACAGCACTCTTCTCGGATGCAATGCACGAGCAACCTAAGGAAACTGCAGGCACGAGTTTCAGCTCGGTAGAAGGGCTAGCAGTAGAGGCCCAAGCAAGACCCGAATCCATAGCTGCAATGCTAGTGGCGGGTATAGCTGCTGGAGTAGCGGCTAGTGCTAGCCCTTGCACTCTACCCGCGCTAGCAATTTACGCCTCCAGCATCGGGCGTAGAGGCTACTCAAAGGGATTTGCCCTCGAAGCCTCACTAGCAGCAGCAGTGTCAGTGGCCTCGGTGGGGGGACTGGCACTCCTAGCCGGGAGCCTGCTAGCTGCGATACAATCAGTGCTCCTATACTCTGCTGCCATGATGCTTGTAGCCCTCGGAATAGCCCAACTACTAGGAATAGAAGTATTCATCCCCCTCTCCGCATCACTCCCCCGAAGGCCGGGACTCGCAGGCCTCTCTTACGGATTAATAGCGGGCCAGTGCAGCCTACCTCTAACTGCAGCGGCCCTGGCCCTAGCAGCAGCTAGCCCCGTAATAGCGGGCGCTGCACTGGTAGCAGGACTGGCGATAGGCTCTGCACTCCCCGTAGCCATGGTAACTCTAGCCACACATAAGACAGCGGCCGCTGTTGCGAGGCTCGAGGCGTTAAGAGCCCCGATAGGAGTAGTCCTTGCAGCATCAGGACTGCTGATTCTACTCTATGAAACCGGCGCGCTCTAGCGTGTTCACACTAATTGAACACTACCTAATACCCTTTACTCAAGTATAAGCAGTAAAAGTAAGGGGCCAGCCTCATGGTTGACGCAAAATCCATAGGGAAACTAATAGTTCTAGCAGCGGCAAAGCAGGGATTCACCCTAGATGAGCTAAAGGACTCCCTATTGCTAGACGATAGCGAGATCGACATGATAGTGGATAAACTAAAAGAAGGAGGCCTGCTTAAGAGCAAAAACGCCCTGATACTAACAGCCAAAGGCGAGGCAGCAGCAAGCGAAGCAATAAGAGTAATAGACGACCTCGTATCTAGAGCACTAGAGAGAGACGAGAAAGCAATAAGGGCCTTAGCACCGTACCTGGCAATCATACCATACATAATAGAGAAAGATCACGGATTCGACCCATCAAATATAATAATTGAATATTTCAGCAGTCCAAGAAGACGGGCCAGCTAGCAAAACCAGCAGCTAATTGGCAATCAACATTAAACCCCTTAGCCCCAGAACACTAATTACTAAACTGGGACCTCCCCCCGCAGACGCCCGCGTGAACCGCGGGAGAGTGAAGCGGGGCTCCGTCAGGCGCGCGGCCATTCCCTCATTTAGCCTTCGCCATGCATGATAATAATATTAACATCAATTAGTTTCTTAATTAAGAGTAGATGATGAAACAGTGTGAAATACTATAAATATTGTATTGTGTAGAGATGCCCTGAAAGAGGGAAAGACTCGGTCAAGAGTATAAAAACCGTTTACTGTGTGGAGCCCCCATACACCCCAGGGGACTAGTTGGTTGCGTTCATGCCGCCCCTAGGGTGTAGGTTTAGGCCCATGGCTCGAAGTCCGGCGGCTTTGGGTCGCCGGGGAATGGGTCGGCCATTCCCGCTTCACCGGTCTGCTTTGATTATTTATTAAACGTGGTATGCTTGTGTTCAATGTTCCTCGCTGATAATAGAAGTAAAGGTTAAATTGTGTATTCGCTAGAGTAGGGTGATAAAGCTATAAGGGGTTAGCTCGGGAACCGAGTGTTGCATGGTTCCTCACGAATCAGCTATTCCAGTATGGGGGAGAGTCGCTGTGGCTGTGGGCGACGTCTCTAGAGGGGTGTTTGTGCATCCACTAGCTAGTGAGATAGTTGAGAGGATAAGACCCATCTGGGGAATAGAGCATGCCCTCTCTCTCATGGGATGGGATGGCCGCACGTATATGCCTCGTGGCGGCGTCGAGGAACGGGCTATTGCTAGGGCTGAGCTCCTAGTTCTGAGGCGCAGACTCCTCCTCAACCCGGAAACTGTGAAGCTCGTGGAGAATGCGGAGGAAGCTGTAGACGATATGAACGAGTTTGAGAGGGGTCTTGTGAGGGTTCTAAAGAGGAATATAAGGATAGAGAGTAGCCTGCCCGATGAGCTTGTGTATGAGCGCGCTAAGGTCACGGAGGAAGCTGTAGCGGTCTGGGAGAACGCTAAGTCTAGCGGTAATTTCGCGGCGTTCAAGCCTTACCTCGAGAGGATTGTTGAGCTAGCAAGGAAAATGGCGGAGCATCTTGGCTACGAGGAGCATCCTTATGATGCTTTACTAGACCTATTCGAGGAAGGGCTGACCACCAAGAAGGTCGAGGCATTATTCAACTCCATCATGCCGACGCTCAAATTGACTCTTGAAAAGGTTAGAGCTTCGGGCTACTACCCTGAGAGGCATCCGCTAGAAGATGTAGAGTACCAGGTGCCAGTTATGGATAAGGTTAACAGGGAGGTCTTAAGCCTTATAGGCTTCCCCTGGGAAAGGGGCCGCCTAGATGTGAGTGCCCACCCATTCACCATTAGCCTAGGCATCGGCGACGTCAGGATAACGACGCGCTACGAAGGAGTAGACTTTCGCCACACCCTATACGCCGTGATACACGAGTTCGGTCATGCACTCTACGAACTCCAGATAGACGAGGCGCTGAAAGCTACACCCCTAGCTAGTGGGGTGAGCTTAGGGGTTCACGAAAGCCAGAGCAGGTTCTGGGAGAATATAGTGGGTAGGAGTCCCGCATTCGTTGAGGCTGTTTCGCCGCTTCTCAGGAAACACCTAGGCTTCCTAGAAGGATACAGCGATGAGGAGCTCTACAGGTACTTCAATATAGTGAGGCCGGGCCCGATAAGAGTAGAGGCGGACGAGCTAACCTACAACTTCCACATATACCTGAGATTTAAGATAGAGAAAGAGCTAATAGAAGGAAGCCTAAAAGTCGACGAGGTACCTGAGGCGTGGAATAGCTTGATGGAGGAGCTACTAGGAGTAAGGCCCAAGAACTATAAGGAAGGAGTGTTGCAAGATATTCACTGGAGTAGCGGAGCCATAGGCTACTTCCCCACATACACTATAGGCACCGTGTTAGCCGCGCAGATACTATACAGGTACGAGTCTGTCAAGGGAGGATTCTATGATTCAGTAAGGAGTAGGGACTTCGCGCCGATAAGAGAATACCTTAGAGAGTCTATACACAGGTGGGGTTCAACATTCAAGCCAGAGGAGCTAATAGAGAAGGGTCTAGGAGAGCCTATGAACCCAGAGTACTACAATAGGTATATAATGAGGAAGTTCCTCGAGGTAAAGCTACCCTAGAATCCCCAATTATTTTTCTATTTAACTCACTATAGCGTAGGGGCGCTTCCACGTCCTACTGCTTTTATCAAACATGTTGTAAGGTATAGTATAGATTCTGTGGTACCTGGTGAGAGCCTTGTTGACTACTTCATAGGAGAAGTAGTCCCAGTTGCAGCCCTTTTCTAGCCAGGACACTACGTCGCTTGTATAGCCTCGGGGCAAGCTTAGAGTAACTAGTAGATCATACTGCTTCCAGTCACTTAGAGGTACTGGGGTGTTGCCTCCTACGAGTATACCTGCTGTGTAGAGGTATGGCATTAAAAGCCTAGTCATGTCCCTCGCGCACGAGCCGCCCCGGCCGAAGACTAGCACCATGTCGTTACGGTAATCGAATATCCTTAAGTTCATGTAGGAGGAGACCGGTACCACGTGCTTCTCCAGATGCGTCTTGTATTTTCTCCTGGCGTTTCGACCTTTAATTAGCTTGTCAACGTATTTCCTGCTGGCTATAACGTTCCGCTCTAGAATGCTTAGTATAAGGAGATCCAGGCTGTCATGGACCTCGGGTTCTCTTCTAGGGGGCTCATTTAGGAGGGATAAGGTCTCCTCTACGCTTTTACGAGAAAGATATTCCCTGTCGTCGGCTAGTCTGTCAGCTATGCTTATAGCCCTATAAGGGTCTACCTTAGAGTCTAGTTCTCTAACTGTTACAGATAGTAGCGGGTGCGGTCTCACCAGTTCTTCAGCATAAATATAATGAACCTCGCGGTAAGATGGGGACTCGGATACTATGACAGAGAGAGCCTCATCTACGTGGTTACGAGGTATAAAGTATGTTACTAGAAGGCCGAGCGACGTCTTAAGAATACTCTTAGTAAGAGCCTGAAGTCTACGCGGCAACTTATCTGCATCGTGGAAGCCGACGTAAAGCACGCTAAGCAGTGAAACAGATAGCCTCTTCAAGCTATACATTGCCTTGGGAGTGACACCGTCACTAGCGAGGTTATTAATAACCCTGCTAACGTTGCTCCTAGGCATGCCTAGGGCGTCGCTTATCTTAGTCGTGTTAAGAGGCGGCTTTGTGTTGCTTATCTCATCTATAATCTCAAGTGTGCGACCGGGTCTCTTTAGTATCCTCACTAAGACCGGCGCCAATCCACTCTCATGAGGGCAGCCAGACATATCGACACCTTTCCAGCAGTCAGCCCCCACGCACTCGTACTCGTATTCATCGACGCTCAGAGCTACGCCTCACCCCGTTAACTATCAGTACTATCACTTTAGCATAGGTGCTAGCCATAACTAAGGCAAAGACCAGCGTAACTACTAAATCTTGATGTACCGTAAGGCTAGCCTCTCATTGAATCACTAATTATCATCTAAACATTGACTTGGAGAAGCGAAGACTACCTGCAGAAATATATAGTAATAGTGTAGTAAATTAGGATTGGAAGCCATAAACATTGATTCATTAAATACGGAATAGTAGTAGATTATTGAAAATAGTTAATGTTTTTTCTTATTCTTTTTTCCCATTAAGTAATGATTGATTGCTTTGAAGTTACTCTATTTCTCCTACCTCTTCCTTGTAGAGTTTAAGTACTTTTGTGACGTCCCTCGCAGTTATGAGGCCTACCAGGTTGCCTTCCCTATCCACTACTGGCAGGTTCCTTATCCTGTATTCAAGCATGCGCTGGAGGGCGACTGCAAGGTAATCGTCTTCGCGGGCTGTGACAGGCCTAGGCGTCATAACCTCTTCTATCTTCGTCGATGGCGGTATACCCTTAGCTACTATGCGTACTAGATCCTTCTCTGTGAATATTCCTAGAGGTTTGCCGGTGTCGTCCACGACTACTATGCTACTTGAGTCATTCTCGTACATTCTCTTAACAGCGGCTTCTATGGTCTCATCGGGTCTAGCCGTTACGGGTTTCCGCATAACGTCTCTTACCCTATAGGAGGAGTACAAAGCTCCCACTCCACTGTAAATCCTCTGTTTAATCTGCTCTGATTTATCTGGGTGCATCGCAGGTCTTGACGGGGCCGTCTAGATGGTGCCATGTCGGCTTCCACGCGGCTATAGGGCTATCTCTAGCATCTATAGCGTTTCTCGCGGGCTTGCTAGCCGCACCCTGGCTCGCACGGGTCCACATGGCCTTAGCAGGCTTCGCAGGCGGCTTCACATTCCCAATGCTAATCTACATAAACCTAGTTACTGGTATGGCTGGCGGCGAGCCCCGTAGAGGGCTAGAAGGCGTCCTCGCATGCATATCGATCTACCTCTCACTAGCGCCGCCCATCCTAGCCCTACACTCTCCATGGATTGCATCCCTGGGAGTCCTGCTGAGCGGAGCGGCTTCAGCAACCTATACTGCACTACAGCTGGGTAAACCAAGGATGGCTTGGAGGCCCTTCGCCCCGCTCCTCATGGCGCCACCCCTAGGCGGCGTGGCTGGCGGGTTAGTGGCTATGACAGCGGAGGAGGAGCTAGTAGGTGTTGCAGGTCTTGCAGCGGCGGGCTTCACACTGCCAATGATAATGCTTCTATCGCCCGCGACGGTGGGCTCAATCTATGGTGTGAGGGCTAGAACTGCTCAGCCCCTCTCGCTCCCGGCATCGGCATCCCCTCTCATAGCTCTAGCCCTGGGCTGGGAAGCGGCTCTAAGGGTGAGCATAGTCATGGGTCTCCTATACTTGATCATCATCTTGTCCAATGCCCCCAGAGTCGCGGGCTACAGAGGCGCAAGGCTCTACATAGTACTAAGCCATGCAGCCGCATTTACAGGAGCAGTACCAGGCCTGCTGCTTTCCGGTGTTCCACTACTACACTCTGCTTACCTAGGTTTCGCAGCGCCGCACGCTCTAATGCACGTGATGGTGAGAGGAGGAGAGGTCCCCTTCACGGTGAGACCCCGCTTCTGGCCTCACACCTCACCAATTCTCCTAGCAGCCTCCGCGCTCGCGAGGCCTCTAGAGCCGCTCGCTTCGTGGCTACTAGCCCTTTCAGCTTTCCTTCTTGCAGCGGCCTCCCTCGCTAGCAGGGAACCCGTACCGCCTGCTTTCAAGCGGGAACAGGATATACGCCTCAACCATCAACGAAAGCCCTAAGGTGGCCAAGGAGATGAGAGTATTCCTAGTAGGCTTCGGTAACGTGGGAAGAGAAGCCGCTAAGCTGGTTAGAGCGGCTCCCTGCCTTGAGCTAGCCGGCGCTGCAAATAGTCGGGGCGCAGTAGTGGCGCTCAACGACGCAGCGCGAAGGGAGGTGGCAAGGCTCGCAGAGACGGGGGAGAGACTGGAAAAACACTGGGACTACAATGAAGGGTTAGACCCGGTAAAGGCGGCGGTAGAAGCTGGAGCAGACTACGCGATAATAGCGATACCTCCCAGCTACGAGACAGGCGAACCAAACAGGAGCATAGTACTAGGACTCCTAGACCAGGGTATAGGAGTCGGCCTCGCAGACAAGACTGTGCCAGCACTCTTCTACGACGAACTAGTAAGGAGAGCCGAAGCATCGGGAGCCCCGATAGGGCTAAGGGCAACAGTAATGGCGGGGACTCCGGCTACAGACGTGGTAAAAGCCCTAGCATCCAGATCTATAGAGAGGATAAGGGGCGTACTGAACGCCACCACTAACTACATACTAACCATGGTAGAGGAGGGGGCGAGCTTTCAGGAAGCGATAAAGAGGGCGGTGGAGTACAAGCTCGCAGAGCCCGACCCAACAGTAGACACACATGGCCTCGACGCGGCTGCCAAACTAGTGATACTTGTAAGGCTAGCGGGCTACAAAGCCGAGCTAGGCAAGGTTGAACGCGTGCCGCTAGAAAGCATAGGAGAGTATGAAGTGAGGCGGGCACTAGCCGAGGAGGCGCGAGTGAAGTACGTTGCAACAGCAGACCCCGAAGCTGGCGTCTACAAAGTGGCACCGGAGAAACTGCCCAGCAGTAGCCCGCTAGCCAGAGTCGATAGGGAGTATAACGCTGTAGAGCTAGAATTAGAGGGGGCCATGGTAACCCTCACAGGCCCCACAGGCCCTGCCTGGAGAACTGCGAGGGTCCTGGTCGGAGAAGCCCTAGACCTGAGCGACTGCAGCGGTGCAAAACTACCATCAATCTAAACCACTATTAGCCCTTCTAGGCTCCCCCTCCAGATCTAATGGTGGGGGTTTCTCCCTTCACGGGGGAGTCTATTGATCGCTTGCTTTGGGACGGTCTTGCTTCTTCTCTCTTGAGGGTTACTACCTGGAATTGGGTTTATTATCCGGGGCTGCCCGACTAGCATTCAAAGGGGTGTCTGCGGCATGACTATGCCGCTTAGAAGAGTAGATAAATACGTCTGGATGATCCCTAAGGGTGCACAGCCCTGCATGAGGGTGCCCGCAATAATCTATGCCGACGACTTCCTAATCGAGAAGATGAAGCAGGACCTTACCCTCAAGCAGGCGGCCAACGTGGCGTGTCTTCAGGGTATACAGAAGTATGCTATAGTGATGCCCGACGGTCACCAGGGCTACGGGTTCCCCATTGGCGGCGTCGCAGCAATGGACATAGAGGATGAGAACGGCGTCATAAGCCCTGGAGGCGTCGGCTACGACATAAACTGTGGCGTGAGGGTTCTCAGGACAAACCTTACAGTTGACGAGGTGCGGCCCAAGATAAAGGAGCTAGTAGACACTATCTATTATAATGTGCCGAGTGGTCTAGGCAGCACTGGCAAGGTGAAGCTTAGCGTACAGGAGCTGAATAAGGTCCTCGACGAGGGAGTAGAGTGGGCTATAGGCAGGGGTTACGGCTGGGCCGAGGACAAGGAGCATATAGAGGAGAGGGGTAGCTGGAGCCTCGCTGATAGCAGTAAGGTGAGCGAGACCGCTAAGAGGAGGGGTGCAGCCCAGCTAGGCACCCTGGGCAGCGGCAACCACTTCCTAGAGGTTCAGGTGGTAGAGCGTGTCTTCGATGAGAGGATAGCCAAGGCCTACGGCTTATTCGAGGGCCAGGTAGTAGTCATGATCCACACTGGCAGCAGGGGCCTCGGCCACCAGGTGGCCAGCGACTACCTCATGATAATGGAGAGGGCCATGAGGAAGTACGGCACTATACCGCCGGACAGGGAGCTGGCGAGCATACCATTTAACACGCCCGAGGCGCAGAACTATGTAAGGGCTATGGCTGCAGCCGCCAACTTCGCATGGACCAACAGGCAGATGATCACGCACTGGACCAGGGAGAGCTTCCGCAAGGTCTTCCACACGGATCCCGACAAGCTAGGCCTAGAGATAGTATATGATGTAGCACACAATATAGCCAAGATAGAGGAGTACGAGGTCGACGGTAAGAGGAAGAAGCTGGTTATCCACAGGAAGGGAGCCACCAGAGCATTCCCGCCAGGCCACCCCGAGATACCAAAGGACTATCAGGACGTGGGCCAGCCCGTACTGATACCGGGAAGCATGGGAACGGGCAGCTACATACTAGCAGGAGTTCCCGAGGGCGTAAAGAGCTGGTACACAGCCCCCCACGGAGCAGGCAGGTGGATGAGCAGGGCCAGAGCCAAGAGAACTAAGACCTACAGGCAGGTAGTCCAAGAGCTGGCAGCTAAGGGCATCTACATAAGGGCTAGCAACGTAGCAACCGTAGTAGAGGAGATGCCAGAGGCCTACAAGGACGTCGACAAGGTAGCGCAAGTAGCACACGCAGTCGGCATAGGCAGGCTAGTAGCTAGAATGAGGCCTATAGGAGTAACCAAAGGCTAGCGGCATTCACTCTTTAGAGCCCTTCATCTTTTCCAGGGCAAGCTCGACATAAGTAGCGTCTACACGCTCTGCTCCAAGCTCTTTTAAGCCGAGATCCTCTACGAGCAGCCATGGATCGCTACCTTCCACCTCGACAAAGCAGCCAAGCCCCTCAACCCTGTCAAGAGTCACAGTGTAGCCGTCCCTGGTATAGTAGACTCTCTCCTTAGTTACTCTCAGGGCCTCCCTAAAACCTAGAGCCTCAAGGATCCCCGTTACACCTTCACCCACAGGAGCCTCTAACTCGACCCTCTCCTTCACGCCATCACGCATCTTACGGGGCCCCTTATAGGTGAGCCTTATCCCTCCATCGGTCACCCTTAATCTTAGGGCTTCATCTGTATCCATGAAGTCTCTGCAGGGATGCGAGTAGTATATATCAACTTCTCGCTGCTCAACTACTACGCTAAAGCCTTTCTTCTCGAGAAGGTCTCTGATGCGGTCTAGGGAGTTGCAAGGTATACGGAGTTTCACCTCCCTCTCTATAGTCATCCCCGTTAGCCACCTCGTTGTCCACGCTACTACTAAATGACCCTCGCTGCTCAACTAAACTCTGCGCTGCTCTACGGATTTGAGGGGGCTTACTGTCGCGAATAAGATCTCGGCGTCAAACCTCGGTCGTTTTGGGGGTTAAACCGGGGATGGGGCTCCTTCTAAGTCCCCCTTCGGGATTCGAGGCGTATGGCGCAGTTAGGGTGTTCGAGGAGGCGAGGGTTCTAGGCTTAGACGTGGCCAGCGGCAAGGCTGGAGGCCTGCTAGTGGGGAGAGGAGAGCTTGAGGACTACGGGTCCCGCACGGCCATAGTGGTGCCGGTCAAGGACGAGGATCCCTTGACTCTTGAAAATGTGTTGAGGGCGATACCGACGGTTAGCCCCTTGGTTGTTGTCAGCGCTAGTACCCGGGAGCCGCTTGACAACTACAGGGGAGAACTGGAGCTCGCCGAGATGATAGGCAGGAGCCTAGGACGCAAAATAGTTGTCGTACACCAGTTCGACCCTGCATGGGGTGAGGCGCTCGAGGGAACTAGCCTAGAGGACATGCTGGAGGACGGCAAGGTCAGGGGCGGGAAGGGAGAGGGCATGATACTAGGGGTTCTACTGGCTGCATGGCTGGGTGCAGATTATGTGGGCTTCATAGATAGTGATAACTGGGTGCCTGGAAGCGCTACGGAGTACTCCTGGATATACTACTCGGGCTTCGCCCTAGCGCGGAGCCGATACCCCATGGTCAGACTTATATGGCCTTACAAGGGGAAGCTCGCCACAGGCGACGTATACCTGAGGAGGAGGGGTAGGGTTTCGAGGCACACCAACGCGCTCCTAAACATGATACTCACGAGGATGCGGAGGATAGAGACTGATATAGTTAAGACGGGTAACGCCGGCGAGCACGCAATGAGCATAAAACTAGCCCTGTCAATGGACTGGGCAGGCGGCTTCGCCGTTGAACCCTACCAACTCGTATGGCTGCTTGAGAACTGCGGGCCCGTCGCGGGCCTGGGGGAGTGCCCAGCGCTACCAGACACCGTTGAAGTCTACCAGATCGAGGCTCTAAACCCGCATATACACGCGGAGAGGGGAGACGAGCACATAGCAGGCATGCTAGCAAAGAGTATAGGAGTCATATACCATAGTAGACTAGCCTGGGATGAGCTTCGCAGGGAAGCACTGAGAAGGCTGAGAGAGCAGGGCTACGAAGGCGAGCCACCGAAACCCAGGGTATACCAGGTACGGGGCGTCGATCCCAGCAAGATAGTCGAGAAATTCTTAGCAGCGTCGAGGGACGCGCTACTACTAAACTAGAACGTCGATAAGAGGAAGGGAGAGAGGTGGAAGGAGGGCTGCCCAAGGCTAGGCCGCTGGCAGCAGTGATGCTTGCAGACGTGGACGGCACGCTGATACCCTACTATGGATCTCTTCAAGGAGAGGCAGTTGAGGCAATCCTAGAACTCGAATCCCTGGGAGTGGAGATAGTACCTGTCACGGCTAAGAGCGCTGCCGAGGTCTGGAGCCTCTGGTCTCAAGCTATAGGAAGGCCCCCAAGGATAGCTGTGGTCGAGAGCGGCGGCGCTATTTACTCACAGCCAGGCCTACTCTCTAGGCCCCACGGATCCGAGACCCTGGAAGGCGTCACAGTCGAGTACACGGAGCTCGCGCCTGAGATAAGCGAGTGGCGGCCTCTTCTAGTGGAGGCGTTAAATGCCACAGGCTGCAGGGGGTTCATGCTGCTGGCCGGGGCTCCGAGGAGCGTTGCCGAGGAGATAACCCTGCTATCGGGGCGAGCAGCCGAGCTAGCAGCATTAAGACGGTACCTAGAAGTAGTCTATCATGAAAGGGGCGAGTGCCTCGATAAGGCGGCTCTGGAGGCGGAGAAGCGGGGCCTCTACACATTTAGGAGCCGTAGGCTACTCCATGTAGCCATGCATCGTGGCAAAAAGCGAGCTGTAGAGGTGCTCCTAGAGGAGCCTCTAGTCAGGCATGCCAGGCTAGTGGCTGCTGCAGGCGACAGCCCCGCCGACAAGGAGCTGCTAGAGGTTGCGGACGAGCCGTTCCTAGTAGCTCCCCAGGGTAGATCGTGGATTAGGGGAGTAGCGAGACGCTACACTCCAATAGTAGAGCCTCCTCCGGAAGCGGTGAAGCTCATAGCTGAGACCCTGAAACACCGTCTAGCACCGCCTTCGATATAGGGTTGCTTCGTTTGAAGCTCGGCTCCCAGATCTGTTCCTTATATGGATAGTTTTAATTAGTGGGGCGTGACCGGTCCTATTAGGGGAAAATACTTTTACGGATCAGAATGGCATTCTAGTGTATGGGTGCGCTTGTAATGAACGCTTTTATAGCTATACTACTCTTAGCGGCTGTAACGCTGAGTCCTATAGCCTCAGCGCTCCCCGCCACGCCGCAATACAACTATGCAAGCGTGAGGTACGTCGTTATAGGTCCCTCAGCCGGCGATGCCCTGCGCAGCATAGGAGTGGAGCCGCTAGTAGATGCAGGAAACCTAGCCGCAGCCTTCCTAGACCCCCGCGAAGTTGCAGTGCTAAGGGAGAGGGGCTACAGGGTTACCCTGGACCCTGTAATCCATCTAATCGAGCCTCAAGTCACAGGGCAGGTGCAAGTCTCTCCGCAGTCCTATGCTGATCTAGTCAACGCTACACCCCTGCATCAGCAAGGCATAACAGGTAATGGCGTGATAGTGGCTGTCGTTGAC
This sequence comes from Acidilobaceae archaeon, assembly GCA_027046245.1. Classification (GTDB taxonomy): domain Archaea; phylum Thermoproteota; class Thermoprotei_A; order Sulfolobales; family Acidilobaceae; genus Aeropyrum. The sequence continues at coordinate 54,959 of JALTZJ010000034.1, forward strand.
ACGGGCGTCGACGAGGCGAGACCTGAGCTAGACGGGAAACAGGCATGGGAATACGATGCAACCCAGACTGGTCAATCAGGCTACTGTGGCAAGGGCCTAGGGCTCCCGTACTCAGCCCACGGAACAATGGTTGCGGGAATTATATTCAGCGAGGGCACAGAGCTACGGGGCATAGCACCAGACGCAACCCTATACGACGTGATAATAGCTAGGCCGGAGCTGAGCTGCGGCGGCGCGTATCTAAGTGACATATATAATGGGATACTAGCCGCGGCTAGGGGGCCCGACGGCCAGCTAGGCACAGGAGACGATGCTGACGTCATAAACCTCAGCTTCGGCACTGTAGTTCTACCCTGGAACTGGTATTACATGCTAGACCCGATAGACGATTACAGCGCTCTGTTCGCCGAGCTAGCGAGGCTCACTGAACAGTTAAGACACGACTACGGCATAAACGTTGTCGTAGCGGCCGGCAATGCGGGGCCTGCTACAAGCAGTGTAAACCCCTTCTGTGCTTCAGCACTCTGCGCTGGAAGCTACAGTCCCCTAGGGGATCCAAGCTTCTTCAGCAGCAGAGGTCCGGATCCCTTCCTAAGGCCTGCGCCACACGTTATGGCGCCTGGAGAGAATCTGACAGTGCTACTACCACTAGAGCTCGGATCAACCACGACTGCTAGCGGCACTAGCTTCTCGGCACCCATGGCCTCAGGCACGCTTGCACTACTAAGACAGCTATTACCAGAAGCGGATGCCCTGAGCCTCGAAGCACTGCTAGTGGCAGGCGGCGACCCACTAAGCATCATCGACTGGGACCTTGTCAGGCTCGGCGGCACAAGGGTCGACGCTGCTGGAGCAGCTGAGAAACTGGTAGCGGCGGCCTTCATAGGAGAGGGTATATCGAGGGCGGAGGCGCAGCTGCCGACAGCATCACTGTGGAGCGGCTCCAGCCTCACACTACAAGTAGTGAACCTCAGCTCTGCTGAAGTCACACTGGTAGCCTCGGCACAGGTAATGCCGGGATTACTAGCTCCCGGCGCCTCCGGCCAGGCGCTAGTAGATCCGCCATCAATAACTCTGCCCCCAGGCGGGGAAGCACTCATAACGGTGACAGCGTCAGCCTCGACGCCAGGGATTGCAGGCCTGCTCATAAGGCTTAACGATGCTGACACGGGCCAGACGCTAGCCTATGCATTAGCATCCCTAGTAGAGCCGCTCAAGCCCGGAGAAAGGATATCGCTCGAGACAACAATATACGACTGGGGCTTCCTACCCGTCCCCCTGGAAGCGCCGCAATCCGGGATTTACAGTCTAGATATCTACTCCTACACTCTCCCTATTCAAACGGTGGTATGGGACGGTACAGGCCCCGACTCGACACCCTCAACGTTGCTCCTGACAGTGAGAGCAGTGGCTTACCTCAATCCATTCCCCTTCGTAGCCGCATACCCTATGGCCGCGACCACGAAAGTAGACGTCGCGTTTAGAACCATCTCCACGGGCAATCTAGACGAGATACAGGCCAGACTCGTAGAATTAGAGGACAGGCTACTACTCCTAGAAGCCAGGGTAGACGCGCTAGAGGCCGAAATAGCAAGGCTAAGCATAATAGAAGATGAACTAGAATCACTTAGGGGAGAGCTTGAACTACTCAAGGCTGGGCTTGAAACTGTAAAGGCGGGGCTAGAAGAGCAGAGCGCTGTAAACGAGGAGCAGTGGAGAGAGATAAATAGGCTCTCTGCGGAGCTGCAATCGCTAGCGTCGTCAATAGATAGCTTGAGGAGCGAGTTAAGAAGTGTGAGGGAGGCTCTAGCAGTCTTAACAGCGAGGATAGACACGCTGAGCCTAAGACTTGACAGGCTACAGGAAAGAACCGTTAACCTCGAAAACGAGGTTAACAGGCTCTCACGAGACCTAGCATCTCTTTCGGCAAGGGTAGACACGGTAGAGGCAAGCCTAGCAGAGGCGCTACAGAGAATAGCAAGCCTAGAAGAGGGTCTAGACCAGGTGAAGCAAGATCTACTAGAAACGCAGGAGAACGTGACGCTACTAAACGGACAAATAGCAGAGCTAAACGTGAACCTGCAAAGGCTTGAAGCAGAGACGAGCTCCTCTCTAAACGAGTTGAGCGAGGGGCTGAGACAGGTCAAAGAGAGTCTATCACTGCTGGACAAGAATGTAAATGATAGGCTACGAGAAATAGACGGGCAGCTAAGCATAGTGACCCAGACGCTAGAAGAGCTCCGGAGGAGCATAGACGAGCTACAAGGACAAGCCGCTACTATCCAGGAATCACTAGAGAAGGTGAACGAGAAACTTGCAGCCGCAGAGGAGGCTATAGTCAGCCACGAAGATAGAATAGACGGGTTAGAGAGCGAGTTAGCCGAGGCCAGAAAAGCCGTGGAAGAGCTGAGAAAAACTGTAGAGGAACTAGAAAAACAGCAGGACGAGACTAGCAATAGGCTCGCTGAACTAGAAGAGGAGCAGAGGAGTAGCAGGCTAACGAGCAGCGCAGCCCTAGCGCTAGGAGCGGCAGCGGGACTAGCCCTACTGGGACTAGCAGCACGCAGGCTACTAGGGGGAGAGACCTAGGGAGGCTTTAAGGGCAGCTAAATTACCGTTTTCTGCTCCTCCGTCGCGAGCCCCTGCCTCGGCTGCTGCCGGACCCGGAGGGTGATCCGCCTAGGAACCAGTCGAGGGTAGCAGTCCTCCTTGTTTCCTTCTCCTCGCCTCTAGGCTTCCCAGTGGCGGGCGTCCTAGCAGCTTTCACGGGCTCCGCTGGTTCAGTCTTCCGCGCTGGTGCAGCCTCCTCGGCTCTGGCTTTCTTCAGCTTCTCTATAGCCCTTAGGATTTCCCGTTTCCTTGTGCCTGCAAGGTAGGCTATCATTTCCTCCGTGAATCCATAGCTTAGCGCTATCTCTGCAGGCCTCGTAGGGTCACTCGCGTGCCTGAACACAGCGATAAGTAGCGGTATGATCTCTCTCTTGACGGTAGCCTTACTCACTAGTAGACGCGATGCAAGCAGCTCCGCGAGCCTCTCTCTTACCTCTCTCACTTGTCGAGTCTGTGCTAGGAGCCTGATCCTCTCGGGGTAGCTGTATCGGGCCTTCCCTATTTCTCCTTCCTGCCTGGCAAACGCCACTCCGGGACCCATTAGGTCGAAGACGTAGCTTAGAAGGCTCCAGTGGCCTCCGTACTTCGCTCTGGACAGGAATAGTGTTGCTCGTGAGAGGGCATCCATGGCCCTATAGAGGTCTCCTGGGTGGACTAGCTTCTTGGGGGTGTTGTCGTTGAGCCAGGCTAGTAGCTCTTCGTAGTCTTTCTCGCTCTGGGTCACTGCCCTCTTGGCCTGCCAGGCGGCCCTAGCGTAGTATATCTCGTTGAGGGTCCTCCAGATATCTATGGTCTTCTCCCTCCTGTACCTGAGCACCTCCCGCACGATCCCTATAGTGACCTTTCCGTACCCCTCTGCGACGGCCTGGAGATCGTTTATCGCGGCTCTTAGATCCCCCTGGCTCTGCTCGGCTATGTAGCGGAGAGCCTCTCTCTCACAGTACACGCCTTCCGCCTCGCATATCCTCTCTAGAACCCCCACGATCACGGTCATGCTTAGAGGCTTGAACTCAACGAGGAGGCAATGATCTCTAAGGGGCTTCAACTGGTCCTTCCATGGGTCATTGGCGGTCATAACGATGGGGTTCCTAGTCTCCTTGATGATATTGATTAGGGCTTCGATGCCGCCAGCGTCCTCCCTAGGATTAATCCCGTCGACCTCGTCAAGCAGTATTATTATACCTTTCTTAAAGAGGCTCCTCCTCTTGGCAGCTACTCCGACTATCCTCTCGATATCACTCCTCCTCCTATAATCGCTGGCGTTGAGCTCCAGGAGCTCTAGGTCGTATTCGTTGGCTATGGCCTCTATAAGGCTGGTCTTGCCCACGCCTGGAGGACCGTAGAGGAGTGCAGCCTTCTTATCGGGTGGCTGCCCTGAGAGCCATTTCTTTATCCACGGTATGATCGCTTTTTTCGCTTGATCCTGGTTGGCGACGTCATCGATCCTCTTGGGCCTGTATTTTATCACCCAGGGTAGGCTCCTAGTGCGTCTCCTCACTGCGTCTGCACCCTTCTACCGAGCATGGTGAGCCAGGCTAGGAAGGCACTGAGCTGAACATCGTCATCGCTGCCCTCGACTAGTCGGAAGTGGACCTCGCCTAGGTAGTCTGCTATCATTACTCTAAGCTCCTCAGGTATCTTCAACTCGTTACTGAATATCTCCCTGTGGATCTGTCTAACAACGTCTTCACCGCTAAGCCCATACTCTATCATCAGCCTCCTTAGCTCCTGCCTGGCGGCCATGAAGTCGCCTTGGAGAGCCAGCTTTATCATCTCCCTAACCTCACGTGGCTTGGCCATACCTACTACCTTGTACACGGCATCCACTGTCACCCTGCCTAGGTAGCTGGCTGCTTGGAGTATGTTGATTGCCTTCCTCATGTCGCCCTCGCTAATTTCATATATAGCCTCAAGGGCCTCCTCATCGTACTCGACGCCCTCCTGCTCTGCGATCCAACGGAGCCGCTCTACTACGTCCTCCTTCTTCAGCGGTGTGAACCTGAAGTAGGCGCACCTACTCTGAATAGGATCGATTATCTTAGAGGGATAATTTGCTATAAGGATGAATCTAGTGGTGGCGCTGTAGAGTTCCATGAGGCGTCTGAGGGCCTGCTGGGCGTCGCTAGTCATGTTATCTGCCTCGTCTAGCAGTACTATTTTAAAGCCTATCTCGGGCGGTACCCTGCTCCTAGCGAACTCCT